>NZ_JBFULU010000054.1:0-44388 GCF_054049735.1 Bradyrhizobium sp. P5_C12
TGCGATCGAATTCGACCTCTCCCCGCAAGCGGGGAGAGGTTAAGACAGAGCGGCCGCCTCGATAGATTCTAAATTACGCGCCCTTCGCTCGCATCGGCACGAACGCGGTGGCGGTGATGGAATAGACCTGCTCGCCGCGCTGGTTGGTGCCGGTGGTGCGGGCCGTCAAGATGCCCCAGCCGGGGCGCGAGCCGGAGGTGCGCTTGTCGACGACCTCGTTGACGAAGCTGACGCTGTCGCCGGCGAGCACCGGCTTGAGCCAGCGCAGGTCGCGAAAGCCCGGCGATGGCCCCCACACCGCGACCTCCTCGCCGCGCGAAGCGGCCTCACGCGCCAGACGCTGGCCATCCGCGACAAGCAGACTCATGCAGGCCGAGCCGACATGCCAGCCCGAGGCGGCGAGCCCGCCGAACAGCGAGTTCTTGCCCTCCTCCTCGTCGAGGTGAAAACGCTGCGGATCGAATTTCGCGGCGAACGTCTTGATGGACTCGGCCGTGAAAATGTAGGCGCCGATCTCGCGGCGATGGCCGATCTCGATCTCCTCGAAGAACCGCATCAGACCGCCCCCTCGCGCCGCTTGATCAGGATCGGCGAGGTCATCTCGCACAGCGCCTCGCCCGTGGCGTTGCGCACGGTGCATTTGAACTTGACGATGCCGAGCTCGGGCCGGCTCTTCGAGCTGCGCGCCTCCATGACGTCGACGTCGAGCATGAGGTCGTCGCCGGGCCTGAGCGGCGACAGCCAGCGCACCTCATCGACGCCGGGAGACCCCAGCGATGCGGCGCGGGCAATAAAGCCGTCGGCCATCATCCGCATCATCAGCGAACAGAGATGCCAGCCCGAGCCGGACAGGCCGCGCAGCATGCTCTTGGCCGCCGCCGCTTCGTCCAGGTGCATCGGCTGCGGATCGAACTCGGCGGCGAAAGCCAAAATCTCGTCGCGGCTGACATGGCGCGGGCCGAACGTTCCGAACCGGCCGGGTGGGAAATCTTCGAAGGTCAGGGTCATCTTGGGATAGCTTTGCGGGAATGACAGATTGTGGCCGCACTTTGCGGCAATCTCAACCCGCCGGCCCGCATGGCTCGTGCTACATTCGACGAGTCGGGCCGGACCTGCCTCAAGTCGATTGACGTGGCTGGAGGCCCGATTTGCCCGGGGGAGAGCAATGTTTTCATTCAGCGATCTGTTTCAGTGGGACCGCTTCATCACGCCGACGATCATCAAGACCTTCTACTGGCTGGTAATCGGCGTGATCTGCCTGTTCGGACTCTCCGGCATCTTCGCAGGCCTGACCACGATGGCGATCAGCCCGTTCGGCGGCTTCCTGGTGGTGCTGGAGTCTATCGCCGGCGTCGTCGTCGGCATCGTGTTCTCGCGCATCGCCGCCGAACTGATCCTGATCATCTTCCGCATCAACGAGCATCTCGGCGCGATCCGGGACCAGGGCGGGGCGCGGTAACGGCGTCATTCCGGGGCGCGCAAAGCGCGAACCCGGAATCTCGAGATTCCGGGTCTGGTCCTTCGGACCATCCCGGAATGACGGTGTGTGGAGCTTACGTATTAAACCGGAAATGCATCACGTCGCCGTCGGCGACGGTGTACTCCTTGCCTTCGAGCCGCAGCTTGCCGGCGTCGCGGGCGCCGGCTTCGCCGTTCAGCGCGACGTAGTCGTCATAGGCAATGGTCTCGGCGCGGATAAAACCCTTCTCGAAATCGGTGTGGATCACACCGGCCGCGCCCGGCGCCTTGGTGCCGCGATGGATGGTCCAGGCACGCGCTTCCTTCGGCCCCACCGTGAAATAGGTGATGAGTTCGAGCAGCCGGTAGCCGGCACGGATCAGGCGATCGAGGCCGGCCTCTTCGAGGCCGAGCGTCTCCAGGAAGTCGGTGCGCTCCTCACGCGAGATCGTCGCGATCTCGGATTCGATCTTGGCCGAGATGACGACGGCAACCGCGCCTTCTTTCGCCGCCTGCTCCTCGACGGCCCTGGAGAAGGCGTTGCCGGTGGCGGCCGAGCCTTCCTCGACGTTGCAGACATAGAGCACGGGCTTCGACGACAGCAGGCCGAGCATCCCGAAGGTGCGCTCCTCCTCGGCCTTGCGCTCGACGAGGCGCGCGGGCTTGCCCTCGCGGAGCAGAACCAGCGTGCGGTTGACGAGGTCGAGCTGCTCCTTGGCGTCCTTGTCGTTGCCCTTGGCCTTCTTCGTGAGGTTGTCGACGCGCTTCTCGAGGCTGTCGAGGTCGGCGAGCATCAGTTCGGTCTCGATGGTCTCGATGTCGGCGAGCGGCGCGATCTTGCCCTCGACATGGGTGATGTCGGAGTCTTCGAAGCAGCGCACGACATGCACGATGGCATCGACCTCGCGGATGTTGGCGAGGAACTGGTTGCCGAGACCCTCACCCTTGGAGGCGCCGCGCACGAGGCCCGCGATGTCGACGAAGGTCAGCCGGGTCGGGATGATCTGCGCCGATTTGGCGATCGCCGTGAGCTTCTCCAGCCGCGGATCCGGCACCGCGACCTCGCCGACATTCGGCTCGATGGTGCAGAACGGATAGTTCGCGGCTTGCGCCGCGGCCGTTTCTGTCAGCGCATTGAACAAGGTCGACTTGCCGACATTGGGCAACCCGACAATCCCGCATTTGAATCCCATCGTGTCCTCGTAGGGTGGGTTAGCGAAGCGTAACCCACCAATTTCCTTGTGACATGGTGGGTTACGCCTTCGGCTAACCCACCCTACGCATTCATCCTCGTCGAAGCGATGGATGGCCGGGTCAAGCCCGGCCATGACGGAGAGAGATCAGTTCGATTTCTCGCCGTTCTCGTCCTTGGTCAAAAATCCCTTCGCCTGCATGGCGAGATGCACCCTGTTGGCGAAGGTCGCGTCGGTGCCCTTGGCCAGCAGTGCGGCGTGCTCGGCGACCTCGTCGCACAGCGTCGCCACCCATTCGTTGTCGGCCTTGGCGAAGTCCGACAGCACATGGCCGTGCACCATTTCCTTGACGCCGGGATGACCGATGCCGAGCCGCACCCGGCGGTACTCGTTGCCGATATGCGCGGAGATCGAGCGCAGGCCGTTATGGCCGGCGATGCCGCCGCCGATCTTCACACGCACCTTGCCCGGCGGCAGTTCGAGCTCGTCATGGAACACGGTGACGTCGCCGGGCGCGATCTTGAAGAAGCCTGCCGCCTCCTGAACGCTGCGGCCGGAATCGTTCATATAGGTCGTCGGCTTGAGCAGGATGACGCGCTCGGTGCCGAGCGCGCCTTCCGAGGTCTCGCCCTGAAACCTGCGGCGCCATGGTGCAAAACCATGACGCCGCGCAATCTCGTCGACGGCCATGAAGCCGATATTGTGCCGATTACGTGCGTATTTCGCGCCGGGATTGCCGAGCCCAACAAAGAGTCGCATGACGCGGCGCGCCCCTCGCTCGGCGCGCGGTCAGGGACCGCGCGCCGGCTGTGAGAGATTACTTCTTCTTGTCGCCGCCGGCGGGAGCCTTGGCAGCCGCCGCAGGAGCAGCAGCACCAGCAGCCGGAGCCGCACCAGCCGCCGGAGCAGCAGCGCCCGCAGCCGGAGCCGCACCACCGGCCGCGGCCGCAGCCGCCGCCTTCTGCTCTTCGGCGTAGCCGGACGGCGGCACGATGGTGACGAGGGTCGCGTCCTCGCGCGTCATCGCCTTCACGCCAGCCGGCAGCTTGATGTCCGACAGATGCAGCGAGTAACCGATTTCGAGCGCGCCGACGTCGGCCTCGAGGAACTGCGGGATGTTCTCGACCGAGCACTCGAGGTCGATCGCGTGGGCGACGATGTTGACGGTGCCGCCGCGCTTCACGCCCGGGGAGGTTTCCGCCTTCACGATGTGCAGGGGCACGCTGATGCGGATGGTGGCGCCTTCGCCCAGGCGCATGAAGTCGACATGGATCGGGAAATCCTTGACCGGATCGAGGTGGAAGTCGCGCGGAATCACGCGGTGCTTCTTGCCCTCGAGATCGATGTCCACCAGCGTGGTCAGGAACCGGCCGGCGAGGATGCGCTGGCGCAGTTCACGATCTGCAATCGAGATCGTCAGCGGGGGCTGGTTGTTGCCATAGATCACTCCGGGCACTCTCCCGGCGCGACGCTCAGCCCGGGCGGCCCCCTTGCCGCTCTTCGGACGTGCGGTCGCCTTCAATTCCTTGACGGTCGCCATAGTCGTAAGTCCTTGTTTTTGCAAAAGTTAATGGGCCGCAAGGCGGCCCATGGTGCAGTTCACAGCAAGCCTCCAGGGGTGCGGGGGCCGCGAACTTGGCGGGCTTTTACCCGGAAGATGCGGAAATGACAAGGAGAATGGGCGGCCGGGCGGGAACGGGTAGCCCGGATGGAGCGCAGCGTAATCCGGGTTCAGTGCCAGCGGAACCACCCCGGATTGCGCTGCGCTCGATCCGGGCTACGGGACCGTCGTTACCCGCCGAGCTTCGCCTCCAGCGCCGCAATCCGCGTCTTCAGCGCCTCGTTCTCCTCACGCGCCAGGCGCGCCATGTCCTTGACCGCCTCGAACTCCTCGCGCTTGACCAGATCCATGTCGCGCAGGAATTTTTCGGCCTGGGTGCGCAACACGGTGTCGAACTCGCGCTTGACGCCCTGGGCGGCGCCGGCGGCATCGTTCATCAGGCGGCCGATCTCGTCGAAAAACCGGTTGCTGGTCTGGGTCATTTCGGTCTCCTGGCGGCCTTCGATAAACTTTGCGCGAACTCTCGGAAACACAATGGCAATCCGAGCAGGCCGGTTCAAGGGCCGCGCGGCGGTATCCTTGTCATGCCCCGGTTTCCTTGCAATCGTATTCAACGTCCCGGCATAACAAGAATCACAAGGCGGAACGCAACACATGATCGACCAGCAGATCGCAATCCCCACCAAGGACGGCCACACCGCAACCTTCATCACCCATCCCGAGCGCGGCGGCCCGTTCCCGGTGATCCTGTTCTACATGGATGCGCCCGCGATCCGCGAGGAGCTGCGTGACATGGCGCGCCGGCTCGCGACGTCGGGCTATTACGTGATGCTGCCGAACCTGTATTACCGCTGCGGCGTGATGGAGCTCGGGGCGCTGCCGGCCGATCCGAACGCGCCGGAGCGCAAGCGCATGTTCCAGTTCATGGCCTCGCTCAGCATTCCCATGATCATGGACGATACCAGGGCGCTGCTCACCTATGCCGAGGGCCAGGCGGCCGCGAACACCAAGCTGATCGGCACGGTCGGCTACTGCATGAGCGGCCGCTACGCCATCAATGCCGCCACGCATTTTCCCGACAGCGTCAAGGCCGCCGCCTCGGTCTACGGCACGCAGCTTGCGACCGACCAGGACGACAGCGCGCATCTCGCCGCCGGCAAGACCAGGGCCGAGCTCTATTTCGCCTGTGCCGAGACCGACATCTATGCTCCGGCCGAGATCATCGAGAAGGTCAAGCAGGGCATGAGCGGCGCCACCAAGGCCGAGGTCGAGATCTATCCCGGCACCCATCACGGCTTCGCCTTCCCCAAGCGCCCGGTCTATGACCGCGACGCCGCCGAGCGGCACTGGGAGCGGCTGCTCGCACTCTATCGCCGCAATCTCGTCTAACCTTTCGAAGGCGCAATGCTCTTCCTGCTCATCGACTTTCCCGCCTTCAAGCCGATCGCGATCGAGATCGGGCCGTTCGCCATTCGCTGGTACGCGCTCGCCTATATCGGCGGCATCGTGCTCGGCTGGCTCTATGCCCGATCGCTTTTGAAGAACGAGCGCCTGTGGGGCGGGCCTGCGCCGATCTCGCTGCTCCAGATCGACGATTTCATCCTCTGGGTCACGCTCGGCATCATCCTGGGCGGCCGCAGCGGCTATGTGCTGTTCTACAACCTGCCCTTCTTCATCGAGCACCCCGCCGCGATCTTCAAATTGTGGGAAGGCGGCATGTCGTTCCATGGCGGCTTCCTCGGCTGCGTCGTCGCGGTGATGTGGTTTGCCCGCCGCAACGGCATCCCGATCCTGTCGCTCGGTGACATCACCACGGCGGTCGGGCCGATCGGGCTCCTGCTGGGACGGATCGCCAATTTCATCAACGGCGAATTGTGGGGCCGCGCCACCGATCCGGAGCTGCCCTGGGCGATGATCTTCCCCAACGATCCGACGCAGCTGCCGCGCCATCCGAGCCAGCTTTACGAAGCCGGCATGGAGGGCATCGTGCTGTTCACGGTGCTGGCGGTGATGATCCGCCTCGGTGCCTTGAAGCGGCCGGGACTGATCCTCGGCAGCTTCATCCTGATCTACGGCCTGACCCGGATCATCGGCGAGCATTTCCGCGAGCCGGACGTCCAGCTCGGCTTCCTCTGGGGCGGATTAACCATGGGCATGCTGTTGTCGATCCCGATGCTTATTGTAGGCCTCGTACTTATTGTATTGGCAATGCGGCGCGGTGCGCCGAAGCCCGTCGAGGCTGTTCGTTAATTCATTTCGAGAAGGCAGGCCGTGACCGACTCGCCGCTGTTGAACGAGATCAAGGCGCTGATCAAATCCTCGGGCCCCATGCCGGTCTGGCGGTACATGGAGCTGTGCCTGATGCATCCGCGCTATGGCTATTACGTCTCGCGCGATCCCCTGGGCCGTGAGGGCGACTTCACCACCGCGCCCGAGGTCAGCCAGATGTTCGGCGAGCTGCTCGGCCTGTGGACCGCGTCGGTATGGAAGCAGATGGGCTCGCCGCAGTTCCTGCGGCTGATCGAGCTCGGCCCCGGCCGCGGCACCATGATGTCGGATGCGCTGCGCGCATTGCGCGTGCTGCCGCCGCTCTACCAGGCGCTTCATATCCACATGGTCGAGGTCAATCCGGTGCTGCGCGAGCGGCAGAACGCCACGCTGTCGGGCGTGCGCAACATCGCCTGGCACGACAGCATCGACGAGGTGCCGGAAGGCCCGAGCATCATCCTCGCCAACGAATATTTCGACGTGCTGCCGATCCACCAGATGGTCAGGCGCGAGAACGGCTGGCACGAGCGCGTGATCGAGGTCGATCCCAACGGCAAGCTCGAGTTCGGCGCGGCTTCCGAGCCGACGCCGCGCTTCGAGGTGCTGCTGCCGCCTCTGGTGCGCGCGGCGCCGGTCGGGGCCGTGTTCGAATGGCGGCCCGATTCCGAGATCATGAAGCTTGCCACGCGCGTGCGCGACCAGGACGGCGCGGCGCTGATCATCGATTACGGCCATCTGCGCAGCGATGCCGGCGACACATTCCAGGCGATCGCGCGCCACACCTTCGCCGATCCGCTGAAGGCGCCGGGCCAGGCCGATGTCACCGCCCATGTCGACTTCCAGGCGCTGACGCGCGCGGCGGAGGATGTGGGCGCCCGCGTGCACGGTCCGGTCACGCAGGGCGATTTCCTCAAGCGCATCGGCATCGACACCCGCGCGGCCGCGCTGATGCAGAAGGCGACGCCCGAGGTCGCCACCGACATCTCGGTGGCGCTGAAGCGCCTGACCGATACCGGGCGCAGCGGCATGGGCTCGATGTTCAAGGTGATCGGCATCTCCGAACCGCGGCTGACCGGAATGGCCGGCCTCAGCGATCTCGAACAGGCTGGAGAGGCCTCATGACTCTTGCTTCGTCGCTGTTGTCGGCGGTGCCCGGTTTGCGCCATTCCTTCTTCACCCGCGAAGGTGGTGTCTCCGGCGGCATCTATACGGCGCTCAACGGCGGGCTCGGCTCCAACGACGATCCGGCCCATGTCGCAGAAAACCGCCGCCGCATGGCGGAGCATGTCGGCGTCGCGCCGGAGCGCTTCATCAGCCTGCACCAGATCCACTCGCCCGACGTGCTCGTCGCCGAAACGCCATGGCCGAGCGGACCGCGGCCGAAGGGCGATGCGCTGGTCACCAAAACGCCCGGCATCGCGCTCGGTGTCTCCACCGCCGATTGCGGCCCGGTGCTGTTCGTCGATCCCGACGCGCGCGTCATCGGCGGCGCGCATGCCGGCTGGAAGGGCGCGCTGACCGGCGTGCTGGAGCAGACGATATCGGCGATGGAGAAGCTCGGCGCCACACGCAGCGGCATCATCGCGGCGATCGGCCCACTGATCCGCCAGGACAGCTACGAGGTCGGCAACGAGTTCGTGGCGCGCTTCATCGAGGCGGATGCGGACAACGCGGTCTTCTTCATTCCGTCGGTGCGCGAAGGCCACGCCATGTTCGATCTCGCAGGCTTCATCCGGATGCGGCTGGAGGCGGCCGGCATTCTGATGATCGACGACCTCGGTCTCGACACCTATGCCGACGAGCGCTTCTTCAGCTATCGCCGCTCCGTGCATCGCAAGGAGCCGGATTACGGCCGGCACATTCACGCGATCGCGCTCGAAGCGTGAACACAAGAGCAACATTAACAATCGTCATTCCGGGGCTCGCGAAGCGAGAACCCGGAATCTCGAGATTCCGGGTTCGATGCTTGCGCAACGCCCCGGAATGACGGTGATCTATGTCGCCCCTGCCCTAGACGTTAATGCGTTTTAACGATATCGCTGCCCTCCATAATGAGGGACGCGTCATTCATCCTGGGCCGCGCGGCTTCGCGCGTGCTGGCGGTCATGCTGCTGGCGGCGGCGACCGCGCTTGGCGGCTGCGCCGGCGGCGGTGGTGCCGCCAACTCCTATGCGATGGCGCCGAGCGCCGGCTCTGGGGCGACGGTCGCCTTCGAATCCATCGACGGGCCGCCGCCGCAGGTGTTCGACCGCATGGTCGGCGTGCTCGACAGCGAATCCAAGCTGCGCAGCCTGTCCGTGGTCTCCCGCGAAGGCACCGCCGCCTACCGCGTGCGCAGCTACCTCTCCGCCCAGGTGGTGCGCGGCAAGACCGTGATCGCCTGGGTCTGGGACGTCTATGACGCCAACCAGCAGCGGGCGTTGCGCCTCTCCGGCGAGGAACCGACCTCCGGCAAGGGCGGCCGCGACCCGTGGGGCGCCGCCGACGATCTGGTGCTGCGGAAGATCGCCCAGGCCGGATTCAGCGGACTTTCCAACATGATCAACGGGACGCCGGATGCCCCTGGCTCCGCTCCCGCCTTGCGGGGACCGGCGGTGGCGAGCCTCCCGTCGCCCACCCAAGCGGTGGACCTGCCGGCCACGGCGCTCGGCTATGCCGAGCGATAACCCCCGCTAAACCACGGCCCCAACTTGCCGCCAAACCGTTGGCCCGACTCAGGATTTCGGAGGGAAAACGTAGCATCCCGGGTTGCCATTGCAGCCTTCGGCCTGATATTTCCTCGCCCGTCGTAACCGTGCTTCGAGTGGGTATTCCCAGATGTTGAACGTCGTATCCAGCAAAGCGCGGGAGGAAGCGTCCATGTCGGCCAAAAACGGCTCCATCAAGCTTGTCGCCGGCAACTCCAATCCGGCACTCGCACAAGCCATCGCGCAGGGTCTGGACCTGCCGCTGACCAAAGCGGTGGTGCGGCGCTTCGCCGACATGGAGATCTTCGTCGAGATCCAGGAGAACGTCCGCGGCTCGGATGCCTTCGTCATCCAGTCGACCTCGTTCCCCGCGAACGACCATCTGATGGAACTGCTGATCATCACCGACGCGCTGCGGCGGTCGTCGGCGCGCCGCATCACCGCGGTGCTGCCCTATTTCGGCTACGCCCGGCAGGACCGCAAATCGGGTTCGCGCACGCCGATCTCGGCCAAGCTCGTCGCCAATCTGATCACGCAGGCCGGCGTCGACCGCGTCATGACGCTCGACCTGCATGCCGGCCAGATCCAGGGCTTCTTCGACATCCCGACCGACAATCTCTACGCGGCGCCGCTGATGGTGCGCGACATCAAGGACAAGTTCGATCTCTCCAAGACGATGGTGATCTCGCCGGACGTCGGCGGCGTGGCCCGCGCGCGCGGCCTCGCCAAGCGCATCAACACCCCGCTCGCGATCGTCGACAAGCGCCGTGAGCGTCCGGGCGAGTCCGAGGTCATGAACGTGATCGGCGACGTCGCCGGCTTCACCTGTATCCTGGTCGACGACATCGTCGACTCCGGCGGCACGCTGGTGAACGCAGCCGATGCGCTGATCGCCAAGGGCGCCAAGGACGTCTACGCCTACATCACCCACGGCGTCCTCTCCGGCGGCGCGGCCGCCCGCATCGGGAATTCGAAGCTGAAGGAGCTGGTGATCACGGACTCGATCCTGCCGACGGAAGCGGTGACCAAGGCGCCGAACATCCGCACGCTGCCGATCGCCAGCCTGATCTCGGACGCGATCGCGCGCACCGCCGCGGAAGAGTCGGTGTCGAGCCTGTTCGACTGAACAAGCTGGCTTCGTAGGGTGGGTTAGCCCTGCGGACCGTGCTGCGCGCGGCCGCGGGCTAACCCTTACGGTCCGATGCGCCGCGGCACACCGCGCCCGCCCCCACGGGTTGTTGCCAATTGCGGCCCATGACATCATCCGGTCGCCGAGTCATCTCTGCCCTCTGGATGCCTGATGCCACGCCGGAAATTTGCCTGGGAGAAGCTGTCGGATGCCGAACTGCTCGGGCAGCGTCTCTCTAGCCTGAGGGTTACGGTCGAAGGCACCTGGCTCGAGGATTGCGTCGGCACGCTCCACGAGGAGCTCGAAGAGCGGGGCATCCGCCTGCGGCCGCACACATGGATCTCGAGCGAATGGTTCAGTCCGGGCGATGTGCCGGGCATCGCCATCCCCTTCTATCTCGCCCATCCCCGCCTGATGAAGCTCGAGAAGAAGATGATGTTCGACGTCGAGGGCGGAACCTGGCGCGAGTGCATGGCCATCCTCCGTCACGAGGCGGGCCATGCCATCCAGCACGGCTATCAGCTGCAGCGCCGCCGGCGCTGGCAGCAGCTGTTCGGCCCTTCGTCGAAGCACTATCCGCGCTACTACCGGCCCAATCCGGCGAGCCGGCGCTATGTCCAGCATCTTCGGCTCTGGTACGCGCAGAGCCATCCTGACGAAGACTTCGCCGAGACCTTTGCGGTGTGGCTGCGGCCGCGTTCGAACTGGCGGACACGATATGCCGGCTGGCCGGCACTGAAGAAGCTCGAATATGTCGACGAGCTGATGGGCGAGATTGCGGGAAAGCGGCCGCTTATCACGACACGAGAGCGTGTCGATCCGTTGAGCAAGCTCGGCCAGACCCTCGAAGACCACTACAAGAAGAAGCAGGCGTTCTACGCCTTCACGCCGCCGAAGACCTACGACCGCGACCTCTCGAGGCTCTTCTCCGCCGATCCGCGGCATTATCGGTCAAAGCCGGCTTCGAGCCTGATCAGGCGGCACCGCGCCCAGATCAGGCAATTGGTCGCGCGGTGGACGGGCGAGAACCAGCTCACGCTCGATGTCGTGCTCGACGACATGATCTCCCGCTGCCGTGAGCTCGATCTGCGCGCCGTCGGCCCCGAACAAAAGCTCGTTCTCGATTTCACCGTCCTCGTGACCGCCAAGACGATGCACGCGCTGTTTGGCCCGTCTCGGCGCAAATGGATCGCGCTATGAGACGCTTGCGCATTCTGGTCCTGATGCATCCGGACTTCATGCCTCCGGACTCAAGCGAGGGATACACCGCGCAGGAAATCAACGCGTGGAAAACGGAATACGACGTGGTGAGCACCTTGCGCGCGGCCGGCCACGAGGTTCGCGCCCTCGGCGCGCAGGACGAAATCAAGCCGGTGCGCGAGGCGATCGAAGAGTTCAAGCCGCACGTGGTTTTCACGTTGCTGGAGGAATTCCACAACAACGTCGCCTACGACCAGCACATCGCCAGCTATCTCGAGCTGATGAGGGTCCCTTATACCGGGTGCAATCCGCGCGGCCTGATCCTGGCGCGCGGCAAGGATTTGTCCAAGACGCTGGTACATTACCGCCGGATCGCGGCGCCGGCCTTCGCCGTCTTCCCGATGCGCCGCAAGGTGAAACGCCCGACCCGCCTTGCGCTGCCGCTGATCGTCAAGAGCCTGAACATGGACGGGTCCTTCGGCATCTCGCAGGCATCAATCGTCGATACCGACGAGAAGCTCGCGGAACGGGTCGCCTTCATCCACGAGCGGGTCGAATCCGCCGCGATCGCCGAGCAGTTCATCGAGGGGCGCGAGCTTTATGTCGGCGTGATCGGCAACAACCGGCTGCGCGTCCTGCCGGTCTGGGAGCTGAAATTCGGCAGCATGGGCGGGCGCAGATCACGGCACATCGCCACGGAGAAAGCCAAGCACGACACCGACTATCAGGAGAAGGTCGGCATCGTCGACGGGCCGGCGAAGGACCTCGCGCCCGAAGTCACCGCACGCATCCAGCGCGCCGCGAAGCGCATCTACCGGGCACTTGGCCTCGACGGCTACGCGCGTATCGATTTTCGTCTCGCCGCCGACGGCACGCCGTATTTCATCGAAGCCAATCCCAATCCCGAGATCGCCAAGAGCCAGGAGTTCGCCACGGCGGCTCAACATGCCGGGCTCAAATATCCGGATCTCCTGCAGCGCATCCTGGCTCTCGGAATAAGCCGGGCCAAGGCGGGCGTGTCGCTGGGGTGATGCAAGGCCCAGCGATCGTAGAGTACCCCCTCATCCTTCGAGACGCGCTACGCGCGCCCAGGGATGAGGGGTGATGGTCGTTGCGCTGGGTTAGACGATCCCCGCCGCGACCTGGCCGCGCAGGCGCTCGAGCCCGAGCAGCGTGTTGGCACAGGCTTCCGCGACCTCGACGCCCTTGATGGCGAAGTGCCGGCGGAAGAAATCGTAGTGCACCTCGGTCTCGTGGAATTGCTGCGGCGTCAGCACCGCGGAGAACACCGGCACCTCGGTGCGCAGCTGCACGTCCATCAGCGCCTTGATCACGGTGTCGGCAACGAACTCGTGGCGGTAGATGCCACCGTCGACGACGAGGCCCGCCGCGACGATCGCGGTGTAGCGCCGGGTCTTGGCGAGGATCTGCGCATGCAGCGGGATCTCGAACGAGCCCGGCACCTCGAACACGTCGACATGGGTGAGGTGGCGCCGCTCCGCCTCCTTGACGAAGGCGATGCGGGCCTCCTCGACGACGTCGCGGTGCCAGCAGGCCTGCACGAAGGCCACCCGCTGCGGTTTTGCGAAGCGCGGATGCTCGGTCGCCGGATCCTGTGGAACCGGCGGTTGGGTGACTTCCGAAGTCTCGGCTTGGGGATCTTGCAACATCTGATTCATGGCTTTCCTCTTTCTAAGGACCAGAATCAGGGCACACGGAACGACAAGCAGCCGCATCCTGCGATGCGTCTGCCACCGACCGTTCTCTTTCATCCGGACTTTAACCGTCGGCTTCGGAGTTGCACCGAATCTGCTGACCCTTCCCTTCGGGAACTCCTTTTCAGGAAAGCCCTTGGGGAAGGCGCTCGCGGGCTTAGGCCTTTCGGCCCTTACCGCCGGTGGGGACTTTCACCCCGCCCTGAGAACATCGGCCGTTCGGAATGAACGGCCTGACGGAAATATGACGCCGGTGAGCGGCCGCAGCAAGCGTGTTCCGCATGGGGAATCCGCATGGTCCCATGCCGACTTGGAGGTCCTCTTGGCGGTCCGGCCCTCGCCGGGCGGAATTAACGATTGGGCGAGGTCAGCAAGTCCGATTCCGATTTGTTCTTCTCGTTAATAATTGTGGCGGAGATGAGCTGTGGACGAACGAGTCCTGACTTGTGGACGGACTCGGGACCCAGTTGCGCAGATTCCGCAAATCACATCACTTGATCCGCGACAAGCCCGCGCTGATCCGAGGGGATCGCAACAGCGACTCCGAGGGGATCGCGAGAGCGACTCCGAGGGGATCGCCCTAGCGATATGAAGGGAGCGCGCGCCGGACCAACCGCGTGCGTATCAACGACAACAAAAAGGCAAGAGGTCGAGACGGCATGTCCCTGCTCGAAAGCACAATCGATTCCCGAAACCATCCGCTCGCGGTGGTCGAGGATATTGCTGCCAGCAATAACTGGCCGTTCGAACGCTCCGGCGAGGACGAGCTCACCATCGTCTCCAAGGGACAGTGGACCGACTATCAGCTCTCGTTCACCTGGATGGGCGAGATCGAGGCGCTGCATCTGGCCTGCGCGTTCGACATGAAGATTCCGGTCGCGCGCCGACCCGAGGTCCAGCGACTCGTCGCCGCGATCAACGAGCAATTGTGGGTCGGGCATTTCGATCTGTGGACCCACACCGGCATGATCATGCACCGCCAGGCCCTGGTGCTGCCGGGCGGCCTCACCGCCTCGACCGGGCAATGCGAAGCCATGCTCGCCGGCGCCATCCACGCCAGCGAGCGCTATTTCCCCGCGTTCCAGTTCGTGGTGTGGGCGGGCAAGACCACGACGGAAGCGATGGACGCGGCGATGTTCGACACGGTGGGCGAGGCGTAGGATTTCGCCTCCCCAACGTCGTGAGGAGGCCGCGGCTCTCCTCATCGTCGTCCCGGCCTAGTGCGCAATTGCGCACGGGGGGGCCGGGACCCATACCGCGTGATTTCACCGTATCGCGCGATGCTTGTTGCCAACACCTCCATCCACTAAAACCACTCGTGGTTATGGGTCCCGGCCTTCGCCGGGACGACACCGAGTTTGTGGCGACGGCTATGACGAGCAACAACACCCTTCAAAACATCACCGGCACCATCCTGCTTGCCGGCGCCGGCAAGATGGGCGGCGCGATGCTGACCGGATGGCTTTCGGGCGGGCTCGATCCGCGCCGCGTCGCGGTGATCGATCCGCACATGTCGCCCGAGATCAGCGCGCTTGGCGCAAAGGGCGTTGCGCTCAATCCCGATGCGAAGACCACCGGCGCGGTCGAGACGCTGGTCGTCGCGGTGAAGCCGCAATATTTCCGCGAAGCCGGCGCCGGGCTGAAGCCGTTCGTCTCGGACAAGACCGCGGTGGTGTCGATCATGGCGGGCACCACGATCGCCGCGCTCCAGGACGTCTGCGGCGGCGCCGTGGTGCGCGCGATGCCGAACACGCCGGCCGCGATCGGCCGCGGCATCACGGTGGCCGTCGCGGCCAACAACGTCAGCGCCGGACAGCGTGCGGTGGCCGACGCCCTGCTGCGCGCCACCGGCTCGGTGGAATGGGTCGACGACGAAAGCCTGATGGATGCGGTGACCGCGGTCTCCGGCTCGGGCCCGGCCTATGTGTTCCTGCTCGCCGAAGAGCTTGCACGCGCCGGCGTCGAAGCGGGATTGCCCGAAGCACTGGCAACCAGGCTCGCGCGCGAAACGGTTGCCGGTTCCGGCGAGCTGCTGCACCAATCGGAGCTTGCCGCGAGCACGCTGCGCCAGAACGTCACCTCGCCCGGCGGCACCACCGCCGCGGCCCTCGGCGTGCTGATGGGCGAACCCGGCCTGCGCGAGTTGATGATCCGCGCGATCGCAGCCGCAACGGCGCGGTCGAAGGAGCTGGCGAAGTAGCAAACTGCGTAGGGTGGGCAAAGCGAAGCGTGCCCACCAACTTCATTTCGCGATCGAGGAAGGATGGTGGGCACGGCGCTTCGCGCCTTTGCCCACCCTACGGCACTACGAAGTCGGGCCCGCACCCAAACGCTTGTTGAACATCTCGACATTGACGAGCCCGCGCGCATGGCGGCCTTCGCCGAGCTTGCGCGGGCCCTCGAACGCCTCGACCTCGAAGCGGATGACGCGGCGCTCGACCGCGACCACTTTTGCGGTGGTCCGCACCGTCGCGCCGACGCGCGCTGCCGCAAGATGGCGGATGTCGACCTCGGTGCCGACAGTGACCCAGCCGGGCTGGAGCGCGGCGCGGATGGCGTCGCCCGCGGTCATCTCCATCTCGAGGATCATCATCGGCGTCGCATAGACAAACGGCATGCCCGGCACGAAATGCCCGACCGTGCGCTCCGCCGGCACCACCAGCGTGCGCTCGGCGCTCATGCCGATTGTGATGAAGTCGCGTGCGTCCATGGTGTCTCCCCAACGTCGTCCCGGCGAAGGCCGGGACCCATAACCACAGGATAGGGTTTGGCGAAGACTCGGAGTTACCGGCTCGCGCCGCAACTTCTCCCTGGGGGTATGGGTCCCGGCCTTCGCCGGGACGACGGTTGTGGTTGTTGCAACAGCCGCCGCTATTTCTTCGCCGCCGCCGCGCGCTCCACGAAGGTCTTGCCGCCCTTCATCTTGTGTGCGAGCGGGGCTTCGTTGATCTGGATGACGACGGCGTCGGCGTCGACGCCGAGATTCTTCACCAGTGCCTGGGTGATGTCGCGCATCATGCCGGCCTTCTGTTCATCGGTGCGGCCCACGGCCATGCTGACGGTGATCTCAGGCATTGTCTTCTCCCTGCTGCGTTCGTCATGGCCGGGCTTGTCCCGGCCATCCACGTTCCTTCCCATCAAACAAGACGTGGATGCCCGGGACAAGCCCGGGCATGACGGCCTGCCGGAATGGCTATCCCCACGTTACGTCATGGCGGCCCAAGACCTCGCGCACTTTGGCGACGAGGTCGGCTTCGCTGCACGAGAACTGCGCCGGGCGGCTCTCGCGCCATTCCTGGTTGGAGGCGATCGCAGCCGCCGCCTTCGCGCCCTCGATCAGATCCTTGATCTGCACCTCGCCGCGCGCCTTTTCGTCAGAGCCCTGGATGATGACGCAGGGCGCGTTGCGGCGGTCGGCATATTTGAGCTGGTTGCCCATGTTCTTGGGATTGCCGAGATAGAGTTCGGCGCGGATGCCGGCGGTACGTAAGGACGCGACCATCTTCTGGTAGTCGGCGACGCGGTCGCGGTCGAACACGGTGACGACGACGGGCCCGAATTCAGGCCGCGTGTCGAGCTTGCCGAGCAGCGTCAGCGCAGCCTGGAGCCGCGACACGCCGATCGAAAATCCGGTCGCCGGCACCGGCTCGCCGCGGAAGCGCGAGACGAGACCATCGTAGCGTCCGCCGCCACCGACGGAACCGAAGCGCACGGGACGCCCCTTCTCGTCCTTGGTCTCCAGCAGGAGTTCGACCTCGTAGACGGGACCGGTGTAGTATTCGAGGCCGCGCACGACGGAGGGATCGATGCGGATACGATCCGCACCATAACCCGACGCTGTGACCAGCTTGGCAATCTCTTCCAGCTCACTCACGCCGGCCTGACCGACTTCGCTCTTGGCGAGGTAGGTTTCTGCCGCCGCAATGGCCTCTTTCCAGTCGTCGCGCGGTTTGGTGATGGCCAGAACAACGTCGGCCTCCGCCGCGCTCAAATTGGCGCCTTTCGTGAAGTCGCCCTTACCCTCTTCGCCGCCATCCCATCGTCCGGGACCGAGCAGCTTGCGCACTTCGTCGGCGGAAAACTTGTCGAGCTTGTCGATTGCGCGCAGCACAGTCAGTCTGCGTGCCGCGTTCTCGTCACCGCCGAGCCCGATGGCTTCGAGGACGCCGTCGAGCACTTTTCGGTTGTTGACCTTCACGACATAGGAGCCGCGCGCGATGCCGAGCGCCTCCATCGTGTCGGCTGCCATCATGCAAATTTCCGCGTCCGCCGCCGGCGTTGCCGAGCCGACCGTATCGGCATCGAACTGCATGAACTGGCGGAAGCGGCCGGGGCCAGGCTTTTCGTTGCGGAAGACATAGCCGACGCGATAGCTGCGATAAGGCAAGACCAGACCGTCGGTCCCGTAGCGCTCGCCGACATAGCGCGCGAGCGGCGCGGTCAGATCGTAGCGCAGCGAGATCCACTGCTCGTCGTCGTCCTGGAACGAGAACACGCCCTCGTTCGGGCGGTCCTGGTCGGGCAGGAACTTGCCGAGCGCATCGGTGTATTCCATCGCCGGCGTCTCCACCGGCTCGAACCCGTAGAGCTCGTAGACGGCGCGGATCTTCTCCACCATCTCGCGCGTCGCCCGGATCGCGGCGGGATCGCGATCCTCGAGCCCGCGCGGCAGGCGCGCCTTCAGTTTCTGGGGTTTTTTGGGTTTTTCGGCCATGCGCGGCGTTTACCAGCCGACGCGCGAAGCGGCAACCCGGCGAGTGCTCTTCACCTCGCCCCGCTTGCGGGGAGAGGTCGGATTGCGCGCGGAACGCGCGGATTCCGGGTGAGGGGGACTCTCCGCGAGTCCAATTGTCACCACCCCCGTGGAGACTCCCCCTCACCCTACCTCTCCCCGCAGGCGGGGAGAGGGGAAGAGAATTTACGGCTGCTCCATCCGGGCCCGGAGCGCGGCGGCATCCGCTTTCGGCATGGATTTGAGCAGCGGCTTGATGGTCTCGCCGCCGACGATCTTGCCGTTGCGCATGAACATCCAGTCGGAAATGTCGGCTTGCGCGAACTCGACCAGGTCGCCTGCCCGCTTGCCGGGCAGATCGCGCGGCTCGTTGGCGAAGCGGCCCGAATAGGCTCCGTTCGGCAGCTTCTTCACCTCGGCCATCCAGATGTGCTCGGCGCCCTTGTGGGTCGGGAAGCGCACCTTCAGGGAGTGGCCGTCCTCGGTCGGCTTCGGCGCATCAAAGGAGGCCCAGAATGTCGGAAGCGTGCCGCGGGCGCGCGCGATCGCGGCGTTCATCTCCGCATCCGCCGTGCGCACGTCGATGACGGGCGAGCGGTCTTGCGCCGCGACCTCGGGCTTGGGGCCGACGGTCAGGATGCCGAAGACCGTGATGCCGGTGATTGCGGCGAGAACGGCCCATTTCAGGGGCTGGGAGAGCTTGGATGCCATGATCGCGATGTCCAGGATGCTTTTGATGTCCAGGTACTCAAGGTCTTGGACTATGTCGCGCGATCGCGGCGGGGCGTTCATGGGCATGTCTGCCAACCGGCGTTCCCCGGATGCTGCGCAACGCGCCGCGCTTGCGGCGTGGTGCGCTGCCGATCCGGGGTCCATCCGCGGCGAGATGGGTCCCGGCTCTGCGGCGCACCGCTGAAGAAGCGCTGCGCCGCGTCCGGGACACGAGATCTCAAAACACCTTTTTGATCCAGCTGTGCGGATCGTTGGTGCGGCCGTACTGGATGTCGATGAGCTGCTTGCGCAGGCCCATGGCGACGGGCCCGGCGGCGCCGCCGCTGATGTCGAAATCGCCGCTCACCGAGCGCACCTTGCCGATCGGCGAGATCACGGCGGCGGTGCCGCAGGCAAACGCCTCCTTCAGCTTGCCGGAGCCTGCATCCTTGCGCCATTGGTCGAGCGAGTACGGTTCCTCGCGCACCGTCTTGCCGGCATCGCGGGCGAGCGCAATGATCGAGTCGCGGGTGATGCCCGGCAGGATCGTGCCGAGCGGCGGCGTCGACAGCGAGCCGTCCTCGAACACGAAGAAGATGTTCATGCCGCCGAGCTCCTCGATATAGCGGCGCTCGACCGCGTCGAGGAACACGACCTGATCGCAGCCATGCTGGATCGCCTCGGCCTGCGCGCGCAGGCTCGCGGCGTAATTGCCGCCGCACTTGACGGCGCCGGTGCCGCCGATCGCGGCGCGCGTGTAGTTCTCCGACACCCAGATCGACACCGGCGCAGGACCGCCCTTGAAATAGGAGCCGACCGGCGAGGCGATGACCGCGAAGATGTATTCGGACGACGGCTTCACGCCGAGGAAGGTCTCGCTCGCGATCATGAAGGGCCGCAGGTAAAGGCTGCCCTCGCCGCCCGGCATCCAGGCGCGGTCGATGCGCACGACCTGCTCGACCGCCTCGATGAAGACGTCTTCAGGCAACTGCGCCATCGCCATGCGGTCGGCGGAGTCCTTGAAGCGCCGCGCATTGGCGTCGGGGCGGAACAGGTTCACGCCGCCGTCGTCGCGCTTGTAGGCCTTGAGGCCTTCAAAAATTTCCTGCGCATAGTGCAGGACGGCGCCGGCCGGATCGAGCTGGAAATTGGCGCGCGCCTCGATCCGCGCCTCGTACCAGCCGCCCTTGGCCTGGTTGTAGCGGACGATCGCCATGTGATCGGTGAAGACCCGCCCGAAGCCGGGGTCCACCAGCTTGGCCACGCGGTCCTTCTCTGGAGTAGGATTGGATGCGGGCTGGATCTCGAATTTCATGCTCATTTCCTTGCCTCCCGCTGCCGGTGGCGGCGCCGTCCTGGCGCCGGCCTACCCTCTTTCGGGCCCGGCTGGCTCGATTAGGTTTCTGGCTGAACCACCGCCAGCCATGTTACGGCCGGTTTCCGTAGCCAGCATGCCGCGGAGGACATGCTTTTGCGGAAGGCAGAAGTCCAGTATGTTTTGCCGAAATGCCGCTCGACAATCGCACGGTAGACCTGATCCGGCCGTCGCCGCCTGTCCGGCTTTCCCCGGCCGTCCTCGACGATGCCACCCGACGCGAAACGATCTAAAATTTCGTGCCGGCTAATCGTTTTGTAACATTGAACCCAAGATACGTCAATATGCCTGACATAAATTTCGCTACTCCCCCTCAAGACGCTGCCGAGCCACGGCCGGCGGCAGGCGACGGAGGCAATTTGCGCTGGGATATCATCGAGCTGTTGTTCTTCGCCTATCGTGATTTCGTCGGCGACCCCGACCAGGAGCTGGAGGCTTTCGGCTTCGGCCGGGCCCATCACCGGGTCATGCACTTCGTCTACCGCTATCCCGGGCTCAAGGTCGCCGATCTGCTCGACGTCCTGCGCATCACCAAGCAATCGCTCGGCCGGGTGCTCAAGCAGCTGCTGGACGAGGGCTACATCGTGCAGAAGACCGGCGACAACGACCGTCGCCAGCGCCTGCTCTACGCCACGCCCAAGGGCGAGGCACTGGTGCAGAAGCTCGCCGGCCTCCAGACCACGCGGATCACCAAGGCGCTTGCCGAGATGGCGCCGCAGGATGCCGAGACCGTCAAGCGCTTCCTGCGCGCGATGATCGACCGCGAGGATCCGGACAAGGTGCTGGAGACGATCTTCGCCACCGTCAATCAAGACGCAAAGGAGTGACCGTGCCGCTCGCTGCCACGCTCGCGCGCCCGCCCGCACAGCCGGCCGACGACGCCCCGCATCTGCTGCTGGTCGACGACGATCGCCGCATCCGCGATCTGTTGTCGCGCTTTCTCGCCAGCGAAGGCTATCGCGTCACCACCGCCGCGAGCGCCGGCGACGCGCGCTCGAAGCTGCTGGGGCTGCATTTCGACCTGCTGATCCTCGACGTCATGATGCCCGGCGAGACCGGCTTCGATCTCGCCCGCTTCATCCGGACGTCCTCATCGGTGCCGATCGTGATGCTGACGGCGCGGCACGAAGCCGAGGCCCGCATCGAGGGCCTGCAAATCGGCGCCGACGATTACGTGGCAAAGCCGTTCGAGCCGCGCGAGCTGGCGCTGCGCATCAACAACATCCTCAAGCGCGCCGCGCCGCCGCCGCAGGCTGCGACTGTGGAGAAGATCGCATTCGGTCCTTACATCTACCATCTCGATCGCGGCGAACTGCGCCAGGGCGAGGAAGTCATTCACCTCACCGACCGCGAGCGCGAGATGCTGCGGATCCTCTCGGAGACGCCGGGCGAGACCGTGCCGCGTAGCGCGCTGACCGGCAATGGCAGCGTCAACGAGCGCGCCGTCGACGTGCAGATCAATCGCCTGCGGCGCAAGATCGAGACCGACCCCGCCAATCCGCTGTTCCTCCAGGCGGTCCGCGGCATCGGCTACCGGCTGGTGGCCTCGCCATAAAATCCAGAGCAGTGAAGCGCGACCGATGAGCACGATCGATACCGGCCTGACGCTGCTGCGAAGCGCCGCCGGCCGCGTCTCAGCCGCCAATGGCTGGATGGGCAACGCGTTCAAGGGCTGGATGCCGACCGGCCTCTATGCCCGTGCGCTGCTGATCATGATCGTGCCGATGGTGGTGCTGCAATCCGTCGTCGCCTTCGTGTTCATGGAGCGGCACTGGAACACGGTGACGCGCCGCTTGTCGGCCGCGGTGGTGCAGGACATCGCCGCGCTGATCGACGTCTACAAGGGCTATCCGCAGGACAAGGACCGCGACCAGATCCGTCGCATCGCCCAGCAGCGCCTCGGCCTCGTGGTGGATTTCCTGCCCGCCGGCGACATGCCGCCGCCCGGACCAAAGCCGTTCTTCTCGCTGCTCGACCAGACGCTGTCGGTGCAGCTCGGCCGCCAGATCGGACGCTCGTTCTGGATCGACACGGTCGGCCGCTCCAACGTCGTCGAGATCCGCATCCAGCTCGACGATGCCGTGATGCGCGTGTTCGCGCAGCGCAGCGCCGCCTATGCCTCGAACTCGGAGATCTTCCTGTTCTGGATGGTCGGCACGTCCTCGATCCTGCTGATCGTCGCGGTGCTGTTCCTGCGCAACCAGATCAAGCCGATCCTGCGCCTTGCGGACGCCGCCGAAAGCTTCGGCAAGGGCCGCGAGGCGCCGAACTTCCGCCCCAGGGGCGCGCGCGAGGTGCGGCGCGCGGCGGTCGCCTTCCTCGAGATGAAGTCCCGCATCGAGCGCACGATGGAGCAGCGCACCGCGATGCTCGCCGGCGTCAGCCACGATCTGCGCACCATCCTGACCCGCTTCAAGCTCGAGCTGGCGCTGATCGGCGACAATCCCGAATTGGAGGGCATGCGCAAGGACGTCGACGAGATGTCGATGATGCTCGAGGATTATCTCGCCTTTGCCCGCGGCGATTCCGGCGAGCAGTCGCAGCCGACCGACATGGCGCAGGCGCTCGAAGAGCTGCGCAGCGACGCCGAACGCCATGGCCACGCCGCGACCGTCGCGTTCCACGGCCTGCCCGTGGTCACGGTGAAGCCGGCCTCGTTCAAGCGCTGCCTCGCCAACCTCGTCACCAACGCGGCGCGCTACGGCAGGACCATCGCCATCGCCGGCCAGCGCGATCACCGATATTTGACCGTCACCGTCGACGACGACGGGCCGGGCATTCCCGCCCATCTGCGCGAAGAGGTGTTCAAGCCGTTCCTGCGGCTGGACAACGCCCGCAACCAGGACGAGGGCGGCACGGGTCTCGGGCTGGCCATCGCCCGCGACATCGCCCGCTCGCATGGCGGCGACATCACGCTCGGCGACAGCCCGATGGGCGGATTAAGGGCGAGTGTGCGGATACCGGTGTAGCCGCGATCTTCCTTCTCCCCTTGCGGGAGAAGGTGGCGTAGGCGGCCTTCGGCCGCCGTTCTTAAGAACGCCGAAGCGAAGCTTCGGCTATGGCGCCGGATGAGGGGTTGCTTCAACGAATTCAGAAGTAAGAGTGTCACACGCGGTGAGATGCCCCTCACCCGTCTCGCCGCTTCGCGGCGAGCGCAAGGGGAGAGGGGAAGACAACCTACTTCGGCAGCAGCGCCTTCAGCTTATCGACGTCGCGGACGTTCATCTTGAAGCCGCCGGGCATCACGATGTCGCCGGGCTTCTGGTCGGGCTTGCAGGCGCCCAGCCATTTGGCTTCGAGCGTCATGGTGGTATCGCGGCCTGCCGCGCCGACGGGGCCGCCTTGCGCGTGCGAGGTGGTCTTGACCGTGTAGGCCGAATTGAAATCGCCCACGATCTCCGCGTGAGAGGTCGTGCTGATGCCGGCGACGTTGCACTCGGAATCGCTGACATAGCCGGTCGCCGTCTTCTTGATGTCCTGCTTGGCGCAGATCTGCTTGGCCATCGGGGAGACGTTGTTGTTCATCTCCTTGTCGACGGTCTCGTCGGTGCAGTGCTGCATGGTCATGTCCGGCATCGCCGAGCCGCTCCTGACCATCTTCAATTCCCACAGGCCGGCCTTGCGCACCGGAAGGTCGTCGGCGCAGGCGCTGCCTGCCGACAACACGAGGCAAACGGCTGAACCGAGCAAAGCGAGCTTGCGCGTCATGCGAGAGGCTCCCGGCTGAGATGACTTGACCTTATCCTGGCGTCAGGAGAACGCCTCAGTAGAGCGTGCGGATCGGCCGGTCGGCGGCCCCATAGGGCACCCAGCGGCAGGAAAATGAGATGTAGCCGCCCTCGTAGCCCTGCACCGCGAGGAATTTGACCACCTTGCCGTACCGCGCGCAGTGATCGACCGCGACCTGCCGCGCATCGACCTGGGTCGCCATCGAATAGGCGATGATGCCCCCGGTGTCGTTGCCCTTGAACGGYGGCACCGGCAGGAGATCGGCACGCGCCGACTGGCTTGCCAGCAGTCCCGAGACAACCAGGCCGACAACAAGGCCCGCGGCCGCAATGATTCGCATTCCCGTCACTCCAATTGGTTGGCGCCAGTTTACGGTGCCGGCGCGACCGTGGAAAGAACGGAAGGGCCGTCTGCCGCGTCATCACGCTCAACTCGTCGGCAAGTGTTGCCGCGCTGCACTTGACCTCCCCCGGCCTTCGCGGCACCGTCAGTCCCTCTCAGATCATGCTGTCTGGATTGCCCATGCGCGCCCTCTCGTCCCTGACATCGCTCCGCTTTGCCGCTTTGCTCGGCCTCATGCTCGGGGCGCTGTCGCTCAATGAGGCGAGGGCCGCCAATCCGCTGGAGCTGAATTTCTGGCTCAGCGGGCCGCGCTATGACGGCAATGTCGCCGATTGCGACAAGGCGCTGCCGACGATCGCGACCCAGTTCTGGGAGAAGGAAAGCTCGTTCTGGAATTCCTCGTTGAAAATCACAGGCTTCTCGGCCGTTCACGAGACCGCGTTCCGGCCCTGGGCGTCCGATAACATCCCGCGCCGTTACTGCACCGGCGAAGCGATGCTCAATGACGGCAAGATGCGCAAGGTGCACTTCTCGATCATCGAGGACGGCGGCTTTGCCGGCTACGGCCAGGGCGTCGAATGGTGCGTGGTCGGGCTCGACCGCAACTGGGCCTACAACCCGGCCTGCCGGGCCGCTAAGCAATAATTTCGACAAGCCCTGATTCGCGGCCGGCTGGTCCGGAACCGGCGCCGCTCGAATTTTGTTCTTGAAATGTTCCTGTCGCCTGCTAGGCTCGATTGCACAGTCTAGTTGAGGGGCTTTGCCATGTTTCATTCCAGATTGCGTCGGTTTTCCCGCCTGATGATCTCGCTCGCCCTCGCTGCCGGGCTGGTCTCGGCCGCCGGCGGCGCGCGAGCGCAGGACAAGCGGCAGAACACGCCGGGCGAGTTCGATTTCTACGTTCTGTCGCTGTCCTGGTCGCCCTCCTTCTGCGAAGAAGCGGCGGAACGCGGCGGACGCTCGCAGATCCAGTGCGGCGGGCGGCCGTTCGCCTTCGTGGTGCACGGGCTGTGGCCGCAATATGAGAACGGCTTCCCCGAATATTGCCAGCGGCCGGCACCGCGGCTGAACCGCAGCATCGTCTCCTCGATGCTCGACCTGATGCCGGCGCCGGGCCTGATCTTCAACGAATGGGACAAGCACGGCACCTGCTCGGGTCTCGCCGACCGCAGCTATTTCGAGACGATCCGGAAGGCCCGTGCCGCAATCAAGATTCCGGCCGAATATCTTGACCTGACGCAGGCCAAGACGGTGGCGCCGGCCGAGGTCGAGGAGGCCTTCATCAAGGCCAATCCGGGCTTGAGCAATGCCGCCGTCTCGGTCACCTGCAACCGGACGCGGCTCTCCGAGGTCCGCATCTGCCTCAGCAAGGACTTGCAATTCCGCGCCTGCGAGGAGACCGACCGCCGCGCCTGCCGCCGCGATCAGGTGACGATGCCGCCGATCAGGGGTGGGTAGCTAAATCAGCTCCGTCATTCCGGGGCACGCGAAGCGTGAACCCGGAATCTCGAGATTCTCAGGTGCGCAATTGCGCACCATAGTTCGGTGCTACACACCGCCCCGGAATGACAGCAGTTACTTTCATCGCGCGATGTCGTAACTCTGCGCCATGAACTACCGCCACGCCTTCCATGCCGGCAGCTTCGCCGATGTCATCAAGCACATCGTGCTGGCCCGCATCCTGACCTATTTGCAGGACAAGCCGGGCGCGTTCCGCGTCATCGACACCCATGCCGGCGCCGGCCTCTATGATCTCGAAAGCGACGAGGCGCGGCGCGGCGGCGAATGGCTGACGGGCATCGCGCGGCTGATGCAGGCGCGCCTGTCGAACGAGACCGTCGCGCTGACCAAGCCTTATCTCGACATCGTCCGCGCCTTCAATCCGAAGGGCGAGCTCAAGGCCTATCCGGGCTCGCCGCTGATCGCGCGCGGCCTGATGCGGCCGCAGGACCGCCTCGTCGCCTGCGAGCTCGAGCCGAAGGCGCGCAAGGCGCTGATCAATGTGCTGCGGCGCGACGAACAGGCCCGGGTGGTCGATCTCGACGGCTGGGTCGCGCTGCCGGCCTTCGTGCCGCCGAAAGAGCGGCGCGGGCTCGTGCTGATCGATCCGGCCTTCGAGGCGAAGGACGAGTTCGAACGGCTGGGCGAGGCCTTCTCCACAGCCTTCGCGAAATGGCCGACCGGTATCTATGTAATCTGGTATCCGGCCAAGAGCCGGCGCGCCACCGACGCACTGGCGCAACTGGTGGCGCGCGCCGCAGCTGCAGCAAAACCGCCTGGAAAATGCCTGCGGCTCGAATTCAGCGTGTCGCCGCAGGTTGATGGCGCACCGCTCGCCACCACCGGGCTCCTGATCGTCAATCCGCCCTTCACGCTGCACGGCGAGCTGAAGACGATCCTCCCCGAGCTGGAAGTACCGCTCGGCCAGGGCGGACCAGCACGCTTCAGGCTGGAAGTCCCAAAGCCGTAACACTCCGGCATTCTTGGGAAAAATATGCAGGAGCGGTAGTCAATCTGCGATGAACCGTATTATGCTGTTTCCGTGACTGGCTTTACGTTCCGCTTCCGCGAATGGTTGCGGCGGAGTGAAGGCCCTAAGAAAGATCCGGTCGGACCGAATGGTCTGCCCAAGGATGGCCAGCTCCCGGGCTTCGTAAAGCCCGGTCATGCCGTGACGCGCGTCTGCGTCGCGGCGGAGGAGCAATGAGGGGGAGTTTCCCGATGGCCATGACGGGAACGGTCAAGTTCTTCAACGGCGAGCGCGGCTACGGCTTCATCAAGCCGGACGACGGCGGTCGCGATGTCTTCGTTCACATCACTGCGGTGGAGCGAGCGGGACTGAAGGACCTTGCCGAAGGACAGCGTATTACATTTGAAGTCGAACCGGACAAGAAGGGGAAGGGGCCGAAGGCGGTCAATTTAGTCATCCTCTCCTAGCGCACCTGATTAAAAAAAATCCCGGCCGCTTGCGGCCGGGAGGTTGAAGGTGTCCGGTCTTTTCTTCTTTGGCTATCAGAAGTGATAGTTCACGCCTGCGCGCACAACGCTGGCGCTATAGCCGTTTGACACGCCTGTAATCGCGAACTGACTCGTCGACAGATCGATGTAGAGATATTCGAGCTTGGCGCTCCAGTTCGGCGCGAAGCCGACTTCCGCGCCGGCACCGATGGTCCAGCCGGCGCTGGTGTGCGACTCCGTCCAGCCGAAGGTCTGCGCACGCAGCTCGCCGAAGGCGAGACCGGCGGTGCCGTAGAACAGCACGTTGCTGAAGGCATAGCCGGCGCGGCCGCGCAGGGTGCCGAACCAGGGATTGGAGAACTTCCACGGCGCAAAGGTGTCGTCGGCGCCGGCGGCCTGGATGTCGCCTTCGACGCCGAACACCCACGGACCGTTCTGGAAATTGTAGCCGGCCTGGACGCCGCCGACGAAGCCGGAGGGCTTCACGGGCGTGTTGCTCACCGAACCCCATTCATAGCCGATGTTGGCGCCGAGATACGGGCCGGCCCAGCTATAGGCATTCAGCGGCTGATTGACGGTATAGGGCGCGCGCTGCCCGTAGCTGAGATCGGCGGCCTCTGCCGAAGCCGTCCAGCCGGCGGCAACCAACGCGGCCGCGCCCACCATGAGCCTCTTCATCACACTCTCCAACGCAACTGCCGCAGCCGTGCGATGCCTGCACCGCCGCGCAAGGCGTGCCGCATGGTTACGGAACCAAGAACTTTTCGCGTAGGATTTATCGAGAGTTTTAAGTTAAAGGGCTGTTAAGTCCGGTTACCGCGCGCTTAACAGACTTAAGGAAGCGTTACCGGGAACTGGGTGCGCTATCCGGTGCATGCAGCGTGGCCGGAACTTCAAATCGGCACCCCCAGCGCCTAAATTCGTCCCATGGTTCACGATTCCCCCGACAATCCGGACGACGCACGCGCACGTAAATCGCCGCACCGGACCGCACCGGACGCCCCGCCCGAGGGGCTGGCGCCGCCGGACCTCGATCCCGCCACGGCTGGCGGTGACGACGAGGACGATGGGCGGCTGCCGGACATCCTGGAAGAGAGCGGCGCGGTCGGCGAGGGCCCGCTGGCGAGCGGCCATGAGACGATCGAGCGCGCGGTCCGGCTCGCCCCCACCTCGCCCGGCGTCTATCGCATGCTCAATGCGAACAACGACGTGCTCTATGTCGGCAAGGCCAAGAACGTCAAAAAGCGGCTGTCCAACTACGCGCGCCTCAGTGCGCCGCAGCCGGCGCGCATCCTGCGCATGATCGCCGCCACGGTCTCCGTGGAAATCGTCTCGACCACGACCGAGACCGAAGCGCTGCTGCTCGAGGCCAACCTCATCAAGCAGCTCCGGCCGCGCTTCAACGTGCAGCTCCGCGACGACAAGTCGTTTCCCTACATCCTGATCACCGGCGACCATTGGGCGCCGCAGATCCTGAAGCACCGCGGCGCGCAGACCCGCCCCGGGCGCTATTTCGGCCCGTTCGCCTCCGCCGGCGCCGTCAACCGCACCATCACGGCCTTGCAGCGCGCCTTCCTGATCCGCTCCTGCACCGATTCCTTCTTCGAGAGCCGCTCGCGGCCCTGCCTGCTCTACCAGATCCGCCGCTGCGCCGGCCCCTGCACCCGCGAGATCGACTTCCCCGGCTATACGACGCTGGTGCGCGAAGCGACCGACTTCCTCTCCGGCAAGAGCCAGGCGGTGAAGCAGGAGCTGGCCGCCGAGATGGAGAAGGCCTCCGGCGAGCTCGAATTCGAGAGCGCGGCGCTCTACCGCGACCGTCTCGCCGCGCTCTCGGCAATCCAGTCGCAGCAGGGCATCAATCCGCGCACGGTGGAGGAAGCCGACGTGTTCGCGATCCACCAGGAGGGCGGCTTCTCCTGCGTCGAGGTGTTCTTCTTCCGCACCGGGCAGAACTGGGGCAATCGCGCCTATTTTCCACGCGCGGAGAAGAGCTATACGCCGGAGGAAGTGCTGGGCTCGTTCCTCGCCCAGTTCTATGACGACAAGCCGCCGCCGAAAGTCATCCTGCTCTCGCACGAGATCGAGGAAAGCGAGCTGCTCGCCACCGCGCTGTCGATCAAGGCCGGCCACAAGATCGAGGTCACGGCTCCGAAGCGCGGGGAGAAGAAGGAACTCGTCACCCACGCCCTGACCAATGCGCGCGAGGCGCTCGGCCGCAAGCTCGCGGACACCGCGACCCAGGGCCGCCTGCTGGAGGCGATGGCCGCGACGCTGAGCCTGCCGCATGCGCCGAAGCGCATCGAGGTCTACGACAACAGCCACATCCAGGGCACCAACGCGGTCGGCGCCATGATCGTCGCCGGGCCCGATGGCTTCGTGAAGAACCAGTACCGCAAGTTCAACATCAAGTCCGAAGGGCTCACGCCGGGCGACGACTACGCCATGATGCGCGAGGTGCTGGAGCGCCGCTTCAAGCGCCTCATCAATCCGCCCGAGGACAATGGGGCCAAGGCCAAGGACGATGATTTCCCACAATGGCCGGACCTCGTGATCATCGACGGCGGCCGCGGCCAGCTCAACGCCGTCCGCGAGATCTTCGCTGGCCTCGGATTGACCCAGGTGTCGCTGATGTCGGTGGCCAAGGGACCGGACCGGGATGCCGGCCGCGAGACCCTGTTCATGCCGGAGCGCGAGGCGATCAAGCTGGAGCCGCGCGACCCCGTGCTCTACTTCATCCAGCGGCTGCGGGACGAGGCCCACCGCTTCGTCATCGGCTCCCACCGCAAGCTGCGCAAGAAGGACATCCGCGAGGCCGGATTGCAGGAGATTCCGGGCATCGGCCCGTCACGCAAACGTGCCTTGCTGCATCATTTCGGAACCCTGAAGGAGATCGAGCGGGCCTCGATCGTCGATCTCGGCAAGGTTCCGGGAGTGAGCGCCGAAAGCGCCCGCAGGATTTTCGAGTATTTCCATCCCCAGCCGGGATGAATTAAAGGGGGGCTGCGGTCATATGGTCGTCGTATCCTGCACCTCATTTGGGGAGCGGGACGGTTGACCTTCAGGCAGCAGCGGTATTGGTAGGACGGATGAACATCGCCACCACACGAGGGACGACCAGCCGCGCGATGTCCCTCCCGAACATCCTGACCTACGGCCGGATCGCCGCGATCCCGGTCGTGGTCGGGTGCATCTATGCGCAGTCGATCATGGACGGCCCGCTGTGGCTGCGCTGGGTCGCGGTCGCCATCTTCATCGCGGCTGCGGTCACCGACTACCTCGACGGCTATTACGCGCGGATCTGGAATCAGCAATCGGCATTCGGCCGGATGCTCGATCCGATCGCCGACAAGCTGCTGGTCGCCTCCTGCCTGCTGATGCTGGCCGCCGACGGCATCATCCACGGCTGGTCGCTGTGGGCCGCCATCGTGATCCTGTGCCGCGAGATCCTGGTCTCGGGTCTGCGCGAATATCTCGCCGCGCTGCGGGTGAGCGTGCCCGTAACAAAGCTTGCGAAGTGGAAGACGACCGTTCAGCTCATCGCCATCGGCTTCCTGCTGGCCGGCCCGGCCGGCGACGAGGTGGTGCCCGTGGTCTCGATGATCGGACTGGCGCTGCTCTGGGCCTCGGCAATCCTCACCATGTACACCGGCTACGATTACTTCCGCGCCGGCATCCATCACCTCATCAAGGAGGATGAGGGATGAAGCTGAAATATTTCGCCTGGGTGCGCGAGCGCGTCGGCAAGGCCGAGGAGACCGTCGAGCCGCCGGCGACGGTGCGCACCGTCGAGGAGCTGATCGCCTGGCTGTCCGGCCAAAGCGAGGCCTATGCCTATGCGTTCGAGAAGCCGAAGGTGATCCGCGCCGCGATCGACCACGCCCATGTCAGGCCGGACGCCGCGATCGCGGGCGCCCGCGAGATCGCGTTCTTCCCGCCGATGACCGGCGGCTAGACCCATGAGCGGCCCCGTCACCATCCGCATCCAGGAGGACGATTTCGACATCGCGCGCGAAATCGCGGGCCTGACCAGGGGCCGCACCGACATCGGCGCGGTCGTGAGCTTCTCCGGCATCTGCCGCGGCGACGAGGACAGCGCGAAGATCGCGGCGCTGACGCTCGAACATTATCCGGGCATGGCCGAGGAAGAGATCAAGCGCCATGTCGACGAGGCCATTTCGCGCTGGCCGCTCAACGGCGTCACGGTCATCCACCGCGTCGGCCGGTTCATGCCCGGCCAGAACATCGTGCTGGTGCTGACCGCCTCGCAACACCGCCAGGCGGCATTCGAGGCAGCCGAGTTCCTGATGGATTACCTCAAGACCAGCGCGCCGTTCTGGAAGAAGGAAGAGAGCGCCACCGGCACCGGCTGGGTCGAGGCCCAGGCGCATGACGACGAGGCCGCCGCACGCTGGGTCAAATCCTGATGGCAAGAGCGACGAGAAAGACCACGCGCGGCCGCGCCGCGCCAAAGCTTGCGAAGGTGGGCCGCGGCGAGCTTCTCACGCTGATCGATTTTGTCCGCTACGCGGTCAGCCGCTTCGTCGAAGCAAAGCTCGCCTTTGCCCATGGCACGACCGACCCGGTCGCGGAAGCCGTCTTCCTGGTCTGCGAAGCCCTGCATCTGCATCCCGACCAGTTCGAGATCTTCGCCCACGCCTGCGTCACGGCCACGGAAGGCAAGACCATCCTCGATCTCATCCACAAGCGCGTCACCACGCGCAAGCCGGCCGCCTATCTCGTCAACAAGATCTACATGCGCGGCCTGCCCTTCTACGTCGACGAGCGCGTCATCGTTCCGCGCTCCTTCATCGGCGAGCTCATGGCTTCGCATTTCGGCGGCGACGGCGAGGCCGGCTCGCTGATCGACGATCCCTTGGCCGTCGAGCGTGTGCTCGATCTCTGCACGGGCTCGGGATGCCTCGCCATCCTCGCCGCGCATCATTTCCCGAATGCCGAGGTCGACGCCGTCGACGTCTCCAAGGGCGCGCTTGAAGTGGCCGCACGCAATGTCGGAGAGCACGGGCTCGATGAGCGGATCAGCCTCCATCGCGGCGACCTGTTCGCGCCGCTCGGCGACGCGCGCTATGACCTGATCATCACCAATCCGCCATACGTCGATGCGGACGGCATGGAAGCGCTGCCGCCGGAGTGCCGCGCGGAACCAAAACTCGCCTTCGACGGCGGCGCCGACGGCCTCGATGTGGTCCGCCGCATCCTGCGCGATGCGCCCGACCATCTCACGCCGGACGGCGGGCTGATCTGCGAGATCGGCCGCGGCCGCGAATTGCTCGACGAGGCCTTTCCGGAGCTGCCGCTGCTCTGGCTCGACACCGAGGAGTCCGAGGGCGAGGTGTTCTGGATCGCGGCTGCCGATCTCGGCTGATCCGCCAAGACCGGCGTACGCCGGCGAAACCAAGACCGGCGTACGCCGGCGAAACCAAGACCGGCGCACGCCGGCGGAACCAAGGCCGGCGCGCGCCGGCGGAACAAGTCAAATACCGCCACGTTCATCCCCCGACGAATGTCTCGCTCTCGGAGGATGTCCGCATGCTTGCGCCATCGGGCGAATTGCTGCGCGCGGGCGTGGCGCTCAAGCTCAATCACGTCAAACGCGCCACACGATCCTATCTGCGTGACCGGGCCGACCAGGCGACCGGCACGGTGACGTCATACGCGGTTGCGGCGGGACTGTTCGTGGTGGCCGGCGTGTTCGTTCTGGCGGCTTTGTTCGTCGGCCTGATCGCCCTGTACCGCTGGGTTGCGGTCATTTACGGACAATTCTGGGGGCTCGGCGCCGTCGGCGCCGTGCTGCTGGTGCTGGCGGCGGCCTGCGGCGGCGTGGCCGTGGCTCAGATGAAGCGCCGGACCAAGCCGATCGTGCCGCTTGCCAGCCGCCTGCGCGTGGCGATCGTCTCCCCGCGCATTCCGCGCGGAACGGTCAAGCAGGCGGTGAAGGAGGTCGCGACAACGATTCCTCTGGTGCCGCACGCGCCCGGTGAACGAGGACATCAACGAGGACATGGCGGCGAGGCCTGGCCGGGTCGCGCCAACCGCCCGGTGCAGCTTGGCGTGATGCTCGCAGCCGTCGGGCTGCTGGGCCTCGCGGCGGCGCGCCGGAGGCGCGGCAGGCGTGGATTGGACGCTTGAATGCGTGCGCGGCGCTCCGAGCAGCTCGACAATTGGCTGCTGGTCGCCGCCACCGCAATCTTCGTGCTGACCGCGGAACGCTACTTCCAGGACTCCCGCCTGATTCGATCGGGGCCTCCGCAAGACCACCGGAACAACGAGGGGAATTCGCCGGAAACGAGCCCGGCCGGCGCAGCCCTCGAGCCCGGCCGCGGCCGCCGCTCGAAAAGCCCGTTCGCGATTCCCTGGGCAGGCTGGAAGGACATCCTCTGGCGTACCTATCAGCGCATCGACGACGATCGCCTGCTCGCGACCGCGGGTGGCGTCGTCTTCTTCGGCCTGCTCGCGGTCTTCCCCGCCGTGACCGCGCTGGTCTCATCCTACGGCCTGTTCGCCGATCCCAAGACGATCAGCGCCAACCTTCAGACGCTCGCGATGATGCTGCCCGAAGGCGCATTCCAGATCGTCGAGGACCAGGTCGCGCGCGTGGTGTCGAACGGCAATACGGCCCTCGGCGTCACCTTTTTGTTCGGCCTCGTGCTTGCGGTCTGGAGCGCCAATGCCGGCGTCAAATCGATCTTCGATGCCCTCAACGTCGCCTATGAGGAGCGCGAGAAGCGCAGCTTCGTCCGGCTGAACTTGATATCGCTCGCCTTCACGGTCGGCGGCATCGCGGCGCTGCTGTTGATGGTGGGCGCCGTGGTCGCCTTCCCGCTCGCGCTCGATCATCTCGGCATCGCGCCCGAGAGCAAGCTGATCGTCGCTCTCGCGCGATGGCCGTTGCTGTTCGTCATTCTGCTTGCGGCGCTTGCCGTGCTCTACCGCTTCGCGCCCAGCCGCGACGCGCCGCGCTGGCAATGGCTGAGCATCGGCGCGGTGGCGGCCGCCATGCTCTGGATCGCCGGCTCGGCGCTGCTGTCCTGGTATCTCTCGGCATTCGCCAACTACAACGTCACCTACGGCTCGCTCGGGGCGGCGATCGGCCTGATGATGTGGATGTGGATGTCGGCGATCGTCATCATGTTCGGCGCCGAACTGAACTCGGAGATCGAACGGCAGACATTGCGGGACACGACCACCGGGCGGCCCAAGCCGCTCGGCGGCCGCGAGGCCGTTGCGGCCGACACGGTCGGCGCCGCCGCGCCATCTGATCCCATGGTCAGGCCGGGCGCCCGGCCTGACCTATCACGACGGCAATTCAGCGTTTGCTGATCACCGCCTCCAGATATTCGCTATGCACCACGACCGTGCCGTCATCGGCATGGTTGAACTCGCCGAGCAGGTCCATGAGATCGCGCCGCAGCGCGGCCTGGCCGGTCTCGTCGAGCGCGGCGAAGGCCTTCAGCATCGGCCCGTAAAAGGACTTGAACACGTCGAGCCAGTGCTCGGGCGAGCGATAGCGGAACACGAACATGCGCGGTTCGGCGGCGATCTCCGATGCCTGGCCGCCGAACATCTCCTCAAGCCGTGCCGCCGTGCCCCACAGCGCCGGCGACTTCACACCGGCCGGAGGCGGCAGATGCTTGCCGATGGTCTTGAAGAGCTGGCCGATAAAACCCTGCGGCGTCCAGTTGGCGAGGCCGATCTTGCCACCGGGCTTGCAGACCCGCGCCAGCTCGGCAGCCGCCTTGTCCTGATCCGGCGTGAACATGACGCCGAAGGTCGAGAGCACGACGTCGTAGCTCGCATCCGCAAACGGCAGCGCTTCGGCATCCGCCTCGCGGAATTCGATCATCAGATGCTCCGCCGCCGCCCGCTCGCGGCCGCGCTTGAGCAGCGCGGGAACATAGTCGGTGGAGGTGACGTCGCACCAGCGCCGGGCCGCCGCCAGTGTCGCATTGCCGTTGCCGGCGGCGACGTCCAGCACCTTGCTGCCCGCGCGCAGGTCGAGCGCCTCGCAGAGCTGCTCGCCGACGATCTGCAGGGTGGTGCCGACGACGGCATAGTCGCCGGACGACCAGGCGCCGTGCTGGCGCTGCTTGACGGCGGCGAGATCGGGTTGGGCTGCGACCGGCTTGAGTGCGGCGGATGTCGACATGGCAATCTCCTGCGGTTGAAAACGCCGGGACGATAGGGCGCATGCGGGTCGCTGGCCTTGAGACGGGCGTTATTTTACGCTGAGAGCACCTTGATTTCCGAGCGAAAGCCGAGGTGACGCGTGGCATATCGGTTCGAGGAGTTCGTGCTTGATCCCGAGCGCCGCGAATTGCGGCGGGCGGACACGCTCATCGCGCTCGAGCCCCAGGTGTTCGATCTCCTGCTCTATCTGGTCCGCAACCGCGAGCGTGTGGTGACGCGGGACAATCTGCTCGATGCGATCTGGAACGGCCGCGTCGTCTCGGAATCGACGCTGACCAGCCGGATCAACGCCGCACGGCGCGCAATCGGCGATTCCGGCGAGGAGCAGCGGCTGATCCGCACCGTCGCGCGCAAGGGCGTGCGCTTCGTCGCCGAGGCGACCGAGCTCGCTCATGCCACCACGCCGGCGGCGCTGGGCGGGCCAGCCGGCGCGGAGGCGGCTGGACTGCCGCTGCCCGACCGCCCCGCGATCGCCGTCCTGCCCTTCACCAACATGAGCGGCGAGGCCGAGCAGGATTATTTTTCCGACGGCATCAGCGAGGACATCATCACCGCGCTGTCGAAGCTGCGCTGGTTCTTCGTCATCGCCCGCAACTCCTCCTTCGTCTACAAGGGCCGCACGGTTCACCTGCGCCAGGTCGCCGAGGAGCTCGGCGTGCGCTATGTCGTCGAAGGCAGCGTCCGCAAGGAAGGCGGCCGCGTCCGCATCACCGCACAGCTCAACGACGTCGCCACCGGCAGCCATCTCTGGGCCGAACGCTACGACCGCGAACTCGCCGACGTCTTCGCCGTGCAGGACGAGATCACCGAACGCATCGTCGCGGCGATCGAGCCGCAGCTCTATGCCGCGGAGAGCTTTCGCGCCCAGCGCAAGCCGCCTGGCAGCATGGATGCCTGGGACCTGCTAATGCGCGCGCTCTCGCATTACTGGCGCGTGACGCGGCAGGACCACATGGTTGCGCAGGCCCTGCTCGAAAAAGCCATCGCGCTCGACCCGAACTACGGCAAGGCGCTCGGACTGCTCGGCACCAGCTACATGTTCACGGCACATATGGGCTGGATGGAGATGGACGCCGCAATGCCGGTCGCCGAGCGCGCGGCGCGGGCCGCGATCCGGGCCGACGACGAGGATGCCTGGGCGCACAATGCGCTCGGCCATGTCGACCTGTTCGCGCGGCGGTTCGAGGATTCGCTCGCCGAATTCGAGACCGCGCTGCGGCTCAATCCGAATTTTGCGCTGGCGCAGGGCTATTATGGCCTGGCGCTCGGCTATTGCGGCCGCTGGCAGGATGCCGACGAGGCCGCGCGCCGGGCCATCCGCCTCAGCCCACGCGACCCCTACGCGCCGGTCTATTTCGGCATCGCCGCCTATGCCCGCTTTCTTGGCGGCGACGACGAGGAAGCCATCCGGCTCGCACAGGAGGCCTTGCGCCAGCGCGGCGACTTCGTCGGCGCGCACCGGGTGCTGACCGCGGCCGCCGGCATGGCGGGTCACGGCGAGATCGCCCGCGCGGCACTGAAGGAACTCCGCCGCGCCCAGCCGAACGTCTCGCTCGCCTGGATCGCGGAGTTCATGCCGATCAAGCTCGCCCCCGACCGCGAGCGCTATCTCGAAGGCTTTCGCCGGGCTGGCCTGACCTAAGCCGCGAAGCAGCCGCTATCCCCTCGAATCAACAATGATGTTAGGGTGATGCGGCTTGGGGGAGCATGAGACGTGACGGCGCCGGACCAGGCCCGTGCTTTCCCGGGGTGAGGCAGTCCAGCACTTGAGGCGTAACGCGCGGCATGATTCGCATTTCGACGATCTTCATCGCCATCTGCATGGTTCTGGTCGCGGCCTCGCTCGGGCTAGTCCTCTACTCGGTCGCAGGCATCAGCGGAACCRAATCCGCGATCGTGGCGCTGACCGCGCTGACCTTCCTGATCCTCTACAACGCGGTGTCGATGCGGCTGCGCGACCGCAGCGACGTCGGCGGCCAGATCGCCGATCTGTCGCGCGGCACCGCCGACCTCGCCCGCCAGGTGGCCGAGTTCGGCCGCCGGCTCGCGGCGGTGGAAGGGCGCATCGTCTCCTCCAATTCGACCAACTCCGACCGGATCCAGTCGGTGGTCGGCGAGATCAACGAGCTCGGCGGGCTGGTGAGGCAGCTCGCCGCCACCGTGTCCGCCCACGAGGACCTGCTGGCTGACGGCACCCCGCCTTCTCCCGCTCCGGTCGCCAGGCCGGAACCGGAGCCGACGCTCGACCTGATCGCGGCGGTCGAGGAGCGGCCGGTTGCGCCGCCCCCGCGGCCGGCAGTACCGCGGCCCGCGCCGCCGCTGGTCCAGGCCCCCGGCGGGCGCAACCAGACCCAGTTGCTGGCCACGCTGCGCAACGCCATCGACGAGAACCGCATCGACATCTTCCTCCAGCCGATGGTGACGCTGCCGCAGCGCAAGGTGCGCTTCTACGAGGCGATGACGCGGGTGCGCGACGAACGCGACCAGCTGATCGTCGCCGAGGACTTCATCAGCATCGCCGAGGCCTCCGGGCTGATCGGGCGCATCGACAACATGGTGATGCTGCGCTGTGTGCAGGTGCTGCGCCGGCTGATGGTGCGCAACAAGGATGTCGGCGTGTTCTGCAACGTCGCCGCCTCCACGCTCGGCAACTCCACCACCTTCGCGCAGTGCCTCGATTTCCTCGAAGCCAACCGGGCGCTGGCGCCGTCGCTGGTGCTGGAATTCAAGCAATCGACCTTCCGCAATCTCGGCCCGGCCGAGACCGAGAACCTCGCAGCCCTCGCCCAGCGCGGTTTCCGCTTCTCGATCGACCATGTCACGGACCTCAGGATCGAGCCGCGCGAGCTCGCCGACCGCGGCGTGCGCTTCATCAAGGTCCCCGCCTCCCTGCTGCTCGACCCCAGGCAGGCCTCGACCTCCGACATCCACCCGTCCGACCTGTCGGACCTGCTCGGCCGCTTCGGCATCGACCTGATCGCCGAGCGGATCGAGGGCGAGCGCGCGGTGGTCGACCTGCTCGACTATGACGTGCGGTTCGGCCAGGGCTTTCTGTTCGCGCCGCCCCGGCCATTGCGGCCGGAGGGGGCGTCTGCTACCGGCGGGGCCTCGCCCACCCAGGCTCAGGACACTCAGGGAACCAATGGCTCCGGTACACAAAGCTCAGGCGCGACGTCTGCCGCGCCTCCGCCCCAGCGCATCACCGGCAGCGCGGCGCTTGCGCGCCGCATCTGATCGGCCGCGCGCGTCATGACCACGCTGCATTTCGCCGAAAGCCTGCGCGAGCTCGTGGGCGGCGTCGACGTCGTGCTCAGCGATATCTGGGGCGTGGTCCATAACGGCCTGGAATCCTTCCCCGAGGCCTGCGAGGCGCTGCACACCTATCGCAGCCGCGGCGGTACGGTGATCCTGATCACCAACGCGCCGCGCCCGGCCGACTCGGTACAGCGGCAATTGCGCAAGCTCGGTGTCGCCGACGAGACCTATGACGCGATCGTCTCCTCCGGCGATCTGACGCGGCTCTATGTCGCCGAGCACCCCGGACGAAAAATGTTCTGGCTCGGCCCCGAGCGCGACAACTCGATCTATCGCGGCCTCGATGCCAAGACCGCGCCGCTGGAAGAGGCCGACTACATCGTCTGCACCGGCCTCTATGACGACGAGACCGAGACGGCGGAAGATTATCGCGGCATGATGCTGAAGGCCCGCGAGCGCAAGCTGACGCTGGTCTGCGCCAATCCCGATATCGTGGTGGAGCGTGGCGACCGCCTGATCTACTGCGCCGGCGCGATCGCGGAGCTCTATCGCGAGCTCGGCGGCGAGGTGATCTTCTACGGCAAGCCGCACCGGCCGATCTACGAGCGCGCGATGGCGCTGGCCGGCGAACGCCAGGGCCACCAGATCGATCGGAAGAAGGTGCTGGCGATCGGCGATTCCGTCCGCACCGACCTCACCGGCGCGCGCGAATTCGGCATCGACTGCCTGTTCGTCACCCGCGGCATCCATTCCGAGGAGTTCGAGGGCCTCGACCAGCTCGATCCGGCTTCCGTGACGGAATTGTTCGGCCACCCGCCGAAGGCGCTGATGCGCGAATTGAAGTGGTGATTTTCTAGTTTCCGTCATTCCGGGGCGATGCGAAGCATCGAACCCGGAATCTCGAGATTCCGGGTTCAGTGCTGACGCACTGCCCCGGAACGACGGCGGATAACGCCAGACGCCCGGGACAAGCCCGGGCATGACGATCCCAATGGAAGATTGTTGTCCGGCGAAGAGCGCGCTTTACGCGCTCGCCATGTCCGGGAAGACCGCCTCGATCTTGGTCTTCAGCGTCGCCGCGTTGAACGGCTTTACGATGTAGTTGTTCACACCGGCCTTCTTGGCGGCGATCACGTTCTCGGTCTTGGATTCCGCCGTGATCATGATGAAGGGCGTGGTGGCGAGGTTGGGATCGGCGCGCACTTCGCGCAGCAGATCGTAGCCCGTCATCGGCTCCATGTTCCAGTCGGAGATCACGAGCCCATATTTCTTGCCGCGCATCTTGTTGAGCGCCGCCGAGCCATCGCTGGCATCGTCGATGTTATCAAAGCCAAGCTGCTTCAGCAGATTCCTGATGATACGGATCATGGTGCTGTAGTCGTCCACCACCAGAACCGGCATCGACAAATCAACCGCCATCTCGACTCCCCCAAACGCAAACCCAGGAATATTACGATCGGACCGGCCGGGACGGAGCCCGGCGGTTCCACATGCAAGGACTAGCACCAAGGCGTTAAACAGCCCGTTAACTGGGGCGACCCTGGCAGGATTGAAATCGTGTTCAATGCGGTCGCATCCCCCCGCTTGACTTCATCCGGCCGGTCAAGCCACGGTCCCGGCCCGTCCTGCCCGGCTCGAGAATTCCCCTGATGGCCCCGCATTTTACCGTTATCCGCGACACCACGCCGGATTCCGCGATCCTGAGGGGGGCCGTAGTCGCCATGGGCAATTTCGACGGCGTTCATCTCGGCCACCGGGCGGTGATCGCCGCAGCCCTGGAAATGGGCCGCGCGCATGGCCGCCCTGCACTGGCGTTGACCTTCGAGCCGCATCCGCGCCGGTTTTTCAGCCCCAACACCCCGCAATTCCGCCTGACGGACGAGCCTGCCAAGCTGCGGCTCCTGGCCGGCACCGGGCTTGCCGGCACCGTGGTCATGACCTTCGACAAGGCCCGCGCCGGGACCACCGCGCAAGATTTCATTTACCATGAGCTGATCGGGCGCCTCGGGGTGAGCGGCATTGCGGTCGGCTACGACTTTCATTTCGGCAAGGGACGGGTCGGCTCGCCGAGCCTCCTGGTCAACGAGGCGCCCCGGCTCGGCATCGAGGTCGACGTGCAGCCGCATGTCGATATCGACGAGCGGCCGGTCTCCTCCAGCGCCATCCGGATCGCACTCGCCGAGGGCCAACTCGACGAGGCCACCGCCATGCTGGGCGGGCCCTGGTTCATCACCGGCGAGGTGATCCACGGCGAAAAGCGCGGCCGCGACCTCGGCTATCCCACCGCCAACATCCGGCTGGATGCCAATTGTGGGTTGAAGCACGGTATCTATGCGGTACGGGTCGGCCGCGGCACGGAGCGCCTCGACGGGGTGGCCAGCTTCGGCCGGCGCCCGACTTTCGACAATGGCGCCCCGCTCCTGGAAATCTTCCTGTTCGACTTCAAGGGCGACCTTTACGGGCAGGCGCTCGACTGCGCCTTCATCGGCTTCATCCGCGAGGAGCTGAAATTCGACAGCCTGGAGGCCCTGATCCGCCAGATGGACGACGATTCCGCCCGCGCCCGCGCCATGCTGGCGGCCGCGCCGGATGCGTTTCCGAGGCTAGGGGCGATCGATTGAGGGCCCCAGACCGGCCCGCCGGGCTTTGCGCTTCCCCGGCCCGGCTGCTATGGAGAGCCCATGTTTGCGCGGCGCATCATAGGGATTAGCGGCCCGGCTTCCGCCTGAGCCTTCGGCTCGGCGCAAGACCGGGATGTTGTCGTTCCACCCCGCGATTCCGCATCGCCATCTTTTCCCGCGCCCTTCCGAGCCAGTCAGCCTCATGTCCGAAAAGCCGCAAAAGTCCGACGCCCAAAAGTCCGACGCCAAAGACTATTCGAAAACCCTGTTCCTGCCGCAGACGGAGTTCCCGATGCGCGCCGGCCTGCCGCAGCGCGAGCCGGAGATCCTGAAATACTGGAACGACATCGGCCTCTACGACAAGCTGCGCCAGGAAGCCCAAGGCCGCGCCAAATTCGTGCTGCATGACGGCCCGCCCTACGCCAACGGCAACATCCATATCGGGCACGCGCTGAACAAGATCCTCAAGGACGTCGTGACCAAGAGCCAGCAGATGCTCGGCTTCGACTCCAACTACGTGCCCGGCTGGGACTGCCACGGCCTGCCGATCGAATGGAAGATCGAGGAGGAGAACTACCGCTCCAAGGGCAAGCAGAAGCCCGATTTCCGCGACTCCGCCGCGATGGTGGCGTTCCGGAAAGAGTGCCGCGCCTATGCGACGCACTGGATCAACGTGCAGCGCGAGGAATTCAAGCGGCTCGGCATCATCGGCGACTGGGATCATCCCTATCAGACGATGAGCTATCCCGCCGAAGCGCAGATCGCCCGCGAGCTGATGAAGTTCGCCGCCAACGGCACGCTGTATCGCGGCTCCAAGCCGGTGATGTGGAGCGTGGTCGAGAAGACCGCGCTCGCGGAGGCGGAGGTTGAGTACGAGGACTACACCTCCGACATGGTGTGGGTGAAATTCCCGGTCACGTCGCCCGCGCATGGCGCGCTCGCCAATGCCTCGGTCGTGATCTGGACCACCACGCCCTGGACGCTGCCCGGCAACCGCGCCATCAGCTTCTCGCCGAAAATCGCGTACGGTCTGTTTGAGGTCACCGATGCACCATCAGACAATTGGGCAAAGAATGGCGATCTGCTGATCCTCGCCGATGCGCTCGCCGAAGGCGTGTTCAAGCAGGCGCGCGTCACGGCCTATAAGAAGGTGCGCGATATCCCGGCCGATACGCTTGACGCTGTGGAATGCGCCCATCCGTTGCGCGGTTTTGGCGGCGGTTATGAGTTTACCGTGCCGCTGCTCGCCGGTGAGCATGTCACCGACGATACCGGCACCGGCTTCGTGCACACCGCGCCGAGCCACGGCCGCGAGGACTTCGACGTCTGGACGGCCAATACCCGCGAGCTGGATGCGCGCGGCATCTCGACCGCCATCCCCTATACCGTCGACGAGAACGGCGCCTTCACCGCACAGGCCCCTGGCTTCACCGGCAAGCGCGTGCTCACCGACAAGGGCGAGAAGGGCGATGCCAACGAGGCCGTGATCAAGGCGCTGATCGAGGCCGGCAAGCTGCTGGCGCGCGGCCGCCTCAAGCACCAGTATCCGCATTCCTGGCGCTCGAAGAAGCCGGTGATCTTCCGCAACACGCCGCAATGGTTCATCGCGATGGACAAGGAAATCAGCGAGGATGGCCACGCGAAGAAGGGCGACACGCTGCGCGCCCGCGCGCTGCATGCGATCTCGGTCACGCAATGGGTGCCGCCGTCGGGCGAGAACCGCATCAACGGCATGATCGCCAACCGTCCGGACTGGGTGATCTCGCGCCAGCGCGCCTGGGGCGTGCCGATTGCCGTGTTCGTGCGCGAGAAGAGCGACGGCTCGGCCGAGATCCTGCAAGACGAGATCGTCAACCAGCGCATCACGGAGGCCTTCATGGAGGAAGGCGCCGACGCCTGGTACATGCAGGGCGCCCGCGAGCGCTTCCTCGGGTCCCGCGCGAACGAGGACTGGAAGAAGGTCGACGACATCTGCGACGTCTGGTTCGATTCCGGATCCACGCACGCCTTCGTGCTCGAGGATCGGCAGAACTTCCCGCAGCTCGGCAACATCGTCCGCAAGGTCGACGGCGGCAGCGACACCGTGATGTATCTCGAAGGCAGCGACCAGCATCGCGGCTGGTTTCATTCCTCGCTGCTGGAAAGCGCCGGCACGCGCGGCCGCGCGCCCTACGACATCGTGCTGACCCACGGCTTCACGCTCGACGAGAACGGCCGCAAGATGTCGAAGTCGATCGGCAACACCGTCGAGCCGCAGAAGGTGATCAAGGATTCGGGCGCGGACATCCTGCGCCTGTGGGTCTGCGCCACCGACTATGCCGACGACCAGCGCATCGGCCCGGAGATCCTGAAGAACACCATCGAGACCTATCGCAAGCTGCGCAACACCGTGCGCTGGATGCTCGGAACGTTGCATCATTACAAGCCGGCCGAGGCGGTCGCGCACGCCGACATGCCGGAACTCGAGCGGCTGATGCTGCACGAGCTCGCGGTCCGCGCCGGCACGATCCGCGAGGCCTATCAGGAGTTCGACTACAAGACCGTGGTCGCGACCCTGTCCGCCTTCCTGAACAGCGAGCTCTCCGCGTTCTATTTCGACATCCGCAAGGACACGCTGTATTGCGATCCGCCGTCCTCGCCGACGCGCAAGGCGGCGCTGACGACGATCGACCTGCTGTGCAATTCGATCCTGAAATGGCTGGCGCCGATCCTGAGCTTCACCACGGATGAGGCCTGGCGGATGTACCGGCCCGATGCCGAGCCCTCGGTGCATCTGACGCTGTTTCCGGAGGATCTCGACAAGCTGCGCGATGACAAGCTCGCCGCGAAGTGGGAGGCAATCCGCAACGTCCGCCGCGTCGTCACCGGGGCGCTGGAGCTCGAACGCGCCGCCAAGAACATCGGCTCGTCGCTCGAGGCCTCGCCGGTCATCTATATCGCTGACCGCGACATGCTGGCGACGCTGTTCGACGTCGATCTCGCCGAAATCTGCATCACGTCGAACTACGAGGTGCGCGAGAGTGAGGCGCCTGCGGCTGCGTTCCGTCTCGATGCCGTGCCCGGTGTGGCGGTCGTGGTGGAGAAAGCAGTCGGCACCAAATGCGCCCGCTCCTGGAAGATTTCGCCGACGGTCGGCGAAGACCCTGAGTACCCCGACGTCACCCCGCGCGATGCCAAGGCGCTGCGCGAATGGAAGGCGCTGGGGGTGGGGGTCTGATTTTGTGTCGTCCCGGCGAAGGCCGGGAC
>NZ_JBFULU010000055.1:0-43199 GCF_054049735.1 Bradyrhizobium sp. P5_C12
CCCTCACCCGGATTGCTGCGCAATCCGACCTCTCCCCGTAAGAACGGGGAGAGGTGAAAAAAAGCTAAGCCGCCTTGGCGAGTTGCGCCTTGGTCTCGGCAAAGGCCCAGTCGATCCACTGGGTCAGGAGCTCGACGTCTCTCGCCTCGACGGTGGCGCCGCACCAGATGCGCAGGCCGGCCGGCGCATCGCGGTAGTACGCGAAGTCGTAGCCGGCGCCTTCCTTCTCGACCAGCGCGACCAGCTTCTTGGAGAACTCGGCTTGCGCATCCTCGGAGAGGGAGGTGATCGCGGGATCGGTGAACTTCAGGCACACCGACGTGTTGGAGCGGATCGAGGCGTCCTTGGCCAGGAAGTCGATCCACGGCGTCTTCGCCTTCCAGTCGGCGAGCGCCTTGGTGTTGGCGTCGGCGCGCGCGATCAGCGCCTTGAGGCCGCCGATCGACTTGGCCCAGTTCAGCGCGTCGAGATAATCCTCGACGCAGAGCATCGACGGCGTGTTGATGGTCTCGCCGACGAAGATGCCCTCGTTGATCTTGCCGCCCTTGGTCATGCGGAAGATTTTTGGCAGCGGCCAGGCCGGCTTGTAGGTTTCGAGCCGTTCGACGGCGCGCGGCGACAGGATCAGCATGCCGTGCGCGGCTTCGCCGCCCAGCGCCTTCTGCCAGGAGAAGGTGACGACGTCGAGCTTGGCCCAGTCGAGGGGTTGCGCGAACGCTGCCGAGGTGGCGTCGCAGATGGTCAGGCCTTCGCGGGTCGCGCTGATCCAGTCGGCGTTCGGCACGCGCACGCCGGAGGTGGTGCCGTTCCAGGTGAAGACGACGTCGCTCTTGGGATCGACCTTGGAGAGATCGGGGATCTCGCCGTAAGCCGCGTTGAGCTTGGTGACGTCCTTGAGCTTCAATTCCTTGACGATGTCGCTGACCCAGCCCTCGCCGAAGGATTCCCAGGCGAGCGTGGTGACGGGCCGTGCGCCGAGCAGCGACCACAGCGCCATCTCGACCGCGCCGGTATCGGAGGCCGGAACGATGCCGATGCGGTAATCGGAGGGCACTTCAAGCACTTCGCGCGTCAGATCGATCGCGAGCTTGAGCTTGGTCTTGCCGACCTTCGCGCGATGCGAGCGGCCGAGGGCTGCGTCCTTGAGATTTTGGGCGTTCCAGCCGGGGCGCTTGGCGCAGGGGCCGGAGGAGAAATGCGGCACGGTCGGCCGCGAAGCGGGCTTCGCTACAGTCATAGTCTACCCTTCCAGATAGTAAGCCTCCCGTTGGGGGGAGGTGTCCCGCCGCGGCTGATACGGGAAACGGGAAGAGTCGTCAAGAAAGTTCAGGAGCCTCACGGGGGAGTGATGGTTCGTCCGGGGCGATATCAGGGGATTCAACCACGGCGAGCGCGTTCAGCAAGTCCGTGGCATCGCTGATCAATTGCGCCGCACGGCGGCGGCTGCCGACCTTCAAAATGCACTTGTCGTTGGCCTGCACAACGTAGTCGTTGCCGACCTTGATCATCGAATAGCTTGTCATCGAAATCCCCGAACCGACCGAGCCCGGTTTCAGACGCAGGCGTAGCACCGTTCGTTCCCGGCTCCACGTGAACGACGGCTGGGTAGTTTACCGGCTCTTAAGATGAACGAATGCGCGATCCGAATTTGCTGACCGCGCAACGGTCGCGCCGGGCTGCCTCAAAAGCGGACAGTCATGCCGACGTGACTCGCTGCGAATCCAAGCCGCTTGTAGAAGCGCTGCGCATCGACGCGGCTCGCATGCGTCAGCAGTTCGACCAGATTGCAGCCGCGCGCTTTCGCTTCCGCGACCGCCCATTGCACCAATTGTTCGCCGATGCCGCGGCTGCGACAATCGGAAGCAACGCGGACGTCCTCGAGCAGACCGCGGGAGCCGCCTTGCGAGCTGATGCCCGGCAGGATCGCCAGTTGCAGGCAACCCACCACCCTGCCCTCGCTCTCGGCGACCACGAGCTGGAGATTGGAATCGCGCTCGATCCGCTCGAACGCTTCGCCATAGGAGGCAGGCAGCGGTTCCTCCACCCGTTCGCGCGCGCGCCCGAGATGATCGTCGGCGAGCATTGCGACGATCGCGGCGACGTCGTCACGGCGCGCGCGACGGATCGAGACGGATTGGTCGTTCATGCTGGAAACTCCGGACTCAACGCGCAGGCGGCAGGCCGAGAAAGGCCTCGGCCTCGCCGATCCAGCGGCGGACGGCGGCAAAGCGGGCGAGATCGAAGCCGCCTTCATGTGCGACACGCGTATAGGCGAGCAGCGAGACGTCGGCGAGCGACATCACGTCGCCGGCGAGGAAGCGGCTTTGCGCAAGATGCTGCTCCATGCGGTCGAGCGCCGCATAGCCGCGCTTGACCTTCTCCGGATCGAGCTCGGAGGCGTCCTTGCCGAGATAGACCAGCTGGAAGCGGCACACGGCGATATAGGGCTCGTGGCTGTACTGCTCCCAGAACAGCCATTCGTCCATCTTGGCCGCAGCAAAAGCGTCGCGTGGGATCAGCGCGCTGTCGCGGGCGAGGTAGCGGATGATGGCATTGGACTGCGCCAGCGTGCGGCCGTCATCGAGCTCGACGGTCGGGACCTGGCCGGCGCCGTTCATCTTCAGGAATTGCGGGGTGCGCGTCTCGCCCTTGCGGGTGTCGATCTCGATCCAATGGTAGGGCAGCGCGAGCTTGTCGCAAACCCACTTCACCTTGAGACAATTGCCGGAATTGCTGTCGCCGTAGATCTGCATCGCTGCCGCCCCGCTTCGGGCGACAGAGCATCAGGATGACGCAATCCTGTCAACCGGCGGTTCGCGCGTCAGAACTTGTAGCCGAGGCCGGCGCGGACGGTGTTGATGTTGGTGTCGACCGCGGAGGTGAAGCGGATATATTCCCACTCGGCGCGCATGAAGAGACCGCCGGCCAGGTTGACGTCAACGCCGAGACCCGCGGTATAGCCGTAGATCATGTGATTGTGCACGGTATCCGTCGCGCTCAACGGCTGCAGGGTCGTGAATGGCCCGGTGATCGTGGTGCTGACCGCATCCTCGACGAGAACGTTGCGCGAGATGTCGGCCTTGCCGAGCGCGAAACCGCCAAACATGTAAGGCAGGAAGCAGCCCCAGGCATAGGCCGCACGGCCGCGGAAAGTCGCCATATCCGAGATTGAGATTTTCGCCGACGACGTCACCCTGACGTCGTGGAAGAAGCCGTCGGTCAGCGCGCTGCCGCTGACAAGCTCCTTGGACGCCTGTGACGCGCCACCGAATGAGCCGTGGAGATAGCTCACCTCGAGGCCGAGGACGACGTCCTCCCACTGGCTGTTATATCCGAAGAAGGCACCGTATCCGCTCGACCGGGTTGACTGTCCGCCGAGGCCGAGATTCCAGTTCGCAACATCCATTTGCTGGATGACGTTGTGGTCGAGCAGCGTGGACAGCATCGTCGTGTTGCTGCCGCTGAAATGTTCGTCGGAGGCGCCGTAGCCGCCCTGGCCGCCGACATAGAAGCCTTGCCAATTGACGTTGGACCGGCTCAGCCCGTCGGTGAAGCTGCCGCGCAGGATGGGCAGGTCCGGCAGATCGGCCGCGTGCGCGGCAGATACCGTCCCCAACATCGCCGCCGCCAACATCAGCCTACGCATTGCAACGCTCCATCGAACTCGAACTCTCTGTCGTGATCATGGCTCGTTAACCTTAACCAATGGTTGCGCCGGACGCTTTCGTCGCCATCGCGCCATGAAAAATACGCAAAGCAAAACGGCGCGGGATGATCCCGCGCCGTTAAGAGAGTTTAAGAAATGAGACCGGCGATCAGCCCTTGGTGACCAGCGGCGGCGGCGCGTAGACCGGCGGGCTGTTGAGATCCCAGCGCACGCCGAGCTTGATGTCGTGCGAGGTGAGCTCCTTGATCTTGATCGAGGTCGGACCCGAGGCACTGTTGTCGAACAGGCGGAAGTTGCCGGGCGCCGCGTCCCCGAGGTTCATGTAGCTGTAGGCCAGTTCGACGGTGAACCCGGGATTGACCTTGTAGGCGAGACCGGCGTGGGCGGCCCAGGCGAAGTTCCACTTTCCGTTGTCGGCGAAGTAGGCGACGCTGTTGTTGAGCGCCGGGCTGTAGGACACGCCGTCGTCGCGGAAGCCGCTGATCTTGTTGTACGAGCCGCCGACACCAGCGCCGATGAACGGCGTGATGCACCACCAGGTGCCGAGATCGACATAGGCGTTTGCCATGACGACCCACTCGGACTTGCTGCCGGTGTAATTGTTGACGCCGACGAAGCCGGGTCCAACGACGTTGTCGCTGCCGTGCAGATTGGCCTTGCCCCGGTACTGGCCGATCACGTCCGCACGAAACCAGTTGTTGAAGCGATAGCCGACACCGAGGTCGAACAGCGGGGACGAGTCGAAGCCCAGTCCCTCCGTCGTCTTCGTAAACCCGGGCGCTACGGCGCCCTCGATGCTCTTGGCGCGCTGGTTGGTCATTCCGATGTCGCCGCGGAGATACCAGCCGCCGAAATCGGCGGGCGGAGCCGGCGGCGCGTACATGGGGGGCGGCGCCGCGATCGGCATGTCGGCGGCGAACGCCATCGACGAGATCAGGGTTGCCGCACCCGCGGCAAGGAGAGACTTAACGCTACGCATTGGCTTCGTCCTTTTGGCCGGTGAGGCAAATACACAGGCCTCACGTTCTGGAAACTCACGGCCCGGACGATGCCAGCAAATGTTTAAGCGCCACTTAACCCTAATTTTTAAGGTTGATTTTTTCTGACTGTACACGCGCATGCGGCGCGAGCGTTGCAAAATTGCGGCACCCGCGCGGCTGCAATCGCTAACAATCCATGAACGTGCGGTGCGGGGAGAGAGAATGCGTTAACGGGTGTGCCGCGGCAGCTTGGGCAGGAACACGGCGAGCAGGCCGATCGCCGGCAGGTAGGCGCAGACCTGGTAGACGAACTCGATCGAGGTGTGGTCGGCGAGCTTGCCGAGCACGGCGGCGCCCAGGCCCCCGATGCCGAAGGCGACACCGAAGAACACGCCGGAGATCATGCCGAAGCGGTGCGGCACCAGTTCCTGCGCGAACACGATGATCGACGAGGTCGTCGAGGAGATGATCAGGCCGATGATCACCGACAGCACCGCGCTGCCGGCGAGCCCGGCATAGGGCAGCGCCAGCGTGAACGGCAGCGCGCCCAGGATCGAGATCCAGATCACGATCTTGCGGCCGAAGCGATCGCCCAGCGGTCCGCCGAGAAACGCGCCGACCGCGTTCGCCGCGAGGAAGATGAAGAGATACATCTGGGCGGCCTGGGTCGACACGCCGAAGCGGTCGATCAGGTAGAAGATGTAGTAGCTCGACAGGCTCGACACGTAGAGCTGTTTCGAGAACAGCAGCGCCACCAGCACGGCAAGCGCAACCGCGACGCGGCGCGAGCTCGGCCCGCCCGGCTGGGTGTGGACCGGCGCAACTTTCCTGGCCGTGATCTGCGGCGCATACCAGCGGCCGATGCGCCAGAGGATGACAATCGCGAGGAACGCGATCGAGGAGAACCAGGCGATGCTGCCCTGCCCGAACGGCACCACGATCAGCGCGGCGAGCACCGGCCCCATCGAGGTGCCGAAGCTGCCCCCGAGCTGGAACACCGACTGCGCAAAACCGTAGCGGCCGCCGGAGGCGAGCCGCGCGATGCGCGCGGATTCGGGATGAAACACCGCGGAGCCGAGGCCGACCAATGCGGCCGCGACGAGGATGACGAGATATTGGTGCGCGGCGCTGAGCAGCAGCAGGCCGAAGAAGGTCGAGGCCATGCCGATCGCCAGCGAGAAGGGCTGCGCCTTCTTGTCGGTGTAGTGCCCGACCACCGGCTGGAGCAGCGAGGCCGTGAACTGGAAGGCCAGCGTGATCATGCCGATCTGCGCGAAGTCGAGCGCGTAGGTGTCCTTCAGGATCGGATACACCGAGGCGATCAGCGACTGCATGGTGTCGTTGAGGAAGTGCGAGAAGCTGATGCCGGCGAGCACGACATAGGCCGGCCCGGCGGCGGCCTTGGCGGCGGCAGGCGCGACGTCGCTCACCACGACGGGCTCGGTCAGCGTTTCCGCAGGTACGACGACAGGCTTGTTCAATGGAGCATCCCGGCGCGGCGAACCGCCGCATCGGCTAGTTACGACGCAAGCGGCGCTGGAACCACCGCCAATCGTCGATGGCTGGGATGCGCGGGTGTCCCCCGCTCTCTCGCTCCCTCTCCCCGTCCTTCACGGGGAGAGGGTGGGGTGAGGGGCTGTCTCCGCACGTCCGCTCCGAAAGAGACGAGAGATTGCGTGCGCCTCGCTTGCGCGCCGGATGGACATTCAGTTGTGGCGACAGCGTGCCACGCCCCTCACCCGGATCGCATCGCGATGCGATCCGACCTCTCCCCGCGGAAGAGCGGGGAGAGGTTGAGCAAGATCAAGCCGCCGCCTGGCCCAGCGCGGAGACGATGGTGTCGACGACGTCCTCGACCAGGACGCGATCCTCGCCCTCGCCCATGACGCGGATCACGGGCTCGGTGCCGGACGAGCGGATCAAGAGCCGGCCGTGGCCGTTGAGACGCTGCTCGCCGTCGGAGATCGCCGACTTGACGTCGGAATCATCGAGCGGCTTGCCACCCTTGTGGCGGACGTTCTTCAGGATCTGCGGCAGCGGATCGAAGCGGTGGCAAACCTCCGACACCGGCCGGCGCGACTTCTGCACCACGGCCAGCACCTGCAAGGCGGCAACGAAACCGTCGCCGGTGGTGGCGTAGTCGGACAGGATGATGTGGCCGGATTGCTCGCCGCCGAGATTGTAGCCGCCGCTCAGCATCTGCTCGAGCACGTAGCGGTCGCCGACCGGCGTGCGCACGAGGTCGAGCCCCTGCGCTTTCAGGAAACGCTCGAGCCCGAGATTGGACATCACGGTCGCCACGATACCCGGCCGCGACAGCCGTCCGTCTTCCTTCCAGCTCTGCGCGATCACCGCGAGCAACTGGTCGCCGTCGACCAGATGGCCGCGCTCGTCGACCAGGATGACGCGATCGGCGTCGCCGTCGAGCGCAATGCCGATGTCGGCGCGCATCTCGCGCACCTTCTTGGCCAGCGCTTCCGGCGAGGTCGAGCCGCATTCCTTGTTGATGTTGAAGCCGTCCGGGTCCACGCCGATCGGCACCACGTCGGCGCCGAGCTCCCACAGCGCCTCCGGCACCACCTTGTAGGCGGCGCCGTTGGCGCAATCGACCACGACGCGCAGGCCGTCGAGCGACAGATCGCGCGGCAGCGTGCGCTTGGCGAATTCGATGTAGCGGTCGTGCACGCCGTCGATGCGGCGGGCGCGCCCCAGGCTCGCGCTCTGCGCCAGCCGCTTGTCCAGCGATTCGTCGAGCAGCAGCTCGATCTGCTTCTCGACGTCGTCGGACAGCTTGAAGCCCTGCGGGCCGAACAGCTTGATGCCGTTGTCCTCGAACAGATTGTGCGAGGCCGAGATCATCACGCCGAGATCGGCGCGCATCGACTTGGTCAGCATCGCGACCGCCGGCGTCGGCATCGGGCCGACCAGCAGCACGTCCATGCCGACGGAGGTGAAGCCCGCGACCATGGCATATTCGATCATGTAGCCGGACAGCCGGGTGTCCTTGCCGATCACGACCCGGTGGCGGTGGTCACCGCGCTGAAACGCAAGGCCTGCGGCCTGGCCGACCTTGAGCGCGAGCTCCGGCGTGATTAGTCCGTTGGCACGGCCCCGGATCCCGTCAGTCCCGAAATATTTGCGGCTCATATCGTCCCCCACGCAACAACCAGGAATCCCCTCTGCAACCACTGGGTGCCCGAACGGGCCCCGCATCCCTGATTTGCTGAGGTCTTATAAGGCCATTGGGGCTAACTTGGCTTCAAAAAATATGATGAATCGTTACGGAACCGGAGCCGACATGGCCCCGGTAACGTATTGTTAACACTATATTTCATGCCGGCCAAGCGGGACGACTCGGAACCCGCCTGCTAGTCGGTGCGCTTGACGTGGCCGTCCTGGCGGCTCGGCGCCGGCTGGGTGACATTGACGGGATCCGAGCCCGGGAAGGTCTCTTCCAGCCCCTCTTCCAGCGCTTCTTCGAGCTTGCGCTTCTCCTTGATCTCCTCCGGCGTCGGCTTGCTGTGCGGCCTGGTCATGACGCCCTCTCCACAAACGATTTCGCAAACGATTTGGCTGTGCATCCAACCATGCTAGATGACCCCTAAATCTTCCGATGCAAGCCGGGGCGCGGGGAACGGTCATGAAGTATATCACCTGTATCGACGATCTTCGTGCGCTGCATCAGCGCCGCGTGCCGAAGGCCTTTTTCGACTATTGCGACCGCGGCTCCTATGCCGAGGAAACGCTGCGCGCCAACCGCGACGACATGCAGGCGATCAAGTTTCGCCAGCGCATCCTGGTCGACGTCTCCAGCCGCGACACCTCGACCACGATTCTCGGCGAGCCCTCGACCATGCCGCTGGTGCTCGCGCCGGTGGGACTGCTGGGCATGCAGCATGGCGACGGCGAGATCCACGCCTGCCGCGCCGCGCAAGCCGCCGGCATCCCGTTCACGCAGTCGACGATGTCGATCTGCTCGATCGAGGACATCGCCGCCAATGTCGAGAAGCCGTTCTGGTTTCAGCTCTACGTCATGAAGGACCGCGGCTTCATCAAGGCGCTGATCGAGCGCGCGATCGCGGCAAAATGCTCGGCGCTGGTGCTGACCGTCGACCTCCAGGTGATCGGGCAGCGCCACCAGGACATCAAGAACGGCATGACGGTGCCGCCGGAATGGTCGCTGTCGAAGCTGATCGATTTCGCCACCAAGCCGGCCTGGGTGTCGGGCGTGCTGCAGGGCAAGCGCCGCACCTTCGGCAATCTCGCCGGGCACCTCAAGGTCAGCGACGACATCACGTCGCTGTCGACCTGGATCAACTCGCAGTTCGACACCTCGCTGAACTGGAAGGACGTCGACTGGGTCCGCAGCATCTGGCCGGGCAAGCTGATCATCAAGGGCATCCTCGACGTCGAGGACGCCGAGCTCGCCGCCAAGACCGGCGCGCAGGCGATCGTGGTCTCCAACCATGGCGGCCGGCAGCTCGACGGCGCGCCGTCCACGATCGAGGTGCTGCCCGAGATCGTCGACACCATTGGCTCGCAGATGGAGATCATGTTCGACGGCGGCATCCGCTCCGGCCAGGACGTGATGCGCGCGCTCGCGCTCGGCGCGAAGTCCTGCATGATCGGCCGCGCCTACGCCTATGGCCTGGGTGCCGGCGGCCAGGCCGGCGTCGCCAAGGCGATCGACATCATCCAGAAGGAGCTGCTCACGACCATGGGCCTGTGCGGCGTCAACAAGATCGCCGAGATCGACGATCACATCATTGCGGTGTGAGCTGTTGAGGCGCGGAGAACGCGCCTCAATCACCATCGTCGTCCCGGACAAGCGCAGTGCCGTAGGGTGGGCAAAGCGAAGCGTGCCCACCAACTTCGTGAAATGCAGGGAAGTGATGGGCACGGCGCGTTGCGCCTTTGCCCACCCTACAAGTTTTAGTTCGTCGTTCCGGGATGGTCCAAAGGACCAGACCTCAGGTGCGCAGTTGCGCACCGGGGAACCTCGAGATTCCGGGTTCGCGCTTCGCGCGCCCCAGAACGACACTTCGTGTCACATCGGCGGCGTAATCCCGTCCCTGCCGACATTGACGCGGTTGGCTTCGAGCGAGCCGTCGTCCATCTTCGCCGCGCCGAAGATGATCAGCTTGGCGCCCGGCTTGATCTCCGACCTGTCGCTGGCGACGAAGGTGACGATCGGCGTGTCCGGCGGCACCACCACTTTCTTCTCGCCGTCCTTGTACTTGACCAGAATGTTCTGGCCGTCGGTGCCCTTCACCGTCTGCGCCACGGTCGCGTTGGTCATGGTCGAGTTGGCGCGGGCATCCCAGGGCCGGAAGCCTTCGGCCGCGCCGCGCTGGTTCTCGGGGAAGATGTGCACCGCGATCGCCTTCTGAGTGCCGTCGGGCTCGGGCATGCCGGTGACGCCGATGTAAGAGCCGTCCTTGATCTCCGACAGCGAGGTTTTGACCACGGCGAAGACGGCGACGTTGTCGGTCATGCGCACCTTCACGTCGCTGCCCTCGCGCGTCTTGATGCCGAGCATGTTGCCGTCGACGCTTTCGATGGTGCCGCGGATGCGGACCGTCGGCGCCTGCTGCGCCGAGGCGGAGACGATCGAGACGACGGCAAACGCCGCCACGAGCACGCGTGGAATCCAGGTCAATTTCGACATGTTTGGATCCTCCGTCACATCGGCGGCGTCAGGCCGTCGAGGCCGACACTGACGCGGTTGGTTTCGAACGAGCCGTCCGGCAGCTGCTTCATGAAGGCGACGACTTTTGCGCCGGCCTTCAGCTCGGATTTGTCGCCGGGCACGAAGGTCACGACCGGCGTGTTGTCGGCGACGAACACCTTCTTCTCACCGTCCTTGTACTTCACCAGCAGCGTATGGCCGTCATTGCCGACCACGCTCTCCGACACCGTGGCGTTGGTCATGGTGGAGTTCGGCTTGAGGTCATAGGGCCGCGAGCCCTCGCCGGTGCCGCGCATGCTCTCCGGAAACACGTGCACCTCGACCGCGTTCTGGCCGCCGTCCGGACCCGGCACCGTGGTGGCGCCGACGAAGGAGCCGACCTTGATATCGGCGAGTGAAATCTTGGTAACGCCCGACACGTTCACGTCAGGGGCGATGTGAAGCTTGACGTCCTCGCCGCTGCGCGACTTGACCTGCAGGGTGTCGCCATTGACGCTCTCGATCGTGCCGCGTACGCGCGTCGGCACCGGCGCCTTCTGCGCGACGGCTGAGAGGGTGGAAGCGGCCACCATCGCGACGGCGATCAGCGGACGCGTAAAAGTTGCACGTTGAACAGGCATGACGGTCTCCGGATTGTCCCCACGGGGATAGAACTCCGGAGGTGGGGTGCTATTCGCCGTTATTCTTTCAAGTCTTTGTGAGATCGACCTCGACCAGCGCACGCAGCTCCGCCGTGACTTCGGGCCTTTGGCCGAACCACAGCTCGAAGCCGCGTACCGCCTGATGCAAGAGCATGCCGAGCCCGTCGGCGGTCTTCAGGCCGCGCGCCTTCGCAGCCGCCAGCAGCGGCGTGACAAGGGGGACATAGACGAGATCGGCGACGACGGAAGCTTCGGGCAGGCGCGCCACGTCAACATCGAGCGAGGGCTGGCCGTGCATCCCGAGCGACGTCGTGTTCACGAGAAGTTTTGTCCGCGGCAGGACGTCGTTGATCCCGTCCCACGTAACAGGCCGCACCTTCGGCCCGAACTCTCCTGCGAGCACCTCTGCCCTTGCCATGGTACGGTTGGCGAGATGGACGCGGCCGATTCCGCGTTCGAGCAGGCCGAACACGACCGCGCGCGACGACCCGCCCGCCCCCAGCACCAGCGCCTCGTCGGCGCTGTCCCAGCCCGGCGCGCTGGCATCGAGATTGTTGATGAAACCCTCGACGTCGGTGTTGGTCGAGCGCAGTTCACCATCGGCAAACCACAGCGTGTTGGCTGCACCCACGGCCGTTGCGCGCGCATCGGGCGTCGACAGCGCCAGCACGCCCTCCTTGTGCGGGATGGTGACGTTGGCGCCGACGAAGCCGCGCAGCGACAGCCGCAGCACGAAGTCGCGCAGATCGTCGGGCGGCACCGCCTCGATGACATAGCCGCCCTCGATGCCGAGCGTGCGCAGCCAGTAATGATGGATCAACGGCGAGCGCGAATGCGCCGCCGGCCATCCGATCAGACAGGCTGCGGGAGCCTTGGTCACGGTCATCCTTCCCTAAAGGAGTGTTGGAGGCGATCCATTTCGCGTCCGACCGGCTCTGTCAAGCGCGCGAGCGCCGCATCGCCGCGGCCACGACCGCCGCCAGCGCCAGCGCCGCCCCGGCGGCAAACCAGATCGCGGCGAGGTTGATCCAGGCATCTTGCTGAGGAGGCACCCCCACCCCAGCCCTCCCCCGCAAGCGGGAGAAGGGGCGCACCTCACCTGGTGGCGACAACGAAGCTTAATTCCATCGCGCCGCTAGCTTGCCGCGGCGTCATCGGCCGCGGGCGGCGCCGTCCCTGTCGCGCCCTTGATGTCGGCGACCGCGCGCGCGATGGTCTCGCGATAACGCGCGCGCGACCGCGTGACGCCATGGGTCAATAGCGCGCGGCGGACCGCGGGCGATGCCCCCGTGATGAACAGCCTGATGCCCTGGCGATGTGCCTTTGCGGCGACGCGTCCCAGCACGTTCGCCGCCGTCGAGTCCAGGAACGGGACCGCGGCAAAATCCACCACGAAAGCCTTGCGCTTGTCGGCGATTTCGTCGAGCACGCCTCCGATTGCGGAGGCGGCACCGAAGAAAAACGCGCCCGTGATGCGATAGACCAGCACGTCGCGATCGACCGCGAGGCCGGGATCGTAGGGCACGCGCTCGCCATTCCCGTCATCGGGGCGATCGGCCGCCACCAGCGGCGACCGCTCCTCGATGCCGGTCATCTCCGCCATGCGATGGATGAACAGCACCGCGCCGAGCGCGAAGCCGACCAAAATGCCTTCGGTCAGATCGCGGAAGATCGTGAGCAGGAAGGTGGCGAGCAGCACGACGGCATCACCCCAGGAGGAGCGCAACAGCGTCGCGAATTCCTGCTTCTCCGCCATGGTCCAGGCGACCACGACGAGCACGGCGGCGAGCGCGGCCAGCGGGATGTAGCTTGCCAGCGGCGCCGCGATCAGCATGAACAGCAGCAGGAAGACCGAATGCAGCATGCCGGCGAGCGGCCCGCGGGCGCCGGCGCGGATGTTGGTGGCGGTGCGCGCGATCAGGCCGGTGACGCAGATGCCGCCGAACAGCGCCGAGCCGACATTGGCCGCGCCTTGCGCCACCAGCTCGCAATTGGAGCGGTGGCGGCGTCCGGTCATGCCGTCGGCCACCACCGCCGACAGCAGCGATTCGATCGCGGCCAGCAGCGCGAACGCGATCGCGTCGGGCAGCACCGCTTTCGCCTTCTCCAGCGAAAACGCGGGCAGTGCCGGCGACGGCAATTCGCGCGGGATACCGCCGAAGCGCGATCCGATGGTTTCGACCGGCAGCGACAACACCGCACACACGATCGCCGCGAATACGACCGCGATCAGGATGCCGGGCCAGGACGGCCGCCAGATCCGCAAGGCAGCGATGATGGCAATGCTGACGATTGCGACCGCGACCGCGGACGGATTGATCGTGTGCAGGCCTCCGGCCAGCGCGACGAGCTTTGGCACGAATTCGCTGGGCTCCTTCGCGACAAGCGTGATCCCGCCGAGATCGCGGAGCTGGCTTGCGAAGATGATCACGGCGATGCCGGCGGTGAAGCCGACCGTCACCGGATAGGGGATGAACTTGATGTAGGTGCCGACGCGCAGGAAGCCGGCGGCGATCAGGAACAGCCCCGCCATCAGGGTGGCGAGGATGACGCCGTCGACGCCGTGACGCTCAGTGGTCGCCGCAACCAGCACAATGAAGGCGCCGGCTGGTCCGCCGATCTGGAACCGGCTGCCGCCGAGCAGCGAGGCGATGAAGCCGCCGACCACCGCTGTGTAGAGGCCGCGGTCCGGTGTCACGCCCGAGGCGATCGCGATCGCCATCGACAGCGGCAGCGCGACGATCGCAACGGTGAGGCCCGCGAACACATCGGCGCGGAAATCCGCCAGCCCATAGCCCTCGCGCCACACGGTGACGAGCTTTGGCAGATAGAGTTCGGTAAAGGTCGGTCGACGAAGCTCGTGCAGCTTGCCTGCGGGTTCGCCTGTGATGCTCATGTCAGCAAAGTGCTCCGCTGCCCCACAACGCTCCGATGCATCGTGCGGCCGCGGTCCCGGGCGCGACGGTGCGTTAGCTCAGCCCGCTTGCGAGCATGATCCTCGCGCGATCACGCTCCGATCCGACGCGGCGGCCCGGGCTCCCTCAGGCGAACGCCACGTCCTCCGCTGTCGCTGCGTGCCTGCTCGCCGATCAGCTCGACGCCGGCCCGATCAAAGGCTTCGACCACCTTCATCAAGGTCTCGACCACGCCGCGAACGTTGCCGGTGCTCGCCTCCATCCGCTGGATGGTCGGCAGAGATACGCCGGCAAGTTCGGCCAGGGTTTTCTGGTCAATGCCGAGCAGCGCGCGGGCCGCCCGCATCTGGAACGACGTGATCACCTTGGCCTCACGTATCAGAGCTTATAAATGATATCTGGCGCATGTACAATGATGTAAAATACATCATTGAGAGGCCAATGCAAGGGGCTGCCCGTCAGTCTCCTCCGTCATTGCGAGGAGCTCTTGCGACGAAGCAATCCAGACCGTCTCCGCAGAGACAGTCTGGATTGCTTCGCTACGCTCGCAATGACGGAGAGGAGGAGACTGCGTGAGTCCGGCTTTCGCCGTGCTCGCGGAGACGGCCCCTCACCCCACCCTCTCCCCGTAAGAACGGGGAGAGGGAGTGAGAGAGCGGTGCCTCCCTTACCGCGCGAACTACATCACGCCGCGTGCTGATGGGCGGCGATGATCTGGTCGGCGGCGCGCCCGGTCACTTCGGCCATGTGGTCGAACTGACGGGTGAAGCTGCCGCTGCCGGCCGTGGCCGAGCGCAGCTCGACGATGAGTTCGCCGATCTCCGCTTCCGGCATCATGGCGCGGACGCAGTCCCAGCCAGTCCAGCCGTCACGGGTGTCGAAGCCGAGGATCTGCCCGCGCCGCGCCGACAGGATCGCGTTGATCTTGGCGGTGGCATCGGTCGGGCAGACGATCTCGACCACATGGATCGGCTCCAGCAGCACCGGCTGGCATTGCGGCAGGCCTTCGTTGAGCCCGACCCGCGCCGCCGTGCGGAAGGCGAGGTCGGACGAGTCGACACTGTGATAGGAGCCGTCGGTCAGCGTCACCTGCAGATCGGTGACGGGGAAACCGAGCGGACCGCGCGTCAATCCGTCGACGACGCCCTCCTCCACCGCGCCGATGTAGTTGCGCGGCACCGCGCCGCCCACCACCTTCTCGGCGAACTTGAAGCCGTCGCCGCGCGGCAGCGGCCTGATGTCGAGCACGACATCGCCGAACTGGCCGTGACCGCCGGACTGCTTCTTGTGGCGGCCGCGCTGGGTGATCGGCTTGCGGATGGTCTCCTGATAGCCGATCGCGGGCGGATGCGACGTGACCTTGACGCCGAAGCGGTCGCGCAGCCGCTCGCTGGCCACGCGCAGATGCATCTCGCCCTGTCCCCACAACACGGTGTCGTGGGTCCGCGCGTTCTGCACCATCATCAGCGATGGATCTTCCTCGTGCAGGCGCGCCAGCGCCTGGCCGAGCTTGACGTCGTCCTTGCGGTCGGGGGCCGCGATCGAGATCGCGAGCACCGGCGGCGTCGGTTCCGGGGCGGCGAGTGCGGCCGGCTGGGTCTTGCCGCTCGAGACGGTGTCGCCGGTCCTGATCGGGTCGAGCTTGCCGAGCGCCACGGTGTCGCCAGCGTCCGCCGCGGCACGCTTGGTGTCGTAGGCGCCGTTGACGGCGAGGATGCCGGAGACGCGACTGGTTCCGCCGGAGGATGACTGCAGCGTCGCACCGTCATCGAGATGACCGGCAAGCAGCCGCGTCAGCGACAGCTTGCCGCCGTGCTGCGAATGCAGCGTCTTGAAGACGAAGCCGAGCGCGTCCTTGCCGTCCGGCACACCGAGGCGTTTTGCGGTCTCGGCAATGCCGGGAGCCTCGTGACGCAGCGCCTTCATCAGACGCAGCACGCCGTTCTCGCGCGCGGCCGCGCCCAGCAGCACGGGGCAGATCTGGCCTTCGCGCAATTCGCGGGCGAGGTCGTCGAACACGGCATCGCGCGGCGGCTGGATGTCTTCGAGCAACTGCTCCATCAGCGCGTCGTCGTGGTCGGCGAGCTTCTCCAGCATCGAGAAGCGGGCCTCCTTCTCGCGATCGAGATTGCCGCCTTCGAGCGCGACCACCTCGGAGGCCTTGTGCTCGCGATAGATGAAGGCGCGCTCCAGCGCGAGATCGACGAAGCCTTCGATCAGCTCGCCGTTCCAGATCGGGATCTGGCGCAGCACCAGCGGCACGCGCGAGGCCGGCTGAAGCGTAGCGAGCGTCTCGCGGATGCGCTTGCTGGCGCGATCGATCTTGTTGAGGAACAGGAAACGCGGGATCTTCAGTTCCTCCAGCTCGCGCAGGATGATCTGAAGCTGCGGCAGCTTCCTCTCGTCCGCCTCGCAAACCACCACCGCGGCATCGACCGCGGGCAACGCGGCGCGCATGTCGTGGGCGAATTCGACGGAACCGGGACAATCGAGGAAGGTGTAGCTGTCGCCCATGAAACTCGTGGTGGCGGCAGTGAGCCCGACGGTCATCTTGTGATGGCGGGCTTCTGGCGTGGCGTCGCCGATGGAGGTTCCGGCGTCGACGCTGCCGGCGCGCGGGATTGCGCCCGTTCGCGCCATGATTGCTTCAAGAAGTGTGGTTTTACCGCTTTGGAAAGGGCCCACCAGTGCAATGCACCGTGGACCTCGGGGACTTCTGACGTCTTGTCCCATTCGCCGCCTCCTTCATCTGGAGCTCGGCCCATGATTGGGTCGGCAGCGATGGATGCTCTGCCGGTCCTCCTCGTTTGGCAAGCGCGAAACGTCGCTGCGCTGCGACGTTGCCGTGATCGCGCCGATCAAGCGGCGCGATCCTCACGCACGAAATTGTTAACGGCCCGGACGGAGTTCCAGGCTCTCCAGGCCCGCGGCGACATTGAGGCCGACCTGGCCCTGCACGCTGAGCGGCTGGAGCGCGATCGAATTGTTGGAGCCGCCGACCAGCACGTTGCCGCCAAGGCCGACACCGATCGACGCACTGCCCTGCGCGCCGGCATAGGTGCCCGAGAGATCGCCGGGGCCGAGCCGGTCGACCGGCGCGAACACGCCCCAGGCCAGCGTCGTCTCCTGGGTGATGCCGATGTCGAGACCGACTTTGCGGATGGTCGCAACATAGCGATCCTCCGGCAAGCCATCGGCGCGCAGCACGCAGCCGAGATTGGTCACCGATCCCACGATGAAGCCAACGCTGGCACCGCCGCGGCATTCGAGCACGCCGACCCGGACCATCCGCTGCTGCTGAGCGCTGCCGCCCACGACGGAGGCAACCAGGCTGGCGGCGGCGAGCCCGACGACGATGAACGAACGGCGCATGAAATATCTCCGGCTATGTGTGATGCGAGCAGAGAGAGCACCCCACCCGTGTTGCGCGATGGTCTATGCCACAAGAGCCATGGTGGTGCCAGATCGCGTGCGACGATAAGCGTGCAAACAAAAAAAGGCCCGCCTCTGGCGGGCCTTTTCGCAGTCCGTCGCGACAGCCTTAGCGCAGATTGCCGCAGAAGCGCTGGATGCGCTTGCAGGCGTCTTCGAGATCCGAGGTCTTGGTCGCATAGGAGATGCGGAAGGCCGGGCCGAGGCCGAAGGCCGAACCCTGCACCACGGCGACGCCTTCGCTTTCCAGCAGCTCGGTGACGAACTCCTCGTCATTGCTGATCACCTTGCCCGACGGCGCGGTCTTGCCGATCGTGCCGGCGCAGGACGGGTAGACGTAGAACGCACCCTCCGGACGCGGGCACTCGATGCCCTTGGCCTGGTTGAGCATGGAGACGACGAGGTCGCGGCGCTCCTTGAACACCTTGTTGTTGGCGGGGATGAAGTCCTGCGGACCGTTCAGCGCCTCAACCGCCGCCCACTGCGCGATCGAGCTCGGGTTCGAGGTCGACTGCGACTGGATCGTCGCCATCGCCTTGATGAGCTGCGCCGGGCCGCCGGCATAGCCGATGCGCCAGCCGGTCATGCAATAGGCCTTGGAGACGCCGTTCACGGTCAGCGTGCGGTCATAGAGTTTCGGCTCGACCTGCGCGACGGTGGTGAACTGGAAGTCGTCATAGACGAGGTGCTCGTACATGTCGTCGGTCATGACCCAGACATGCGGATGCCTGACCAGCACGTCGGTGAGCGCCTTCAGTTCGCTCCTGGTGTAGGCCGCACCGGTCGGGTTCGACGGCGAGCACAGGATCACCCATTTGGTCTTCGGCGTGATCGCGCGCTCGAGCGCCTCGGCCTGGAGCTTGAAGCCGGCCGCGGCGGTGCAGACCACCGGCACCGGCTCGCCGCCGGCGAGCGCCACCATCTCGGGATAGCTGACCCAATAGGGCGCCGGGATGATCACCTCGTCGCCCGGATTGATGGTCGCCATCAGCGCGTTGTAGAGCACCTGCTTGCCGCCGGTGCCGACGATGATCTGGTTCGGCTTGTAGACGACGCCGTTCTCGCGCTGAAACTTCCCGATGATCGCTTCCTTCAGCTCGGGAATACCGTCGACCGCGGTGTACTTGGTCTTGCCGGCTTCGATGGCGTGGATCGCCGCCAGCTTGATGTTGGCGGGCGTGTCGAAGTCCGGCTCGCCGGCACCCAGGCCAATGACGTTGCGGCCCGCCGCTTTCAGCGCGCGTGCTTTATCCGTGACCGCGATGGTCGCGGACGGCTTCACACGGTCGAGCGCAGCAGCAAGGAAGGACATCATCATCTCCTGGCGAGCGTCGTGAACCCTTGAGGCCTTCACGACTCTGATTGTGGGAATGAGGCACCCTAAAACGTGCGCCGCTGCATCGCAAGAAACTTCGGCCCGATCCCGAAAAAGTTTACGAATCCGGGCGTTTCGAGGCGCGATTCCGCGCAATATTCCGCAACTTTGCCGGCGGAAGCGCTCATATCCGGCAAGGCCTGTCCTCGGAGCAATTTTGCGTGTTGGCCGTCCTGAAATCAGACCGTCGTCATGCCCGGGCATAGCCGTCCGAAGGACGGCGTCGCTTTCGCTCGCCTATGTCCTGGGCATCCACGTTCTTTGGGCCGCGTGGCGAGGCGTGGATGGCCGGGACAAGCCCGGCCATGACGATGTGGAAACATGGTGCCCTGAACCGATCGTCCCTCTCGCGGAGCAACGCGCTGGCACGTTGACGCAAGCGTGATCTGATTTGCATCGTCGTGTGGAAATGATCTTCCGCGGCGCTGCAGTGCGGTAGGGTTTTCGAGTTTTTCTATGGCGCGGGCCTTGCGGCGGATTCGCAACGGCATCATTGTTTAGCCGCGTTGCGGGGCAACAAGCTCCGCCCTTCCCGTTCTCGGAATCGATCCTCAGGAATGTACAAGCTCTATTCGATGCAGCGCTCGGGCAACAGCTACAAGGTCCGCCTTGCGCTTGCGCTCTTGAACCTACCCTACCAGGCGATCGAGGTCGACATTCTGCGCGGCGAGAGTCGCACGCCGGACTTCCTGGCGAAGAACCCATCCGGCCAGGTGCCGCTGCTCGAGGTCGGCGAGGACCGCCACCTCGCGGAGTCCAACGCCATCCTCTGGTATGTCGCCGTCGGCACGCCGCTGGCGCCGGAGAACCGCATCGACCGCGCCGAGGCGCTGCAATGGATGTTCTTCGAGCAGCACGCGCTCGAGCCGAACATCGGCGCGGCCTATTTCTGGCTGTCGCTGGTCAGGGGCGGCCGCGACCTCCAGGTCCATGCGCTGGAGGACTGGATGGAGCGCGGCTATGGCGCGCTCCAGGTGATGGAAAATCACCTCAAGACCAACGCGTATTTTGCCGCGCGCCAGCTCACGGTCGCCGACATCGCGCTCTACGGCTACACCCACCTCGCCGACCGCTGCGACTTCGACCTCTCGACCTTCCCGGCGATCCGGGACTGGCTGAAGCGCGTCGAAGCGGCGCCCGGATACGTGGCGATGGATTGGCGGCCGGCCGACGTCGACGACCCCGCCAGCATCGCCGCGGGCGCCTGACCGGCAACGCTGCCCTGGTGAATAGCGGGCATAGCACCGGGCTTTGCCGCAATCCCGCCATTTTCGTTGCTGCAGCCGCCGCAATATTGCCGGTTGAAACTGGGAAATTGTGGAACGTCGCGGGTGATTCGCTCGCACGTTGAAGGATTTAGACCATGATTCGGGCGTCCGGCACGGCAGGCTTTCACGGCCGACCCGCCACCGTCGCGTCTTCCCGGTTGACCAGCGCGGTGGCGGCATCGCTCGCCGTCGCGGCGCTGTCGCTGTGCCTGATCGTCACCCTCACGGTGCTGTCGACCAAGGCGACCATGGCGATGGGCCTGCCGGTCTGATCCCCGTTTCATCCTCGACCAGCCTTCAAGGCGCCGCGTGGCTCGCGCCGACCGGCATCGCGACAGGACGTCGATGAAATCACCTGTGGTAGTCGTTGCAATCACCCTGACTGCGGCCATCCTGGTCGCGGCATCGCTGTTGATTTTCACCGGCATGCGCAAGAGCTCGGGGACGTCGACGCTGAACGCGCCTGCGCTGCAGCAACGCCTCAGGCACGCGCATTTGGTCTAAAATCATCCGAAAGCTTTGCGCGCCTGCGCAAGCTCCCCTTAAGCCCACCACACGAAATCGCATTGCGCTGGCGCAACCATGGGTCAGTCTGAGGGCCTTACTCGTTCGGGAGGAGCGAGACAGGCCCATGCGGTTGGGATGGCGTGCGATCTCCGGTCCGGCGCTGACGGCAGCGATTGCGCTGCTGGCGGTCATGCTCGGCCACCACGTATCCGTCCCCTCGCCCGCGCCGCTCTTCGTCTGCATCGTGGCCGTTGCAGGCTCGCTGTCGGGCTTCGCCTCCGCCATGGCCAGCGCGGCCGTCGCGATGATCGGCGCGGCGCTGTACGTCCTCAGCCATCGCATCGGGCCCGGCTACGCCGCGGCCGATCTGGTCCCGCTCGGGCTCCTGGCGATCACGGCCGCCGCCACCGCCGCCATCACCGGACTGATGCGCGAGCGCCTGCTCGCCGCGTTCGCCTCCGAGCGCCGCAATCATGCCACCGCCGCGCGGCTGTCGGCCGCGCTCGACCAGGTCGATATCGGCATCGTGCTGCTCGATGCCGAGACCCGCGCCGAATTCATCAACCGCGCGTTCCGCGATTACTTTGCGCTGCCGGACGAAGTCGCCGACGGCAAGCCGCCCTTCATCGCGCTGATGTATCACGGCCGCGACACCGGCGCGTTCGAGCTGCCCGAGGACGAGCTCGGCGCCTTCATCGCACAGCGCATGGAGATGGTCAGAACCGGCGATGCCACGCCGATCAACATCAACTTGCGCAATGGCGAGGTGCTGCGCTTCGTCTGCGCGGCGCTGCCCGACGGCGGACGCATGCTGAGCTATACGCCGGTCACCGATCTCGTGCGCCACACCGATGCGCCCTCGCGCGCCGACTACTACCGCTCGCTGCGCGATCCCACCGGCCGCAGGCTGATCCGGTATCTGCGCGTCGCGGAGTAGTGTCGCGGCACCGTGCGCTTACAATCCGAACCAACGCTCGCGGCAGCAGCCCCTCACCCCACCCTCTCAGCGCGAGCGAAGCTCGTCGCGTCCCCGTAAGAACGGGGCGAGGGAGTGACAGAGCGGTGCATCCCTCACATAAAAGGCCCGACTAAAACTTCTGCCGTTACTGCGAGCCCTAACCTCTCCCCGGTCTTCTGCGGGGAGAGGCATAGACCGCCTTCGGCGGTCGTCCCGAAGAACGCCGAAGTGAAACTTCGGCTATGTCGCGCCAGCGATCCGGGTGAGGGGCATGGCACTCCGTTGCCACAGCTGAATGTCCATCCGAGTCGTAAGACAATTGATCGGCACGCCCCTCATCACGTATGAAGCTCTCTTCATCGATCGCGGAATTTTCACATGTCACTCACCATTCGCACCGTCACCCGACAGGACTACGATCAATGGCTGCCGCTGTGGGACGGCTACAATGCGTTCTACGGCCGCTCGGGCCCGACCGCGCTCGCGCCCGAGATCACGCGCATGACGTGGCAGCGCTTCTTCGATGCCTACGAGCCGGTGCACGCGCTGGTCGCCGAGAGCGACGGCCGCCTGCTCGGGCTGACGCACTATTTGTTCCACCGCAGCACCACCGCGATCGAGCCGTCCTGCTATTTGCAGGACCTGTTCACGCTTCAAGCAGCGCGCGGCAAGGGCGTCGCCTCTGCGCTGATCCACGGCGTCTACGAGCGGGCGAAGCTCGCGGGATCGCCGCGGGTCTACTGGCAGACGCATGAAACCAACGTCACGGCGCAGAGCCTGTATGACAAGGTCGCGGAACGCTCCGGCTTCATCGTCTATCGCAAGATCTTCTGATCCCCGCGGACGCGGAGCCTGTGGATAACTCGGCCTGTCACCCGCGCGTAACACTCCGGGATTAAGTTGCAGCTGCGTCTGATCAGGCCCCCCGTCACCGATCAAGCGCCCCAAAGCGGTCCCCGTCAGTCGCCGCGTCTGACTGGGGCCGCATTTTTTTGCCCGCTTGTCGGCATGGCAGCAACGCGGGCGGCGCCTTGCTGCTGCGGCGCAGCGCGGTCACAATGCGCGGCTGCTTTTTGTTTGACAGGGTCTCCCATGGAAATTCGTAATCTCGGCGCCTCCGGCCTTCGCGTCTCTGCGGTCGGGCTCGGCTGCAACAATTTCGGCCAGCGCACGGATCTGGAGACGTCGCGCAAGGTCATCCATCGCGCGCTCGATCTCGGCATCACGCTGTTCGACACCGCCGACATCTACGCGGGCATGGGCGGCTCGGAGACGGTGCTCGGCACCGTGCTCGGCGACCGCCGCAAGGACATCGTGCTCGCCACCAAATATTCCAAGCCGATGGCGACCGACGGCACCAAGCAGGGCGCCTCGCGCCGCTACATCATGAACGCGGTCGAGGCCAGCCTGACGCGGCTCAAGACCGACTACATCGATCTCTACCAGCAGCATGATTACGACCCGCTGACGCCGATGGAAGAGACGCTGCGCGCGCTCGACGATCTCGTCCGCCAGGGCAAGGTGCGCTATATCGGCAATTCCAACTTCCCGGCCTGGCGCATCGCCGAGGCCGAGTTCACCGCGCGCGCGATGAATGTCAGCCGCTTCGTCTCGGCCCAGGACGAATACAGCCTCGTGGTGCGCGACATCGAGAAGGACCTGCTGCCGGCAGCAACGGAATACAAGCTCGGCCTGCTGCCGTTCTTTCCGCTCGCAAGCGGCCTGCTCACCGGCAAGTACCAGCGCGGCGCCACAGCGCCGGCCGACACGCGCTTTGCCAAGGCGCCGGCGCTGCGCGACCGCTACGTCACGCCGCGCAACGAGGACATGGTCGAGAAGCTCCAGGCCTTTGCCAAGGCGCGCGGCCATTCGATGCTGGAGCTCGCCTTCTCCTGGCTCGCCGCGCGCCCGCAGGTCTCGAGCGTGATCGCAGGCGCCACCCGCGTCGAGCAGGTCGAGGAGAACGTCAAGGCGATCAACTGGCAGCTCAGCGCGGATGATCTCGCCGAGATCGACAAGATCACCAAGGGCTAGAGCATGATCCGGAAAAGTGTGCAGCGGTTTTCCGAAAAGATCATGCTCAAACAATAACCGGCGCGGCGCTATTTCGCGCCGCGTCCCACCGTCTGCATCACCTCAAAGCCCTCGAACTGGGGATGGCCGAGATAGAGCGGCTTGTTGTCGCCGGCGCGCTGATGCGCGGCACGGAAAGCCTCCGACTTGGTCCACGCCTCGAACGCGGCATGGTTCGCCCACACCGTGTGCGAAGCATACAGCGTGTGGTCCTCGAGCTCGGGGCCCCTGAGCAGATGGAATTCGACGAAGCCCGGCACCTTGTCCAGATGCGTGTCGCGCGACAACCAGACCTGCTCGAAGGCAGCTTCAGAGCCCTTGGCGACGCGAAAGCGGTTCATGGCGATGTACATGGGCATGGTCTCCTGAAGTGAGGGAGGCACCGCCCTCTCACTCCCTGGCCCCGTTCTTACGGGGAGAGGGTGGGGTGAGGGGCCGCCTCCGCGAGTTCGGTTTGAATTGTAGTCGATGCGCGTGGTGCGCGCACGGTCGTTGTGCGAGTCGGATGGACCGCCATTTGAGCAACAGAGTGCCCTGCCCCTCACCCGGATCGCACCGGACGATGCTTCGCATCGCCGGGGCAATCCGACCTCTCCCCGCAAAGAGCGGGGAGAGGTTAAGACGCGCCGCACATACTTGGCGATCATTCGATTGGTTCTGCCCCTGTGAGGGACGCACCGCCCTCTCGCTCCCTCGCCCCGTTCTTACGGGGAGAGGGTGGGGTGAGGGGCCGCCTCCGCGAGTTCGGTCTGAATTACGGTGAGAACACCTTCGATATTCCCAAGGACGTCGTTGTTCCAGAAACGAAGCACCTTGTAACCCTTTTCCCCCAGGCGTTCATCACGAATAGCATCTGCAACGGATTCATTGTGCTGCCCGCCGTCGACTTCAATGACGATCCGCTTCTCGCGACACACGAAATCGCAGATGTAGCCGATGATCGGTTCCTGCCTGACGAACTTGTTGCCATCGATGCGTCGATTGCGGATTCGATTCCAGAGCACCGTCTCTGCATCTGTTTGATCCACGCGCAGTCGTCGTGCACGTCGGATGGACTTCTCATCGTGGCCACGCATTGCCTTGCCCCTCACCCGGATCGCTGCGCGATCCGACCTCTCCCCGCAGAAGGGCGGGGAGAGGTTAAGTGCATCTCGATAGGTCTTCCAACTAAACCCCGCTGTAAGGGACGCACCGCTCTCTCACTCCCTCGCCCCGTTCTTACGGGGAGAGGGTGGGGTGAGGGGCTGCCTCCGCGTACTCGGTTGAATTTTAGCTGGAAGGCGTCCGATCGCAATCGTCTTGCGAGTCGGAGGGATTTTGGTTGTGGCAACAGAGTGCCCTGCCCCTCACCCGGATCGCACCGGACGATGCTTCGCATCGCCGGGGCAATCCGACCTCTCCCCGCAAAGAGCGGGGAGAGGTTAAGTCACCAGCCCCTTCATCGGTCTCGCGCTCGCGCTGTCCGGGAACACCGTCTCCGCCAGCACGCGATCGGACAGGCCGAACTGTCCCTGCAGCACGCCCTTGATCACGGAGCGCAAGTCCGTGGTCGGCTTGAGGTCGCGCCCCTCGTAGAGATTGGCGAGCTTGAGGCCGGGCCAGTCGGCGATGACGCGGCCGCCCTTCACCGCGCCGCCGGCGAGCAGCGCGATCGTTCCGGTGCCGTGATCGGTGCCGTCGGTGCCGTTGATGCGCGCGGTGCGGCCGAACTCGGTGGCGACGACGACCACGGTGTCGCGCCAGCGCTCACTGAGCCCGCTCTCGAATTCGGCCAGCGCGCCGTCGAGCCCGCCGAGCAGGAACGCCAGACGCCCCACAGGCCCGCCTTCATTGGCATGCGTATCCCAGCCGTCGAAGGCGAGTGCCGCGATGCGCGGGCCGTCGTCGGCCGCCATCAGTTTTGCCGCGCCGCGCGCCACCTGCCGCATCTGCGCGACCTGGTTGCCACCCTTCGGCTTCATGTCGTCGCCGCTCGCGACCTTGTCGAGTTGAAGGCCCTGCGACAGGGCTGACGCCAGCACGGGGTCGCGGTGACGATAGAGATCGACCAGCCGCATCGCCGTGTCGTCGTCGGCCTGCGGCAGCGCGACCGGCGCCCAGCCGACGGTCGGCGCATTGCCGCGCAGCACCAGCGGCGTGGTGGGACCGACCGCGAGACCTGAGGACACCCGCTCGCCGCGCGGCAGCGCTTCGAGCGCGCGATTGAGCCAGCCCGACTGGACGCGGCCGGGGCCGGCATATCCGCTCTCGAGCACGTCCTGGCCGTCGAAATGCGAACGGTCGCGATAGGGCGTCGCAACCGCGTGGATCACCGCCGCGTGCCTGTCGCGGTACATGCGTGCGAATTCCGGCATCGCCGGATGCAGCGCGAAAAACGAGTCGAGCATGATCGCGGGATGCGCGCCATCCGCCGTGAGCGCGATCGATCCATGCAGGCCGGCATAGTCGGGATCGCCGACCGGCGCGACGGTCGAGAGCCCGTCGAGTGCGCCGCGCAGGATCACCACGATCAGCCGGGGATCGCGTCCGTCGGCCGCGCGCGCGAATTTCGGCAGATAGGCCCAGGCCGCGAAGGAGGCGCCGCCGAGCAGCAGGCCGCGGCGCGAGGTGAGGAGCCGGTTCTCGACGCAGTCGATCATCATCATCTCCTCTGCATTTCCGGCGACATCAACAGCAGCGCCAGCGCCTGCTGGCGCGACTCCGCGCGCTCGATGGTCCGCCGCGTCTCGACCGAGGCCGCATCCGCTGCCGCGAATTCCAGCAGGTCGAGCGGATCGATGTTGGGCCCAAGCCGCGCACCCATTTGTGCGGCGATATCGAGCCGGAGCTTGATGCCTTCCGGCGCAGCCCACGCCGCGTTGGTGTCGGGAAAACCGTTGGGGCCTGCGGGGGTCCACAGCGGCTGGCCGAGCAGGTTCAGATTGTTGAGATAGCCGCCCGGATCCTCCGGCACGCGCGCGAGCAGACGGCCGCTCGCGACCAGGAAATCGTATGGGCTGCGCATCTTGGTCAGCGGCGCCTTCCAGGCTTCGTCGGAATCGACCAGCGCGGTTGCCAGCGCCTTGAGATCGCCGTCGGTCTTGACGAAGACGTCGCGCAATCGCGCCACCAGGACCTGCGGCGGATCGTCGGCGACGAAATGACGGACGAATTTAGTGGCGATGAAATTCGCGGTCGACGGATGGCGGGCGATGTCGGCGAGCGCGGCCTCGCCCTGCGCAAGGCCGGTCGCCTCATAGCTCTTGCCGAGCAGGACTTGCGGCCCCGGCTGGTGCGCATTGGCGTTGAACACGAACGAGCCGGGCGCACCGAGCTGGCCCTGCCGGCCGGCAAAGGTCCAGCCGGTGATGATGCGCGCCAGCGAGGTGACGTCGTCCTGGGTGTAGCCGCCGCCGACACCGAGCGTATGCAGCTCCATGATCTCGCGCGAGAGATTCTCGTTCAGCCCGCGCTTGCGATTCTGCCCCGCGCGTGACTCCGGCCCGAGCGATTGCTGGTTATCGAGAAAGAACAGCATCGCCGGGTGCTGCTCGGCGGACCTGAGCATGTCGGCGAAACGCCCGAGCACATGCGGGCGGATCGCCTCGCGCTCGAACGCACCGGCCCAGATCCGCGCCAGTTCGCCCTTGCTCGCGGAGATGCAGAAATGGTTGGACCAGAACGTCACCAGCCGCTCGGTGAAACCGCACTCGACCAGTGTCGCGCGCTGCAGGCGCGCCAGCGCCTCCGCGCGAAACGTCTTCTGGATCACGTTGAGCGGCTGCGGTGCGGGCTTTGCGGCGGGCGGTGCGGCGGCACTGGGCTGCATGCTGTCGGGCTTGATGCTGTCGTTCCTGGCGGCATTGTCCGCCGGTTTTGCTTCCGTCATCTGGCCGGCGATCTCGGTCGCCACGGTGTTCAGCGAGAGATTGCGGCGCAGCCCGGGCTTCTGATCGGCCGGCGCCGGCGGCGCCTCGGTCGTCGCGCCGGCTTTCGCCGCCGCCTCGCGCGCCTGCTTGACCTGGTCCTGATAGGCGAACACGGCCTGGCCCAGCTGCGGCGTCGATTGCAGGCCCGGGGCCTCCAGCAGCACGCCGTTGGGGCGGGCGAGCTCCGCCTTGACGAAACCGCGCGGGTCGGACGCCGCGTTGATGAGATCGCCGGACGCCCCGCCGCGGGCACCGAAGCCGAAGCGGTTGAGCGCAACGAGGGCGGCTTGCGAATCGCGGGCCATCAATTTGTCCTGAGCGCTTTGCGAGCGTGCGCGCGGCGCGTAATATACCGCAGCGGGAGATGAACCCGACATGAAAATGACGGCCAAGCTTTTGCGCAAATCATGACAATTCCGAAAGAATCCTCAACGCAGGAACCGGCACCGCGCCGCCTCGCCTGCTCCCGCTGCGGCACCGAGTTTGGCTGCGACCTCTCGGGCACCTGCTGGTGCGCGGAGGAGACCGCGCGCCTGCCGATGCCGGTCAAGGGCGAGGATTGCCTGTGCCGGTCATGTTTGCGGGAGGCGGCGGCGAGCGCGGCGAAGTAGTCCGCGACTGTGCGCGTGAGACGCGAGTACGCGCCCACCTCCGCTGTCGTCCTGGCGAAAGCCAGGACCCATTACCCCAGGGAGATGTTTGGCGACGACTCGTCGTTCGGTACTGCGACCGACCGCACGCGATAGATCACGCGGTATGGGTCCTGGCTTTCGCCAGGACGACCTCGGGGAGAGAGTGAGCGCGGCAGCTACACCGCATGCCCCGGCGGCTTCCGCGCGATCGGATATTTCCTGCCCGATGTCGTCACGAGCATCATCATGTCAGTCTCGACGCCGTTGCCGAGCAGCGGCGTGACATTTCAGGGACAGCCCATCGGCCGGCCCCCTGCTACTGAGCTACCTGAGATTTCATCGGTTAGGGGTTTCCATGGCACGAATTTGCTTCTCACGAGTCGCGCTCTTCGCGGCCATCGGAGGAATGGCGTCCGTCTCCGCGGCGGCGGCAGCTGACGTGCAGGCCCCGGTCTACAAGGCCTTGCCGGCGGTCGCGCCGTTCAGCTGGACGGGATTTTACGTTGGCGGAACCGCTGGCGCGAGCTGGACCAACGCCGATACGAGTCTCAGCGCTGTCAACGGAGCGATTCCGCTCTACTTCCCCGCCGACATTCCCGGACTGAACGCCATCGGTTCGCCGGGCCTATCGGGAACCAGTGCGATCGTCGGCGGCAAGGCCGGTTACAATCGGCAATGGGGCAGTTTCGTCGCCGGTGTCGAAGGCGACATTTCGTGGCGCCACTTCGACAAGATGGTCGCGACGGCCGGCAGTCCGTTCCTGACCTTCCCCCTTGGCACCGCGGCGTTCACAACAACCGTCTCGACCAACTGGCTCGCGACCATTCGCCCCCGCATCGGTTATGCGGTCGACAAGGCACTGTTCTACGCCACCGGCGGTGTCGCCATCGGCGACGTCAAATATTCGAACACCTATGTGGGCTTCTCGCCGCTCGGATTCGGCTTGGAATTCGAGACGGCCGCGGCCAGCCAGACCCGGGTCGGCTGGACTGTCGGCGCCGGCATCGACTATGCGATCACGCCACATTGGGTGGTGAGCGGGGAATATCTGCACGTGGACCTCGGTTCGGTCTCCACCTCCGGCTTGGTCACAACCGGCAACACGCCCACTGCGACGTTCAACGTCTCGACCAAGCTGCGCAGCGACATCGGCCGCTTCGGCATCGCCTACAAGTTCTGACGCAAGTCGGGCTCGCGCCTTCGGCCGAGCCCGCCCTCCGATCTGCTACACCGCGTGCCCCGGCGAGGTCCGCGCCATGCCGTCGAACGCATCGAGCAGCTTGTCGCGCCACGCATAGATCGGGTCGTCCGCCTCCAGCAGCTTGAACGGGCTGACCACGCGCGCCCATTGGAAGCCGCCGAACACGATGTAGTCGGCGTAGTTCGGCGCATCGCCGCCGAGATAGGCCTGCTTCTTCAAGGTCTGCCGCATCACCTCGAGCGACTTGCGGAACGCGATCACGCCGGCATCGCGGCTCGCCATGATCTCCTCCAGCGTCTTGCCGCCAAATCGCGCCTCGCGCGATTGCCGGAAATAAGCGGCATCGACGTCAGCCAGATTCGTCGGAATGTCGGCGACGATCAGCGGAAAGATGCCGCCGACGATGGCGATGTCGCCCCAGGCGTTGATCATGCGCGCCATGGCCCGGCCGCCCTCACCGCCGAACAGCGACGGGCTATCGGGAAAATTGTCTTCGAGATAATTCGCGATTGCCCAGGAATCGACCACCGGCCTGTCGTGATGCAACAGCACCGGGACCTTCTCGGAGCCGTGCGGCGCGATCGCGCTTTTCTCGGTGAAGCGCCAGGGAAGCGATTCCGCCGACAACCCCTTGTGCGCCAGCGCGAGGCGCGTGCGCCAGCAATACGGGCTGAACGGGCGCGAGGTGTCGGTGCCGACGAGTTCGTAGAGTTTGAGTGACATGACTGGCGGGCTCCACATGCTCCGTCATTGCGAGGAGCTCTTGCGACGAAGCAATCCAGACTGCCGCCGCAGGGACATTCTGGATTGCTTCGCTTGCGCTCGCAATGACGATGTGGAGAGAGGTGCCGCGCTGCTTCTTCTCCCTCTCCCCGTTCTTACGGGGAGAGGGTTGGGGTGAGGGGCTGTCTCCGCAATCACGGTAAGAGACGGACTCGCGGAGACTCCCCCTCACCCGGAATTTGCTGCGCAAATTCCGGCCTCTCCCCGCAAGCGGGGAGAGGCGAAGAAGTCACCGCCCGTGCGTTCGCAACAACCGCTCGCCATCCTCCGTCACCGCGATGACCAGCCCGACACCCGCAAGCGTCTCGCGCGCGACGTAGCCGCGGTCGGCGGCGTCTTCCCAGATGGTGAGGCGCGGGCACGAGGTCTTCCAGGTCGCGACCACCTCGGCATAGGCGCGCGGCTCGCGCGCGACCCATTCGACGAAGTCCAGCACCAGCGGATCGGCGGTCTCGCTCATTGCAAACCTCCCTTGTCGAAGGCCGCCAGCACCGGGGTCCGAACCAGGAGCCAGCCGCCATAGGCGATGTAGTAACAGGCGATGGTGTTGATCAGGCGCAGCGACCAGACCACGAATTGCTGGTCGGTCATGGCTTCGAGGATGCGCCGCGCCAGCGTGGTGCCGAGCATCGAGGCGAGAATCGCGACGCCGGCGAGCACGGGATCGAGGCTCGCGGCCTGGTCGATGATGCCGCCGAAATAGATCAGCTTGGTGAAATGGCTGACGAGCTGGCACATCGCCTTGGTCGCCACCTTCTCGCGCCGGCCGAACTCGCCGCCGAGGAAGAAGGTGTCGAGCAGCGGACCCGACACGCCGGTCATCAGCATCAAGCCCATGCAGATCGTGCCATAGACCGTACCCTGCCAGAGACGGTCGGGATCCGGCTTGATGTTTGACGGCAGCAGCCGCGCCATGAACGGGGTGATGCCGAGCAGCAGCAGCGCCATCGGCTTGTCCGGCACGTAGCGGGTGAGCGACCATGCGGCGAGCGCAATGGTCGCGCCGACCATGTAGTTCGCGACCGGCCGCCAGCGGATATGCGCCCGCCACAGGAACGCGCGCCAGCCGTTCGAGGCCATCTGCGTGATCGCATGCAGCACCATCGCGGTCGGCAGCGGCATCAGGGCGAGCAGCACGCCGATCAGGATCAGTCCGCCCGCCATGCCGAACAGCCCCGACAGGAACGCGGTAGCCACCATCAGCAATCCAAGGGCAGCGATCATGATGGGCGTCACGGGGGGTCTCCTGTAGCGAGTGAGGGACGCAAACTGTGCGCTCTCCCTCGCCCCGCTTGCGGGGAGAGGGTGGGGTGAGGGGGAGTCTCCGCGAGGGGAGGTAGCAGTTGGACTCGCGGAGGCTCCCCCTCACCCGGAATCCAAGCTGCGCTTGGCTTCCGGCCTCTCCCCGCACGCGGGGAGAGGCGAAGGGCCGCGGCGCCTCTTACAAATCAACGTGAACTGCGCTGATATTTCTGCCCCGCTTGCCCCGCTCGCGCAAACTGAGTTATCTTGCCCTGGCATCAGCTTTTCTGAGGGTCGAGGCATTTGCGGCGGCTGCTGTTTCTCAACGGCATCAAGGCATTCGAGGCGGCGGCGCGGACCGGCAGCTTTGCCGCGGCCGGCGTCGAGCTGAACGTGTCGGCGGCCGCCGTCAGCCGCATGGTGCATCTGTTGGAAGAGCGGCTCGGCGTCGCGCTGTTCGAGCGCAAGGCCAACAAGCTCGTGCTGACGCCAGCAGGCCGCGCCTATCAGAGCGGGCTGACGCCGATCTTCGATGCGCTGGCGAGCCTCACCGCGCAGGTGACGGCGCCCTCCGGCGTCCGCGTGCTCACCATCGGCGTCGGCCACACCTTCGCGATGCGCTGGCTGATCCCGCGGCTGTCGGAGTTTCGCAACGAGGAGCCCGACATCGAGGTGCGCTTCACCACCGGCGGCGCGTCGGTGCCGTTCGGCGAGGACTGGAGCTGCGGCATCAAGCTCGGCACCGGCGACTGGCCCGGGCTGGTGGCCGAGCCGCTATTTGCCGGCGACCTCACGCCGGTCTGCGTGCCCAGGCTCGCCGCGACCCTGAAGCGGCCGGCCGATCTGAAGGGCCCGAGCCTGATCCGCGTCGCGCATTCGCCGGAGGATTGGCCGATCTGGCTCAAGGCCGCCGGCCTCACCAGGATCAATGCGCGCGGCCCCGAGTTCCAGTTCTACGGCCAGGCCCTCCAGGCCGCCGCCGACGGGCTCGGCATCGCCATGGGCATCCGGCCCTATATCGACGACGATCTCGCTGCCGGACGCCTGGTGGCGCCGTTCGACCTCTCGGTGCCCAAGGGCATGCGCTGGTACCTGCTCTATCGCAGCTTCCAGACCGAGCAGCGCGACTTTGCCGCGTTCCGCCGCTGGATCATGCGCGCGGCGGCCGGGCCCGCGGCCCGGCCGGTCAGGCGGATCGGCCGTACTGCGGCGCGGAACTGACGCCCTCAACGCGTCCCTGGGGCAAAAAAGCCCGCGGCTTGTGAACGGCTTCACATACGCAAGGCCGGAAACATGGTCCCCTGACCCTCCAACAACACAGTTTCAAGACACTTGAACGAGACATTTGGGGACTACAATGACGACCATTTACGACGGCTTTGACATCGAATCCTTCGAAGCTGGCCAGGGGCTGTGGCACGCCCGGATCCGGCGCGCCGATTTCAGCCCGGTTGCCATCGACGGCGTGCTGTTTCCGGCCATGGAGGTCGGCTTCGCCTGGCCCGATCCCGACGCCGCGATTGCCGATGCCAAGCACCACATCGATCGCTTCCGCCGGCGCGCCGACGACAGCGACGGCGAGTAGGCCAGCGGAATTTCAATCGACCAGAGAGACAGCGCGGCGCAAGAGGGGGTACCGTTCATGTCAATCATCGAAATCGACACAGCGCGCCCGCGGATCTACGCCCGCGACGTGCAATCGAAATGTCCGGAATGCGACGGCGATCTCACGGTGCTCCGTGTGATCGGCGGCCGCGCCGGATGCGAGTACTGGACCATGCGCTGCACCGATTGCGGCGGGATCCATCTCGACATCCTCGAGCCGTATCAGGCGGCCGAGGGCGACGAGGGACCGCAGCCGGCGGCGTGACGGCGCTCCGAAACCCGGGCCGCTAAAATCGGACTTGCACAGCTGGCCTGCCGGGGAGGAGAGGTTCTCTGATCTCCCGAGGCAAGGGCCCGGCTGCGACCGAGCCGGAAGTCCAACAACCGCGGATTTTTTGCACTACCTTTGATTGAATTAGGCTACGCGATGTGGCAGCCTGTTCCGGGGGGTGCCAGGCTGATGACGACGATCGGCAAATGTCTCGCATTCGGCTTGCTCGCGTGGTTCGGCGCGATGCTGCTGCTCGTGCTCATTCGCGTGCTGCGCGATGACATCGCATCAAGCGGCATGCTCGTCAGCGACCCCTCCAGAGATGACAGCGTCGATCCCGAACGGGTGGCCGCGGCCGCCATCGTTCCCGCCGTGCTGGCCGCCTATACGATCCACGCGCTCAACACCGGGATCGTCACGACGCCAACCGGATCGATGTCGATGCCCGATTTGCCGGAAAACCTCGTGACGCTGCTGACCGGCGGCAACGGACTCTACCTGGCCGGGAAGATCGCGCGAAGGAGTATACGAAACTAGTTTTTTTTAAGAGGGGGATTTCATGACTGCACAATGGATTTCGTGGTGGGGCTTTGTCGTCATTTCGATCATTCTGCTGGGATTTGCCGCGCTGGTCCTCTGGAAGCTGTTCAGCGATTCCGAGGCGCTGACGGGACTCCTGTCCGAGCCGCAAGCACCTAACGAGACATCGCCGCCGAAGGCGAGCCTCTCGCGCTTCCAGTTCCTGATCTTCACGTTCGTCATTGCCGGACTCTATCTGTTGCTGTGCATCGAGGCCGGAACGCTGATCGAAATTCCCGGCAATGTGCTGGCATTGCTCGGCATCAGCGGCGGCACCTATGTCGTGTCCAAAACCGTGAGCTCGTCGGAGCGCAAGCAGGAGCAGACCGCGGCTCCCGCCGCAAGCAAACCGGCACGGGGCCGCAGGTCCACGACCACGCCGCCCGGCGCGAATGGTTGAGGCCGGAGGCGAGCCATGTGGAAATTCTCGCGTCTGTGCTGGCTCACCTGCCTCGGACTGACCCTGTGTCAGCCGGTCCGGGCCGAGGTTTGCGAAACGCCTCCGGCAGAGCCGGTGAACGATCCCGACAATTGCCGTCCGCTCTGGGAAAAGATCGGCCTGCCGACCGGTGGCGACGATCTCGACGCCACCCCCGTCTGTCACACCCGCTACGTGCTCCTGCACAACAACGAGGACAAGACGCCGTTCTGGGTGATCGAGGCGCTGAACAAGAAGCAGGTCAGCGGCAAGTTCAAGCGTCCGGAGAGCAAGAAGTTCAAGCCGGAGGAAGGCGTCTGCGATTCGGCGCAGGCCAAGGACGCCGACTATACCGGCAGCAAGCTCGATCGCGGGCACCAGGCCGCCTCCGCCGACTTCAACTCCAACCCCGACTGGATGGACGAGAGCTTCATTTTGTCGAATGCCGTTCCACAGCAGGGCCTCGGGTTCAACCGCGGCATCTGGAAGGAATTCGAACAACTGGTTCGCACCCTCACGAAGGATCGCGGCGAGCTCTACGTCATCACCGGGCCGGTCTATGCCGACGACGAAGATGCTCTTCCCGAGGTGACGAAGAAGAACAATGCCTGCAAGATCGAGATCAAGTTCGAGGCGCCAAAGAGACCGGCGATCTGCGGCTCGAAGAAGAAGTGCGACGCCGGTGTCGGGGTTCCGATCGCGCTGTTCAAGATCCTCTACGATCCCATCAACAAGCGTGCCAACGCCTATGTCATGCCGAACATCGATCACCGGAAGTTCGAGGACAAGGACGCGCTCGAATACCTCAAGGGCTTCCGAACCACGGTGAAGGTGGTCGAACGTCTCACCGGATTTCAGTTCCTGACCGATATCCCGGGACGGAAGGCCCAGATCGAGGAATGCGTCGCGACGATGCTGCATTGAAATCGCTCGCTCCGCCTTGCTGACAACTGTTGCCAGGCGGAGCGTGCCCCCTTTCCCGCGGGGCGGACTCGTCCCATATTCGGGGCATGGCGAAGAAACCTGCACCCTCCGAAAAATCCGGCAAATCCCCCAAATCCAAGGCGCCGAACTCGAAAGCACACCGCCCCGACGTGCAGCCGATCGGGCCGGCGCTGGCCGAATTGCTCAATCCCGCGATCAATCGCGGCGATGCCGGGCTTGGATCGGGCACCGGCCTGCAGCCGCCGCCGGACAATTCGCGCGACCGCCGCTCCGGCGGCGAGGCCGCCGCGCATCGCGCGCGCGCCTCGACGCCGAAAGAGTTTTTGCAGGATGCGCGGCCGATCGCAGGGGGCGCGACCCGTGGCTCGCCCCCCTCCCCGGGGGGAGGGAGCGGAGAGGCTGGTGCGTTTGAAGAGGCGCCGCAGGCCAATTACGGAACTGCCGCCACCATACCGACGCTCGATCCGGAACTGGCGCGTCAGCTTGGCCTCCCAACCGAGGAGGACGACGCGGAAGCGCTGGCGCGTCCGCCGCGCAACAAGATGGAGGCGCTCGGCGTCAAGGCCACCGCCGAGGCGCTGGAGAACCTGATCCGCGACGGCCGGCCGGAGTTCAAGGGCGATGGCGGCGAGACCAAGATCTGGACCCCGCACCGGCCGCCCCGCCCGGAGAAATCCGAAGGCGGCGTGCCCTTTGTCATCAAGTCCGAATACGAACCGAAGGGCGACCAGCCAACCGCGATCAAGGAATTGGTCGAGGGCATCAACCGCAACGACCGCACCCAGGTGCTGCTCGGCGTCACCGGCTCGGGCAAGACCTACACCATGGCCAAGGTGATCGAGGCGACGCAGCGCCCGGCCATCATCCTGGCACCGAACAAGACGCTGGCGGCCCAGCTCTATGGCGAGTTCAGGAATTTTTTCCCGGACAACGCGGTCGAGTATTTCGTCAGCTATTACGACTACTACCAGCCCGAAGCCTATGTGCCGCGCACCGACACGTACATCGAAAAGGATTCCTCGATCAACGAGCAGATCGACCGCATGCGGCACTCGGCGACGCGGGCACTGCTCGAGCGCGACGACGTCATCATCGTCGCCTCGGTGTCCTGCATCTACGGTATCGGCTCGGTCGAGACCTATACGGCGATGACGTTTGCGCTGAAGAAGGGCGAGCGCATCGACCAGCGCCAGCTCATCGCCGATCTCGTCGCCCTGCAATACAAGCGCACCCAGGCCGATTTCACCCGCGGCACCTTCCGGGTGCGCGGCGACGTCATCGACATCTTCCCGGCGCACTATGAAGACCGGGCCTGGCGCGTGAACCTGTTCGGCGACACCGTGGACAATATCGAGGAGTTCGATCCGCTCACCGGCCACAAGCAGGACGAGCTCGAATTCATCAAGATCTACGCCAATTCGCACTATGTGACGCCGCGCCCGACGCTGGTGCAGGCGATCAAGTCGATCAAGTCCGAACTGAAGCAGCGGCTCGACCAGCTCCACGACCAGGGCCGCCTGCTGGAAGCGCAGCGGCTGGAGCAGCGCACCACCTTCGACCTCGAGATGATGGAGGCGACCGGAAGCTGCGCCGGCATCGAGAACTATTCGCGCTATCTCACCGGGCGCCGCCCCGGCGAGCCGCCGCCGACGCTGTTCGAATACGTCCCCGACAACGCGCTGGTGTTCGCCGACGAAAGCCATGTCACCGTGCCGCAGATCGGCGGCATGTTCCGCGGCGACTTCCGCCGCAAGGCGACCTTGGCCGAATACGGCTTCCGCCTGCCCTCCTGCATGGACAACCGCCCGCTCCGCTTCGAGGAATGGGACATGATGCGCCCGCAATCGGTCGCGGTGTCGGCGACGCCGAGCGGCTGGGAGCTGAACGAGAGCGGCGGCGTGTTCGTCGAGCAGGTGATCCGCCCGACGGGACTCATTGATCCGCCCGTCAACATCCGACCTGCCCGCACCCAGGTCGACGATCTCGTCGGCGAGGTCCGCGCCACGGCCCAAGCCGGTTATCGCAGCCTGATCACTGTGCTCACAAAACGCATGGCCGAGGACCTCACCGAATATCTGCATGAGCAGGGCATCCGCGTCCGCTACATGCACAGCGATATCGACACCATCGAGCGCATCGAGATCATCCGCGATCTGCGCTTAGGGGCGTTCGACGCGCTGGTCGGCATCAACCTGTTGCGCGAGGGCCTCGACATTCCCGAATGCGCGCTGGTCGCGATCCTCGACGCCGACAAGGAAGGTTTTTTGCGCAGCGAGACCTCGCTGATTCAGACCATCGGCCGCGCCGCGCGCAACGTCGACGGCAAGGTGATCCTCTATGCCGACCAGATGACGGGCTCGATGGAGCGCGCCATCGCGGAAACCAACCGGCGCCGCGAAAAACAGGTCGAGTACAACACCGCCAACGGCATCACGCCGGAGAGCGTGAAGAAGCAGATCGGCGACATCCTCAACTCCGTCTACGAGCGCGACCACGTGCTGGTCGAGGTCGGCGGCCACGACATGACCGACGACATCATCTCGATCGGCCACAATTTTGAGGCCGTGCTCGGCGATCTCGAAACGCGGATGCGCGAAGCGGCCGCGGACCTGAACTTCGAGGAAGCCGCCCGCCTGCGCGACGAGGTCAAGCGCCTGCGCGCCACCGAGCTCGCGGTGGTCGACGATCCCACCGCAAAACAGCGCACGGTGCAGGGCAAGGCCGGCGCCTATGCCGGCACCAAGAAATACGGCGACGCCGCCAATCTGCCGGTCAGCGCCATGAAGAAAAAGACCGTGAGCTCCGCGCTCAAGGCCAGCGGCGGAGGCGGCGGCTCGAAGGTGCACAAGCCGCATCTCGACGAAATGCACGGCCCGGAATCGCTGCCCTACCGCGAGAACCAGAGCCTGCCGGCAAAGCCGTTCGGCAGCACGAGCCGGATCATCCAGCCGACGGATTCACGGCAGTCGGGGCCGGAGTTCGGGCCGGCGCCGAAGTCGACGGGCGGGCAGCCGGGGCACAGGGGTGGGTGGAGGAAGAGGTAGGCAGCGCAGTATCATCTGCGCCAGTCGTGGCTATGGATTCCGGCTCGCCGCTTTGCGGCGCCCCGGAATGACGGGCGGAGAGATCACCCCACGCTCGCCGTCACCACGGCCATCACCGACAGCAGCAGCACGATGGTCACGAGTTGCAGCGAGGCGACCGGCTGGGTGCGCCAGGCGGTGATCTTCTCGGTGAGCGACAAATGGGCCTCGAAGAACTTTGGTTCGTAGACGGTCTTGAAGAAGCCGGGGAAGCTCGGGCCGAAGGTCACCGCGAGCAGCGCGTGGGCGAGCGAGGCGATGGCGACGAAGATGGCGACGCCGGGGTCGCCGACGAGGTCGCGGTTGCCGAACAGCTTGAGCAGCATCGCGGCGGTGGCGAAGGTCGGGAAGCTCTGCAGGGTCGCGGTCAGCGCGAGGCCTTCGAGCGCGTTGCGCAGGCGGGACTTCCTCGCGGCGATCGTGGCGGCCATGGCACGTCTCCCAGATGACATGCGGATGAATTTAGCCGCGGCGGGGGAGGCGTGATGTGAGATGGGTCACGCGGTCCGGCGGCGATTTCACCTCGCCCCGCTTGCGGGGAGAGGTCGATCGCGAAGCGATCGGGTGAGGGGGAGTCTCCGCGAGTCCATCTCTCACCGTCCCCGGGGAGGCTCCCCCTCACCCCAACCCTCTCAGGGCGAGCGAAGCTCGTCGCGCCCCCGCAAGCGGGGCGAGGGAGTGGACCGGTCGCTGCGCGTGGCGTTGCGCGATCGGCCATGCGCGTGGCGCGCCACGCAGTCGAATCCGGCATGAATTCGTGCAGGCGCGCGGTCGCTCAACCCGCAATTGCAGCCATGAACCTGGCATCGCGCTCGCGCGTCATATCGTCTGCAACATCCCTGCGATTTTGCGGATTGCCGCTGCACGGGGCCGCGCGCTAGCGTCGCGCAACGCCACGGGGCCAATGAGGACGGGCGGAATGACAGTCGAGAAGCTCAATCGCCAGCGCGTGCTGCATCTGCTCGACATGTTCGCGCAGAACGATCTCGAGGGCGCTCTCGCCTGCTGCACCGACGACGTCGACTTCCTCACCCACGCCCCGATCGACGTGCTGCCGCACATGGGCCCGTGCCATGGCAAGGCCGAGCTGCGCGAGCTCTGGCGTACGGTGCAGGCGCGCTACGCCGAGACCCGCCACCAGGTGCTGCAGATCGTCGCCGAAGGCGATGGGGTCGCGGCCTATCTGCGCGTGTTCCTCAGGAAGCGCAGCAACGACCGCATCATCCAGGTCGACATGGCCGTGTTCTACAGCCTCCGCGACGGGCAGATCGCGCAGATCCGCGAGATCATCGATTCCTACGATCTGGTGCAGCAGGTGCTGGAACGCGAGATCGGCCCGCTGATCGTGGGCGCGCCGGTGGACGGTGTGTAGCTCTCTCCGGCGTCGTCCTGGCGAAAGCCAGGACCCATTACCCCGAATGCCGGTGTGGCGGTACGCAGCCAACCACCAGCCTGCCCATTGCAGAAGCCGGTGGTTATGGGCCTTCGCCAGGACGACACCGAATGTGAGGCGGGCGCAGTGGAACCGCTCCGCGCGCCGGAACCGGTAAAATACGGGGTTCTATTGCAAATCTCACAAAGCGCGCTCAATTGTGCATTGCAAAAACGTGATTTGCGTTTTGGCCGAAATCGCCTATCTGTTCGTACACTAATGAATTGAACAACCCCGCGGCGCGTACTGTGCATGGGGTTGTTTTTCGTTTTTTTGCAAGCCAGTTTCAGGACGCCCCCAAAATGACAGAGCACAGCCTCTGGCGTTTCTCGCGTGCGTTGCACCGCGCGATCAACGACCGGCAGTTCGAGGATATCGAGGCCCTGATCGACGAGGACGTCGAATGGGCGATCTACGGCCCGATCGACATGTTCCCGTTCCTCGGCGCGCGCCAGGGCAAGGCGGCGGTGCTCGACGTCATCCGCCAGCTCGCCGACAATTTCCATGTTCGCCGCTTCGAGCGCGAGAGCATCATGCTGGGCGTCGATTCCGCCGCCTCGATGCTGCGCTATTCGCTGACCGCGCTGGATTCCGACAAGCCGATTAGCTTGCGGGTCGCGCAGTTCGCCCAGTTCAAGGCCGGCAAGCTCCTCACCATGCGCGTGCTGATCGACACATTCGATCTGGTCGAACAGGCACTCGGCCGCGCCATTCATCTGCCGAAGATGACCGGCGTCGGCTGAGGGGGACACCAACGGGCCCCGCAATTCGGGACCGATGGCTGATGCTCCCGCGACACGCGTTCTGGCCGCCAGCCCCGCCGGGTGCCGTCGTGGAGAAGCTCGTCATCGGGCGCGCGCGTTGCGCGCGGCCCGTTGGTTCATTTTCGAAATAAGGCCAGGCGCCACAATTTCGCAACGATGGTTCCGCATCCTGGGCGCGAACTGGGCTTGCGGGCAGGACGATGGAATTCTCGACAGGTTTTGGCTGGACCAGGCTGCCGGTGCTGGCGGCCGCGTTCATTTTCGGCTCGGTGCTGACCGCCTCGGCGCAGATCATTCCGCCGGCGGCGGCGGTGCCTGACGAAGAGGCCGAGGCGGCGGAGGCGCCCGACGTCAACGATCCCGACGTGCTCAAGGGGATCGACGTCGACAAGCTCGACTGGGGCCAGCTCGCGATCGACGCCGGCACGCTCAACGACATCGTCGCCGCCAAGAAGCGCGCGCAGGCCGCCGCCAAGGACGGCCTGAACTGGTCGTCGAACGCCAATTCGAACGGCTCGGCCGCGGTGGCGGTGAAGCAGTCGGTCTTCTCGTTCTGGGACACGCGGATCGGCGCCGACATGACGGTGGCGAGCGAGCCGCGGACGATGTCCGAGCTGTTGGCGCAGAAGGCCGCCAATGGCGGCAACCTGCCGCAATCCTCCGGCAGCGCCTGGGCGGCCGCGACCGCGCCGGGCGCCGGCTCGATCTGGGACAAGACCGCGGTGGAAGCCCGCGTCGATCCCGGCGCCGAGCAGAGCAAGGTCGGCGCCTCGCTCACCAAGTCGGTGCCGCTGTCGAACGACACTTCGCTGACACTCCAGAACGGCTACAGCGTCAACCAGCAGGGCACCACCGCGCTGCCCGGCGTCGGCGGTCACATCACGCGCAACTACGAGACCGAGCAGTCCGCCAAGGTCACCCTCACCGACACCGGCACCAGCATCACCGCGGGCCAGACGCTGTCGACCACCGACGACAAATGGCTGCGCAAGTTCGGCGCCGAGCAGAAGCTGTTCGACAACGTCACCGTATCCGGCTCGGTCGGCGAGACCTCGCAAGGCGCGATCAACAAGAGCCTGACGGCGGGCTTCAAGAAGAGCTGGTGAATGTCTTTCGCCTCTCCCCGCAAGCGGGGAGAGGCCGGAATTTGCGACAGCAAATTCCGGGTGAGGGGGAGCCTCCGCGAGTCCAACTCTCACCGTCCCCGCGGAGACTCCCCCTCACCCCACCCTCTCCCCGCAAGCGGGGCGAGGGAGACGAACACCGACCGTGCCGCAATCATTCGCCGCGACGGCGTTCACACTCTCCTAACCATACGCCACGGCAAAGCCCCCGAATCGTCCGCCCTTGCCGTATCTCGGCCAAGTTGCGGTCAAAATCCGACGCCCTAGTCGGGTTGCCGAATTCGTCGTGCGGGGGACACTCGCGCTGCGCTCAACGCGAACAGGGGAACACCGATGAACGCCATTCGTCCGGAAAAGGTTGAAGCAACCGAGACCGAAACCGTCGACAACAACCTCGCCGCAGTGACCGAGGTTGAAGCCGGCATCCGCGATTTCGTGCGCAACGACATCGCCTATCTGCGCCGTCCGGCGTCGGGCGCCGCCGAGCCGGCGCTCGATCCGAGCGCGGAAGCCACCGTCACCAACGTCAATTCGCTGATTCAGCGCGTCGCCGGCACCTCGCTCGCCGAGATCGAGAATCTGATCTCGGAGCTCGAGAGCCTGCGCGACCTGCTGCATGCCGAAGGCCAGCGCGTCCAGCGCGAGATCTCCGGCTATGCCCAGCTCAGCCAGGCCGCGATGAAGTCGACCCGCATGATCGCCGACAACGTCGCGCAGTGGAAGCGCGCCGCCGACGGCCTGCGCAACAGCTGATCGCAAGTCCTACGCATCACCGGCCGCCGCGTTCCCGGAAGGGAGCGCGGCGGTTTTGATTTCGGAGGTGCGAGGGTGTGCACGCAGGCTCCTCAATACAGGTGTCATCACCCGCGGGCGGGTGATCCAGTATTCCGAGACGGTAGATTGAATCGATAGGCCGCGGCGTGCTGGATGCCCCGCCTTCGCGGGGCATGACGGCGGAGGGGGCGGCTTGCGGCCCGCAAGTATGTCGGCCGGCATACACCGCTTTGAACCCTCCGCCCCTTCCCGGCGACCAATGCCAAGCGCCCGTGCCGCCTACGGCCGGGCCCGGGGACATGTCATATGGAAAGCATTCGGCCCGACAACACGGACCCCATACCGCTGCGGCCTGCGCCGAACCAGTTCGGCACGATCATGCTGCGCTTCGTCGGATTGTTGGCTGTCGCGATCGCGGTGCTGGCGCTGGTCTATAGCCGCTGAGCGGAGGCCGGGACGCCGGCCCGAAGGGTTAACGCACTCTTAACGGCTCGCGTCGACCGTCGAGGCTTCCAGGGTGTAGGCGCCGTCGGCATAGCCCTTCACCACCATGCCGGCGACCAGCATCACTGCCAGCGTCGCGGTAGCGAAGATAAATCCAACCAGCTTGAGTGCGCCGCGGTCTGCCATGGTCCTCGTCCCCTGTACTCTGCCCTATTGGTTCAAATAGACAGCGACAGGTTCATAATTGGTTAGCAACTCGGTGGTTCCGCCAACTGCTTCGCAGGGCCACCATCTCGCGGAGGCTTATGGCAGCCACCCGGAATCGCGTCCATAGCGCGCGGGCAACAGTTCCGCGGTTTCTCTTCTCCCTCTCCCCGTTCTTACGGGGCCGCGACGAGCTTCGCTCGCGCTGAGAGGGTTGGGGTGAGGGGCTTCTCTCCACGCGTGAGGTCCATCGAGGGACCTGTACCCCCTCACCCGTATTCGATC
>NZ_JBFULU010000056.1:0-42793 GCF_054049735.1 Bradyrhizobium sp. P5_C12
AATTCGGAGAGCGTGCTGACAACGCTGACGGACCGCGAGCGCCAGATCATGCGTCTGGTCTCCGAGGGGTTGTCGAACAAGGAAATCGGGCGGCGGCTGAACATTGCCGACGGCACCATCAAGGTGCACCTTCACAACATCTTTCAAAAACTTGAAATCAGCAATCGGACGGTGCTCGCGGCCCTCGCCATCGCGGAACATGATCGTGCGGCCGTCCCCCGGGAGAAGGCGCCGCATCCGGGATCGACAAGCGAGGAGCGCTGAGAGGCTCGTCACGCACCACCATTCCCGGTCGATGCTCCCACTGCAATGGGCAGGCGGCCTCTATTGGATGCGCCGACCCGGCCGGAAAGATCCTCGTGAGCCCGCCCGACGCCGGCTTTCTTGCCGGGAGGCCCTGGTTCAGTCGCGCGTGCGGCAGGCCTTCCGTAACATCGACGGCCACTAAGCCGGTCCCAAGCCGTGATCGATAGCGACCACCCGGCCCATCATCCATCTCCTTGGCGGACGATGATGACGGTGCGTCTGTCATGGCGACGCCCCCGGCAACGCAACCAATCGGTCGGGAACAAGCAACTTTAGCAGCCGAAGACTGATCTCAGGCGCCGCTTGTTTGGCGAGGTCGATGTCCGGGAGGCTTAATGGGGTAGTCCCTCAGGCTTGGCGCCTGATCCAAAATCGCAGCCAAGGCATCGGGCGGGAAGTGTATTATATTCGTCATCTGCGGCTCTGGGTCGATCGCAGTTTGTCCGCTGTCAGGTAAAACGTAGTCGCGGGCTATAACGAACGGTTCCAGACATGATCGCAGAGATGTGCCGATTGGATCTTGGCACATCCGGAGCGACGGCCCTGGCCCTTCCTTCCTGCCCCCCCAGTGGTCAGGGTCGTTCTCTCCGGACGGCCTGCCAGCAGGACCGGAACTCTGTGGTTGAGCTGAAAGCAAGTACGCGGGCGCATCCTGATGTCCCTTCAGTTTCACCGTGCCGTCGAGGACATGGAAATTTGGAGCGCGACCGGCGACGGCTTTTCCTTTGTCATCACGTATGAGAGCCCTGCCGGTGCCGGCTTTCATGGACGTGCCGGCTATGTGGCGTCGTGGCGGCAGCTTTATCAGGGTAACGGCGCGATCAAGATCGGCGGTTCGGCGTTTGCAACTTTCGCGGAGGCCGAGCAGGCCTGCAACGCGATGCTTGGGCATCTGCAGGGGCCGTCGCCGAAATGAACTGTGCGACCTGCAGTCAAGCGACGTCGGCATTCGAGCAGTTCTGGCCCGCGAGGAGGGCCGCCAGATCGACGCGGCCCCAAGGCCAGGCTGCCGATCAGCACGTCCAGCCGTCAGGCGGTGTTGCCGGCGTCGACCGTCACCACGGTGCCGCTGATGTTCCGGCCGCCTTCGCCGAGAAGATATTCGACCACGGAGGCGACATCGTCGGCTTCGGGCAGGTGGCGCAATGCGCTGCGGCGAGCGATGCGCCGGCGGCCTTCGTCGTCCAGGGACCCGGTCAATTCCGTATCGATGAAGCCAGGCGCGATCGCGTTCACGGTGATGCCGACCCTGCCGACTTCTCGGGCCAGCGAACGGGTGAAGCCGGCAACCGCGGCCTTGGACGCGGCATACACGGACAGGCCGCTGTAGCCGGTCGAGGCAACGATGGAGGAAATGTTGACGATCCGTCCCGCGCCGTCGGCCATCATGTGGCGCGCCACGTATTTGGTCAGGATGATCGGCGACAGGACGTTGAGGCGAATCAGGGCCTCGATTTCGGAATTGTGCATGGTGGCCAGCAGCCCATCGGTGCCGATTCCGGCATTGTTGATGAGGCCGTAGATCGCGCCGAATTCGTCGCGCACCGATTTTGCGAAGGCCGGGATCGCATCGATCGCCGCAAGGTCGCAGGCGCGGAAGTGCAGGCGCCGCTGCGCTTGCCGGACTGCAGCCGCAAGTTCCCCGCTCTCACGGCGCGCCACCGCGATCACATTGTAGTCGCCGGATGCGGCGAGCCTGCGCGCAATGGCAAGGCCGATACCGCGGCTGCCGCCGGTGACGAGGACGTTATGCATCGGTGCGCGCCAGTTTCCCCGCTGCCGTGACGTCGAGCCGCTCGACGAAACGGATCACCGCGGGCACCTTCCATACTGCCAGGCAGTCCTTGCACTGGCTGAGAATCTCCGCGCGGATCGCCTCATGGCGCTCCCCATCGGTGCCGTCGGCGAGGATGACGTCGGCGACCACAATGGCGCCGGTGATCGGGCTCCTGCGCGATCGCGCGCGCGACATCTGGACGGAGGCGTGCCGGTTGATCACGGCCTCCACCTCCTCAGGATGCACCTTCAACCCGCCGATGTTGATAATGCCGCCGCGCCGGCCGACGAAGTGGTATCGTTCGCCGCGCAGCTCGACAATATCGCCGGTATCGACGAAGCCATCGGCGTCGGCGAGCGGCGGCGCATCGGCCCCGACATAGGCGCGCGCGGTACGCTGGGAGCGGATTCGCAGCGAGCCGTCGACCACCTTCATCTCCACGCCGTCGCGACTCCGCCCGATCAGGTCGGCAGGAAACCCCTCGCGCCCGTCGTCGACGCTGAAACCGACGCCGGCCTCGGTCGAGGCATAGGCGTGACCGATCGACGCCTGCGGAAATGCCCGGGCCAAGCCGTCGAGCACGGCCTGGTCGGCGATTTCGCCCGACAGGCGGACATAGCGCGGCGAGAAATTGGCGGACGCGCCGCTCATCAGCAGCTTGCGCCAGTGCGACGGCGTCCCGGAGATGTGGGTGACGCCGCCGGCGCGCAGCCGCGCCACATGGGCCGCGATGGCTTCCCCGGGCTCGGAAAGCACCATCGATCCGCCGCCGATCACGGCTCGCAGGAAGATTTGCAGGCCGCCATAGCGGCGGATATCGTAGAACGTCGCCCAGGTTGCGTCGCGGTAGCGCGCAGGCCCGTCGGCGATGATCGCGCCAGCGAGTCCATCGAGCGTATGTCGGACGATCTTCGGCAGCCCCGACGTCCCCGAGGTCAGCATCAACCATTCGGTCGCATGGTCGATCTTCCGTCCCACGGCCCTCCGTTCGGGCAGGTCGATGCCGATAATAGTGCGCTTGCCGGCACTGCATCGGTGTAGCGGCCGATCGGTGACGATGGTGTCGATCCCGGCCTGCTCGAGCAGGACCTGCAGGAGATCCCAATCGAGGTCGGGCGGGCATAGAAGCATGCGGCGGGCGACGCCGTCGAGCTCGATCATTGCAAGCGCGGACAGCAGCTGTCGCGACGTCGCGAGCAGCACCGAGCGGCCGGACAACGCGAAGGATCCGCCAGTCAGGCAGCTGTGCTCGATCATGTCGGTCAGCGACACGCTGTGCCGGGCATCGGAAATCGAGCGGTGCTTCGACCCCGCGCCGAGATATTGGCGCAACGCGATGATGTCAGGCGGGGACATTCTCGTAGGCTCTGACAAACTCACCGAGGGTAGACGGGAAGGCTGCGTCCTCGGCGACAGTGAAGGGATCGATACCGAGCTCGTCCTCCAGCCGCGCAACCAGGATGGCGAATGCCAGCGAATCGAACCCGATGTCGTTCAGTGGCAGGTCGTCCTCAAACGGCGGAAGCGTGACCTTCTGTTCTTCGGCGATCTGCTTCATCGCGGAGAAGATCTTCGACTTGACCGACATTGTACACCTCACATTTCGGCTTTTCGGGCCGATGTTAGAGTCTGATTTCGCCCTCAACGATGCGCGCGTAGACGGCCCGGTCGATCGAACGATAGTCACCGGTCGCCGGATCACGCAGGAACAGCGGATCGTCCACCGCCGAGGGATCAAATCCCTCGCGGATCAGCCGCTGTTTCTGCTGCTTGAAGGTGTCGGTCGTATCGAGCGCCCGGCACAGCCTGACGAAGGCCGGAACTGCATAGGGCGGCAGCCGATACGAAAGGTGTTCTCTGAATATCCCGAAATCGAAATCCCGGTCCACCACCAGGGCCGCCATGCCGGCGCGGCCATCGGCCCCGGACACCGCAACTCCATAGGTCGAGGCGTCGAGAACGCCGTGGCAGTCCCTGATTGCGTCGTTCACTTCGCTGGTCGCGACGTTCTCGCCCTTCCAGCGAAAGGTGTCGCCAACGCGGTCTATGAAGTGCAAATACCCCTGCTCGTCGCGCAGCATCAGATCACCGGTGCGGAACCAGGCATCGCCCGCAGTGAAGACGTCGCGCAGAATCTTTTTCTCGGTCTCGGCGGGATCCGTGTAGCCCTCGAAAGGTCCGCCGTCGCGACTGGCGCTGCCGATACGTCCGATAGCCTCGCCGGTTTCGCCAGGGGCGCAGGCGATGCACAGCCCTGCGGCGCTCCGGATTGGGCTACCGCTGTCGGCATCGACCTTGACGATCGAGGCGGGAAAGCGATGCGCCAGAACCGGCGGGATCCGGCCGATCGCGCCCGGTTTTCCGTCCACATTGAACAGCGAAAAATTGCCTTCCGTTGCGGCATAGAATTCGAGGATCTGCGGAATCGCGAACCGGCTGGCGAACATCTGCCATATGTCGCCGCGCAATCCGTTGCCGACAGCCAGCCGCAGCCGGTGTCGCGCCTCTTGCTCAGACGCTGGCGCCTTCAGCAAATAGCGGCAGAGCTCACCAATATACTGGAAGACGGTGCAGTCGAAACGCTCGATGTCGTTCCAGAAGCTGCCGGCGGAAAATTTCTCCGCAATCACGACCGAACCGCCCGCGCAGAGCATGCTGCAGGGAGCCGCGACGCCGCCCACCGAGTGATGGAGCGGCAGGCAATCGTAGAGGCGATCGTCGGGGGACGCGTCCGTCAGTCCGGCAAACCAGCCGCCCCAGGCGAGGATGCGGCGATGACTGACGTTCGCCGCCTTCGGTAGGCCCGTGGTGCCCGAGGTGTAGATGAGGAGCGCGCGTCCATCGATCGTGACGTCGCCACGTTCGGCGGCGGACAGCGGACCTGGCTCGAAGGCGGCGAGCGCCGCATCCAGACCGCCGCCTGGATCGCCGGTGCCGAGGCTCCAAATTTGCGGCACGCGGTGCAGGTGCGGACGTGCGCTCTCGAACGCATCGACGCAATCGGCCGCGAGGATGAGGTGATCGGCCTGCGCGACGTCGATACAGTGGGCGAGCGACTGGCCGACCAGCCTGGTGTTGATCAGTGCCACCGTCCCGCCGACGCTGGTGATGCCGAGCCAGCAGGCGAGGTAGTCCGGCCGGTTCGGCATCAGCACGCAGACGGTGCGGCCGGCATGGAGGCCGAGGTCCCGCGCCCAGCGCGCATACCGGTTGATCCGGGCGGTGAGTTCGCCATAGGTGAAGGATTGGCCATCCGAGAGCAGGGCGGGCCGCCCGGGCTGACGCTGTGCCCAATCCTCCACGACGTCGGCGAACAACCGATGCGGCCGGGCTTCGAGCCGTGCGGTGAGTGCGATGGCTTGCAACCAGGTCTTGGCGGCGGACTGTCTGCGCCGCGGAACGTCGGGTCTGGTCGCTCGCTGGATCACGGTTGTCTTCGCGACGGGATCATGCGGCTGGGCTGGATCGGCGTCCGCGCGCACCCGCTCGATGCGGTTCGCTTGGTTGCCGAAGCAGAACCTCTGTTCAACTGGCTTCATCCCGACCCGGGTCCGAGCTGGTTGAGGATCATCCGCTCCATCGCCTTCACCGATTGAAAATTTTCCGGCGTGATCTCGAATTGGGGAAGGATGAGATCGAACTCGGCCTCAACCTTGAGCATCAGCTCGACCATGCCCATCGAGTTCAGCCCGATATCCACCAGCCGTGACTCCGGGTGAAGATCGGCGGTGATCGCGTTCTGCTGGAGGACGCTTCTGACGACGGATAGAACACGATTCTGGACGTTGACGGTAAGGTCGTGCATTTCGACTGCCCCCCTCGCCGTGACCGGGCTGATCACAATCCGGAGGCGACGATACCCAACTGCTCCCTCGGTCAATAGCTCTGCTTCGGAGGTACCTCGCCCGGGAGCGGAAGCTCCTTGACACCCACTTCTGCGCCAACGACGCGGCGAGGGAAGTGGGCTAGTTGTCAATTTTGAGCGGAATTCTTCTCGATCCGGCTGCGCGCCGTCCAACCATGAAACGGGAGGCTTTGGCCCATGACTGTGCAGGAAGTTCAGTTCCGCAACGTCGCCACGGAAATCGGCCGGATAGCGTTCTCTCCCGACGGCTTCTCGTTCCAGCAGCGGACGGCAAATGTCGCGGAGGTCGCTGCGGCGGAGGCCGAGGCGGTCGATCGCGAGGCGCGCTTCCCGCGGAAGGCGATCGACGCGGCGCGCAAGGAGAGACTTCTGGGCGCTCAGATTCCGATCGAGTTCGGCGGGGGCGGTGCGTCTATCTCCGAGGTGGCCGATATGTGTTACGCGCTCGGCCGTGCCTGCGCTTCGGTCGGGATGATCTTCGCGATGCATCAGACCAAGGTCGCGTGCCTGGTTCGCCACGGCGCGGGCAGTGGCTGGCACGAAAGTCTCATGCGCCGCGTGGCTGCCGAGCAGCTGCTGCTGGCATCGTCGACCACGGAAGGCCAGAACGGCGGAAACATACGCTTCAGCTCGGCCGCCGTCGAGAGCGCCGGCACCGAGATTTCGCTGGTGCGCGACGCGACGGTGATTTCGTACGGCGCCGAGGCGGACGGCATCATCACCGTCGCCCGCCGCTCTGACTCGGCCGCTGGATCCGATCAGGTGCTACTGGCCATCACCCGAGACGAATATACGCTGGAGCCCACTCTCGGGTGGGAGACGCTCGGCATGCGTGGGACCTGCAGCGCCGGCTTCAAGCTGAATTTCAGGGGCGCCGCGGACCAGATATTTCCCGTGGCATACGAAAAGATCCATGYGCAGACAATGACGCCCGTCGCCCACCTGTGCTGGTCCTCGGTCTGGGCGGGGATCGCGGCTGCGGCCGTGGGCCGGGCGCAGCTCTTCATCCGCAAGGCCGCCCGCGGATCTGGCGGCAATATGCCTCCCGGCGCGGCGCATTTCACCGCCGCCAAAATGACGCTGACGAAACTGCGCGCCATCATCGCCGCGAATCTCCAGTTCTATGAAGCTCGCGAACGGGACGAGCGCGCACTGTCGTCCGTCGAGTTCCAGTCCTCGATCAATCTTCTCAAGGTGGAGGCCTCCGAGCTCGCGGTTGCGACCGTCATGCACGCGATGCGCGCCTGCGGGCTGTCCGGATACCGCAACGACACCGACGTAAGTATCGGCCGCCACCTGCGTGACGTGCTTTCCGCTCCGATCATGATCAACAACGATCGCATCCTCGCCAGCATGGGTACCGCCACGCTGATGAGCACGGTCCCGGACTCTCTGTGCGATTGATTGTCCTCTGAAAAGGAAACGGCCTGATGAAAGTGGCCATTGTTCAAGCACCGGCGGACTCCACTCCGCCACCGGGCGATCCGTTGGATCACCTTGCCGACGCGCTGTTCCACGAGATGGGCTCTCCCGGCGTCTATGGCCGTACCGCGCTCTATGAAGACGTCGTGGAGCGGATTGCGGCGGTGATCTCACGTAATCGCGAACCGAACACCGAGGTGATGCGCTTCCCGCCCGTCATGAGCCGCACCCAGCTCGAGAGGTCGGGCTATCTGAAGAGCTTTCCCAACCTTCTCGGCTGCGTCTGTGGCTTGCACGGCACGGAGAGCGAGATCGACGCGGCCGTCAGCCGCTTCGATGCGGGCGGTGACTGGACCGCGTCGCTCTCGCCGGCCGATCTCGTTCTGTCGCCGGCCGCCTGCTATCCAGTCTATCCGATCGCGGCGAGCCGAGGGCCCGTGCCGGCAGGCGGCTGGAGCTTCGACGTGGCCGCCGATTGTTTCCGTCGCGAGCCCTCGCGCCATCTCGACCGGCTGCAGTCCTTCAGGATGCGCGAATTCGTCTGCATCGGGAGCGCCGATCACGTCTCGGCGTTCCGGGAGCGCTGGATCATACGTGCACAGAAGATCGCCCGAGATCTCGGGCTAACCTTCAGGGTCGACTATGCCAACGACCCGTTCTTCGGCCGGGTCGGGCAGATGATGGCAGTGAGCCAAAAGCAGCAGGCGCTGAAGTTCGAACTGCTGGTGCCTCTGCGCTCCGAGGAGCGACCCACGGCCTGCATGAGCTTCAACTACCACCGGGATCATTTCGGTACCACCTGGGGCATCGTGGATGCGGCCTCCGAGCCGGCCCACACCGCCTGCGTGGCCTTCGGAATGGACCGTCTCGCCGTCGCCATGTTCCATACCCACGGCAAGGACGTCACCCTGTGGCCGATCGCAGTGCGGGAGCTGCTTGGCCTGGCGCAGACCGACCGCCGGGCGCCGTCAGCATTCGAGGAGTTCCGATGCGCCAGGGAAGTCGGGAGCTAGCCCGGAATCGGAGAGCCGAAGGGCCAGCCTCCATGAGGCGAGAAACTCTCGCCGTCCACGGCGGCTTTGACTGCGATCCGGCAACAAAGGCCGTTGCCGTGCCGATCTACCAGACGGCCTCTTATGCATTCGACAGCGCCGACCATGGAGCCGCGCTCTTCAATCTTGAAGTGGACGGCTTCCGCTATACGCGGATCGGCAATCCGACCAACGCGGTGCTGGAGAAGCGCGTCGCCGCCCTGGAAGGAGGCATCGAGGCACTCAGCGTGGCCTGTGGTCAGGCCGCGGTGAACTATGCAGTGGTCAACATCGCGGAGATGGGCACCAACATCGTCTCGGTTCCGCAGCTTTACGGCACCACGCATACGCTGTTCGCGCACATCCTGCCGAGGCAGGGTATCACGGTCCGGTTTTCGGAAGACGACCGGCCGGCGAGCGTCGAGAGACTGATCGACGACGATACGCGGGCGGTGTTCTGCGAGAGCGTCGGAAATCCGGCCGGAAACGTCTGCGACATCGAAGCGATGGCTGAGGTGGCGCACAGGCACGGCGTCCCGCTGATCGTCGACAACACGGTGCCGACACCGATCCTGCTCAGGCCGATCGAATACGGCGCAGATGTCGTCGTGGAGTCGCTGACGAAATTCATGGGTGGGCATGGCACCACGCTCGGTGGAATTATCGTCGACGGCGGCAGGTTCCCGTGGGCCGAGCATCGCCGGCGCTTCCCGATGATGAACGAGCCGGAGAAATCATATCATGGGCTGGTCTTCGCCGAGCGCTACGGGGCCGCCGCCTACATTGCGCGTTGCCGCGCCGTTTCCCAGCGGACCACCGGCGCCGTCCTGGCGCCGATGAACGCTTTCCTGCTGCTCCAGGGCATTGAGACCGTCGCGCTGCGGATCGAGCGGCACGTCGAGAATGGCGAGAAGGTCGCGCGGTTCCTGCGCAATGACCGCCGTGTCGGATGGGTGAATTATGCGGGCTTTCACGACAGCCCCTATTACGCGCTAACACAGAAGTATCTAGGTGGTCGGGCGTGTTCGCTGCTGACTTTTGGCGTGGCTGGAGGCTTCGAGGCGGGCAAGCGGTTCTACGACGCGCTGAAGCTCTGCAAGCGGCTGGTCAATATTGGCGACGCGAAAACGCTCGCCTGCCACCCCGCATCGACCACGCACCGGCAAATGTCGGCCGAAGAACAGGAGAGAGCCGGCGTGCGGCCCGAGATGATCAGGCTGAGCGTCGGAATTGAGCACATCGACGACATCGTCGCGGATCTCGATCAGGCCCTCGGCGCCGCGAATTGAGGTTTCGCCAACCATGAAGGCACTCGCATGACTGTCTTGATCGACGTAGATTCGCCTGAGCACCACCTCTTATCGAGAGCGCCGGACCGAGGCGCCCATGCGATGGTGTCACCGGGAAGCCGGGCGGAGTGCCTCGACATCGGGCTCATCAACAACATGTCGGATGCCGCATTGATGTCGACCGAGCGCCAGCTGTTCGACCTGCTCGCTGCGGCTGCCGGACGACTTTGCGTCAGACTGCATTTCTATACGATGGAGGCGACCCCCCGTTCGGAATGGGGGCGGGATTACGTGCGTCGATACTACCGTGGCATCGACGATCTGCTGAACAGACGCCTGGATGGAGTGATCGTGACCGGCGCCGAACCCAGAGCCGCCAGTCTGACGGAAGAGCCATACTGGACCACCTTCGCCGAGATCGTTGACTGGGCCCGGGAGAATACCGTGTCGTCGGTGTTTTCCTGTCTGGCCGTCCATGGGGCCGTCCTGCACCTGGACGGCGTTACGCGCCACAAGCTGCCTACCAAATGCTTCGGTGTCTTCGCTCAAACAAAGACGAGACATCACCCCTTGATGCAGGATGTGCCGAGGACCTTCCGAATTCCGCACGCCCGGTGGAACGAGGTGCAGGAGGAAGATCTCTCGGACTGCGGATATTCGGTTCTCACCTGGTCGGCGGAGGCCGGCGCCGACTGCTTCGTCAAGCAGCAGAAGAACAGCCTTTTCGTCCATTTCCAGGGCCACCCGGAATACGAAACCCAGAGCCTGCTAGGTGAATATCGAAGGGATATGGGTCGCTTCCTCCGGGGAGAGAACGAGGTCTGTCCGACGATACCGAGGGGCTATCTGAACGAGGGCGGGGAAGAGATACTGATCGCTTTCCGACAGAAAGCCCTTTCCGACAGACGTCCCGAGCTTTTTGCCGACTTTCCGGCCGATCAGCTGACGAAGGACCTGAGCAACGTCTGGCATCTGCCTGCCAAGCGCATATACCGCAACTGGTTGCTGTACATGGCGTCGCAGCGAGATGGACGTTCAAAGCCGTTGGGAGCGCGAGAAGCGGCTCTCTCTGCGGCCGGAATTCCGGTCCATCGCCATGGACGCAAGTTGGTTGCCGCTCGATCCGCTCGTCTGGCGCGCTCGCCAAACCCGGTGACCAAGAGGCGGCTCGGATACTACGAGTGAGAGTTCGGACCATGATCCGATGCCGTGAGATAGGAATAGCCGATCTTGACGCCATCGCCGATCTCCTGACACGCGGCTTTCCGATCCGTTCGCGCGACTACTGGATCGACGGACTCCGGCGCCTGTCTGTGCGCGAGACGCCCGACAGCTTCCCGCGCTTCGGCTACATGCTCGAGCACGACCGGGCGCCCGTCGGTGCTCTGCTGTTGATCCACACCGCAAGGAACAACGGTGGAAGCACCTCCATCCGCTGCAATCTCTCCAGCTGGTATGTGGAGCCTGCCTTTCGCAGCTACGCACCGATGCTGACCAAGGTGGCGCAGCGCCACAACGACGTCACCTACGTCAATATCAGTCCGGCGCAATGGACTTGGCAAGCCATCGAAGCGCAGGGATTCCGCCGCTATTGCGGCGGCTTGTTCTTCTCCTTTCCGGCGGTGTCGCATCCGGTCAAGGCGATGCGCGTGGAGGTCGTCCGGCAGGACGTCCAGGCGATCGACGGCTTGTCCGAAGCCGACGTCGTGCTGCTGGCGCGTCACGCAGCCTACGGCTGCCTCTGCCTGGTGTGCCGCGCCGCCGATGGCCGCGCCTTTCCGTTCGTCCTGCAGCCGATGCGCGTCGGCCGCATCAGGCTGCCGGCGATGCAAATGATCTATTGCCCCGATGTGGCCGATTACGTCGTGTGTGCCGGCGCTATCGGCCGCTTCCTGCTGCGGCGTGGCCGGATATCGATTGCGCTCGACGCCAATGGCCCTGTGCCTGGCCTCGCCGGCATCTACAGGGAGCCGATCGGCCGCAAATACTTCAAGGGCCCGCATTGTCCCCGGCTTGCCGATCTGTCGGATTCCGAGCTGGTGATCTACGGACCATAACTCAGTCGTTCGAAAATGGAGGTTCGTCGTGGTTCCCAGCACCAGTTCCGTCAACCATTCGCGGACATGGACATTCTTTCGCGGCCAATGGCACGAGGGCAACGTGTCGATCATGGGGCCACGCACCCATGGGCTCTGGCTCGCCTCGACCATCTTCGATGGCGCGCGCGCCTTTGAAGGTGTGATGCCCGACCTCGATCGTCATTGCGCCCGCGTCAATCAATCTGCGATCAACTTCGGGCTTAAACCGGTCGTCGATCTCGGCACGTGGCTCGGACTGGTGCGTGAAGGTATCGCCCGTTTCCCTGCCAATGCCGAACTCTACATCCGCCCGATGTACTGGCCGCAGAATGGCGTCGGCGGCGGCGTGCTCTTCGATCCGGAAACGACCGACTGGTGCCTTTGCATCTACGAATCGCCGATCCCGCAGCCTGTCGGCAGCGCGATCACGCTGTCGCCGTTCCGCAGACCGACCGCCGAATGCGCGCCGGCCGATGTCAAGGCCTCCTGTCTTTACCCGAACAGTTCCCGGGCGCTCATGGAGGCTGCCTCGCGCGGCTTCCAGAATTGCCTGATGCTGGACATGCTCGGTAACGTCGCGGAGTTCGGCAATTCGAACGTGTTCATGGCGAAAGACGGCGTTGTCTTTACGCCGGCGCCGAATGGCACCTTCCTGAACGGAATCACGCGGCAGCGCGTGATCGAGCTCTTGCGCAGTGACGGCGTCACGGTGATAGAGGCAACGCTGCGCTATGCCGATTTCGTCGGTGCGGACGAGATCTTTTCGACCGGAAATTTCGCCAAGGTCGCGCCGGTGATCCGGATCGACGGCCGGCAACTCATGCCCGGGCGCTTTTATGCGCGGGCGCGAAAGTTGTATTGGGATTTTGCCCACGAGGTGAAGCTTGCTGCGTGAGAGGACATCACGGAGCAACATTGGGAGAGGATAGGTCACGACTATCAGGACGGCTTTCGCGGTCGCTTGGAGCCGGGACGGGCCCTCCGCGAACTCAGGATTGCGTGCCAGCCGCAAACCTCGCGCCGCTCAATTTGGAGACTTTTTCCGTGAGAGGAGACGGAATAGTGGATATCGCAATGTAGCTGAACCGCCGTGCTCCCTCATGAAGCGAGAGCAAGGCTCGCCATCATCAGGCCGATGGCCGCGATCCAGCCTCCGAGCGCGCGAACGGTGATCGTCCGCCAAGAGGCCGAGCCGTCCGGCTCGGCCTGTCTGAACACGACGGTTAGAGCCATCGTGAGTGTGATCATGGTGTAGCCGACGCAGACCAATCCTGCCGCGAACAGCATTCGGTCGATGTCGGGTCCGAGGTCTGCGCCGTTCGCAGCGCCGCGAATGACGGCCGATCCGAATGCAATTGCGCACAACGCGGATGTGGGAATTCGCGCTGCCGCCGCGAGCATCAAACCTATCACCAGCATCATCGTGGCGTCCGCAAGTCCCGCCGAAGCCGCGCCGAAAATGTGTCCGAGAGGCAGCCCGGCCAGCAGCCCAAGCGGAAACACCAGGATAAGCCAGCGCCCCTTTGAAACGCCGAGCGAGCCAGCCAGCACGCCCATCGCGATCCAGAGAATGACGTCCTGAAGATCGGTGAAGGGATGCAGGGCCCCCATATAGAAGTCGCCGAGCCGGGCCGCGACGATATGTGCCTCGGCTGGGTTCGCCTGCGCGAGCAGGACGGCGGCGCACATCAATACCTGGCCAATTCTCCGTTTCATGCAACGGCTCCGAGGCCGTGCGCGAGGAAGTAGCAGCCGATCCCTGCGATGCCGGCCCCAAGTCCCTGGATGGCGCGCTCGCCGGCGGGCCAGCGCGTCAACGTGCCGATCGCGATGCCGCACAGATGCAAGAGGCCGGTGGCGGTGACAAAGCCGACGCCGTAGGCCAGCGCATTCGCTGCGCGTGGAAGCTCGGCCCCGTGCGCATGACCGTGAAAGATCGCGAAGATCGCAACGACGAGGGCGGCAGCGGGAAAGGGAAGCCGCAGTCGGGCGGCGACAGCCACCCCCAGGATCACAGCCGAAACGGCAATCATCACCTCCGGGACCGGAAGCGGGACATGCAGCACGCCAAGGACCCCGCCGATCGCCATGACGAGCGGGAAGGTGATCGGCAGGATCCAGATTGCCGGGGCGCCGAGTTGCGCACCCCAGATCCCGACGGCCACCATCGCAATCAGGTGGTCGATGCCTGTTATTGGGTRGAGCAGACCGCTGGCGAGGCCGCCGGCGACGCCAGCCTGCTCGTGCGCGAGCGCCGGTTGCGTCAGTGCGAAGGCAACAATCGCAGTCGTGAGGGCTCGGAATATGCGTAGATACATTGTGTGTGCGACTCTCGCTCAGATTGCGGCGAATACGCGCGCCAGGCGGCCGAAGAACCAGAACATCGATATCGACCCGATGACATAGGCCGGGAGGGCCTCGCCCCAGCGCGGAACGACGGCATCAAGTCGTCGGTGCGCCCAGATCAACGCGAGCACGAGGAGGACGAAGGCAAGCTGCCCGATCTCCACGCCGATATTGAAGAACAGCAATGCCGCCGGCAGGAGGCGGTTTTCGAGCCCAAGTCCCGCCAGGGCGCTCGCGAAGCCGATGCCGTGAACCAGACCGAAGGTGAACGCCACGACCCAGGGATAGCGGGCGGTGAGTCCGATTTCGCCGCGCTGCTGTTTGACGATTTCCACCCCGACGAACGCGATGCTGAGTGCGATGCAGGCGTTGAGCGGACGTTCCGGTACGCCGATCACGCCGAATGCTGCCGCAGCAAGCGAAGCGCTGTGTCCGATCGTGAAGGCGGTGATCGTCTTCACCAGACGCCAGCCGCCGCCGACGATCCAGATCAGACCCAGCACGAACAACAAATGATCTGCGCCGAGCAGAATGTGATCGATTCCGTAGTTCACATAGGTCTTGGCCAGTTCGACCCAGGCCTCCAGCGTCGGCGCGCCGGTGCCAAGAACGGAGACGACGGGATTGGCCGTCGAGATCGTGTAGCTGCGCGGCTCGCCCTCGATCGGAATGACCTTGATCAGGACGACCGACATGTTGGAGCCGAGATTGGTGATGGTGATCGAGCCAACCAGCCCCTTCTGGCCGCAGTTCATCTCGGGCAGGCGGAGAAAGCAGTGGGGTGGCATCCGCAGGTCGACCCGCGAGGCGCCGATCGAGGGCTCTATGCTCCAGCGGCCGACAAATGCGCCGGGCCGAACCTCGCGAAACTCGAGCACGCCCATCGCCGCTTCGTGCGCGCTGAGCGCCGATGGCCGGATGAGCGCGGCCAGGACCAGGGTCAAGGCCAGCAGCGCCAATCGCAGATGCCGGATCGCCGTCACTGTTCGTACCGCACCTGGTAGGACGCCTTGAGCCGCTTGACCGCTTCCCAGGCACGCTTGCGGGTTTCTTCCGTATGCCAAATCCTGGCGGCCTCATCCCGAACCTTGTCGAGACTGGCAAGATTTCCCGGACGCTGGGAGTCCAGCCGAGCGACGTGCCAGCCGTCCTTGGATTGCAACAGCCTCCATTCCCCCTGCGGCATCGTCAGCAGCCCGTCACGGAAATCCTCGCCGAACGATGCCGCGAGACTCGCGACCGGCCGGGCGAGGATGGCGCGCGTGAGATTCTGCAGCTCCTCGGATTCGCGCTGCTGGGTGATGTCGTCGAGCTGGCGCTGTGCCGTGGCCTGATCCGTCGGAGGGGTGATGTAGAACGAAACGCGCTCCGGCTCGTCGAAGCGGACGTGGTTCTCCACAAACCACGCCTGCAACTGCTCGTCCGAGGGGCGCGGGACGCGGATCTGGTCGAAGATCAGCAATTGCATCTTGTAGGCAATCCGATCGCGAATCGTCTCGTCGCCGCGGTCCACGGCAAGCGCCTTGCCTTCGCGGTAGAGGATTTCGCTCGCGACCCAGCTGTCGATCATCTTCTGGAGCTGTGCGTCGGAAGGAGCGCGTTCCTTGTCCTCGTCGAAATTGTCGATGAAGGACTGGCGCATCGCCTTGGTCACGGTGATGACCTTCTCGTCCTTGGCGGGCGGGTGCAATACCGCATCGATGCCGAAGATGATCGCTCCCAGCAGAGTGAAGTGCAGCAAGGGTTCGCGCGAGAGCCGCACAAGCACGGAAACTAGAGTACGCGAAGGCTTGGTCGCGCCACGGGCGACGGCGTCCGGATCCGAACCTCCGGCGCGCGATATCGGAAAGGACTGCACTTCAACTGGTGTCGCCGGCATTGACATGTGGTTGTCACAAACTCTCGCACGCGCCGCCGCTTTATGCGGCAGGGCATTTCATCTGTCATCTTCATTCGCACACGCGAGGCGGAAAATGCAACGGACGTGCGCGAGAGGCAAGATGCTCCACGGAAAGTGCGGGCTTGCTCCGGTCCAACACAAATCCTTCACGAAGTTGTATCGTAACTCTGGTCATGATCGCGCCCGCAGGGATTCCGCTCACGCGGCCGGGTGAATTGGTGCTCAATTCCCGGGGGCTCTGCGGTTTCGCGATTTCTGACTTGAATGAGGGGCGATAGATGTTTCCATCTGGCAAGACGATCCTGTTGACCGCCGCATCGGCATCCTTGGCGCTGACGCAGAGCGCTGCAGCCGAGGGCTTTGGGCGCGACGAGCGCCGTGGCAATCCGTATGTCGCCGGCGACATGCACAATCACAATACCTGCACGGATGGTTCGGTTGCCGCCGGCTACACGATCGACCGCGCGGTCGGGCGCGGCACCGCGTCCGCCGGTGGCAACAATTTCGACCTCGACTGGTTCACGCTCGGCAACCACGGCGGTTCCGGCAATCGCGACTGCCGCTTCAGCGACACCAGCGCCAATCTTCCGGGACAAACCACGACGACCTGGAGCCAGACGCTCGGCCAGACCATCGACGGGATCACGATCTCCAGCCTGAAGGGCACCCCGAACGGCAGCGGCACCGGTGCGCAGATGTGGCGCTGGCAGTCGATCCGCGAGGTCGAGTATCCGACCATCGTCGATCGCTCGGCGAAGTACGACAAGGTGCTGATCGAGGGTCTCGAGTGGATCGCGCCCGGCCATGAACACGTCGACGTCGCCGTCATCACCGGGCAGCACCCGCGGAGGGGGACCGGCAACGCGGACAAGATGGCGGAATTCGAATACCGTTTCGACCGCGCCGACACCGATGCGATCGGCCCCGTCATCGACGCCGGTGGCAATCAGCTCTGGACCGGCAAGGACAACGTCAACAACACCGGCACGGCGGGCCACCAGAAGGCGCTCTCCGGCATCAAGTGGTTGCAGGCCAGCTATCCGCTGCAATCCTACGTCATCCCGACCCACACCGAACGCCAGGGACCGTTCAGCTCGACCGCCAACAAAGGCTATAACATCGAGCATTTCCGCGACTTCAACAATGCCGGACCGACGGTTGCGTTCGGCATCGAATCGCCTGGTCACTTTGCCGAAGGCGGTGCCAATGGCGGCTCCGGTTCTTACACGCCCAACGCGGTCGGCGGCGGCACCTACGGCATGAGCGGCATTTACACCGCGAAGGTCGGGGGCCTGTGGGACGGCCTGCTTGGCGAAGGCCGCAACTTCTTCATGTATGTGAGCTCCGACTGGCACAGCCGCGGCGCGGGCGGCGCGCGCGACTCCTTCACGACGGCCGATTTCATTCCCGGCGAGTACACCAAGCTGTATGTTCCGAATGCGGGACGGTTCTCGTCGCAGCACGTCATCGACGGCATGCGTTCGGGCAACTCGTACTCGGTCAACGCGGACCTGATCGGCCCGGACATGGTGTTCCGCGCCAAGGCGCGCGGCGACGACTGGAAGACCATGGGTGAGACGCTGGTCGTGAGGCCCGGCGAAAAGATCACGGTCGAGATGGAGCTGACCGTCCCGAACGAGAACAACAGCCCCTACAGCTTCGACAATCCGCTGCTGGTGCCGGTGGGGATCAAGCAGCCGCTCAACAAGCCGGCGCTCGACCACGTCGATCTGATCACTGGCCAGATCACCGGCGTCGTTGCGCCCGACGCGCCCAATTATGCGGTGGCGAATGCCGCAGGCACGGCCGGCGCGGCGATCGTGTACAATCCGTCGGCCACCATCGCCCGGCAGATCTCCGCGACGCAGATGCACCGGTCGCATCGGGGGGACCCTGACGGCGTGCGGCTGAAGTTCACGACGACCTTTGTCGCCGGCACCAAGCCATTCTACATCCGCGCGCGCGGAACCAACATTCCGAACGGCACGCCGAACGTCAGCGATACCGCTGGCAATCCGTTGCTGGATGCCAACAACGCGCAGGTCAGCTGTACCGATCCGGCGTGCCCGGCGCATCTGGAGACGGTGAATGGCGCCAAGAAGGTGACCCACGACGTTCAGGCCTATTCGAACGTCTGGTTCCACGCCAATCCGATCTTCATCAGGCCGGAAGGCTCGCCGAAGCTCCTGGTCGAGACCAACGCGGAATTGGCGCGGCGACTCGGGCAGCGGGCCGACAACGACCACGATCATGATCACGACGATCATCATCATCACGACCACCACTGACGTGACGTGAGGCCATCCGGCGGGACGCATCGTGCGATGTGTCCCGCCGTACTTGTTTGGAAATGACTCATCCCGCCAGCACGCCCTCGATGTATCTGTTTCGCATCACCATCTGCGCACTGGGCCTCTTCGCTGGCCTCGGCTGCGGTGTGGCCGCACCTGGTGCTGCCGTGCCCGCCACGGACGAACCCACCCGGGAAGAGTGCCACGCTGCGGTCGCGGAGGCGCGCGCATTGGCCGCGGGTTTGCCGCCGGACCATCTCTCCCGCTACTTTGCCGAGCGGCACCTGCACCAGGCCTTGGCTGAAGCCGGCAACGGCGAATTCGACGAATGCCTGGACATGGCCGCGCGTGCCTCTGACGAGGTGCGCGAACGGCGCCATGAGCTGCGGCCGGGCGAGAGGCTGAAAGTGCTTGGGCCCGACGAATAGCAGGACCCCAGAATTTTGCAGATCCTGCATGCTGTCATCGCGGCGTCATCTTTGCCCGGGCATTGTCTGCCTGCGTTTCAAGAACAGGTAGACGTTGCGACATGGATCAGATCGAGCCGCTTTTCCCGATTCCCCTGCTGCGCTCGCCCGGGTTGCTTCCGTCCTCGCTGAACGAAGCCGCCGTGGCCGCGATCCGGAGCACCCGCGTCGAAGGCAATCTGCGCTCGGGCCAGCTGTTCCACACCGAAGTTGCCGATCCCCGCGACAACGAGCTGTTCCGCCAGATCGCCGAGCTTGCCGTCCCGAAGCTGGTCGATTTCGGCGTCCTTCTGTTCGGCGAAGAGCTGCGCTGGACCGTCAAGGAGATGTGGACCAACATGCTCGAGACCGGCGGCAACCAGACACTGCATTCCCACGCCAACAGTTTCGTCTCGGGCATCATTTATCTGACGCCCTCGCATGCGGCCTGCAAGACGGTCTTCGTGCGGCCGCCCGGCGGCTTTGACTTCTCCTTCCGGCATCACACGCGAAGCGCCGCCATTGGGCCCTTCAATGCGGGCAAGTACGTCCTGCCAGAGGCCGAGCCCGGCGATCTCGTGCTGTTTCCAAGCTACCTTTATCACGAGGTGCCGAGAAATCAGGGCGGGCAGCGAATTACGATCGCCTTCAACGCCATTCCCGATCATCTCGACTGCTGGGGCTATCGCGTCAACTTCGCGCCCTGAGTGGGACGGGCCGATTGCCCCTCATCGCTCGCCAAATTCGCGCAGCAGAAGCTCCCGCGCCTCGCCGCGCGATGGTGCTGCCTCGTCTATCTGATGCAGCAGGCGCGCGGCCGCTGCGCGGTCTGAGCTGATCAAGGATCTCGCCATGCCCATCAGCGGGCCATAGGCCGGATCGAACTCGGAGCTCCGGCGAAGCGCGTCGATGAGGCCCGGCGAAGCCGCTTCGATCAAGGCGCTCCCGCGCGGATCGCCCGGCAGAGACGCGCCAGCTTCGAGAAAGCGGTTGCGTGCGGCCCAGTAGGCGTTGAGGCGCACGCTCAACGCATCGCGCTCGGCTCCGCCGGGGAGGAGTTCATTCGGATCCGGCTGCATGTCTTTCGTGATGGCGAGCAGGAGCGACCAGGGTTCTGCCCTGAGTGCACGGACGTTTCGCCGCGCATCGAACGTCACGAACGGATAATCGTCCGTATTGCGCGGACCTTCGCCGGCGAAGGCGGAGAGCGCGTGCGGGCCGCCGAGATACTGGCCGAGCAGATCGATCGGTGTCTCGAAACCAAGCGGGCGCACAACGTGCCTGATCGCGGGATCGCGGAGCCGCGCGGCGAGCGCCTCCGTATCGAGACGGCCGCCATCCCTCGTTCCAATCAGCGCAAGCATCGGTGTGCGGACGCTGTAGTGATTGAGCCAGGCCGAGCCGTCGGGATAGACGTCGAGAAAGCCGCGGATAATGGTGCGCAGCGAGGGCAGATCGAGCTGATACAGCGGCAGCCATTGGCAAAAGATCCCTCCGGGCGCCAGCCTGCGTTTCACGGCTCCGAAATGTTCCATGGTGTAGAGCGCGCCGCTGCCGTCCAGCGCGGGATGAAACAGGTCGGCAATGATCACGTCATGCTGGCCGGTATCCGCCGCGACGTAACGGCGGGCATCCGCCACGGTCACCCGCGGCGCGGAAGCCGGCGGCGGATTGACGAACCAGGGCAGCAGGTCCACCACTTCCCGGGAGAGTTCGACGCCGCGCGCGCTGACACCAGGCATCTGCGCGCCGCCGACCAGGGTGGCGCCCGTACCGATGCCCAGGAACAAGGCCCGGTGCGGGGCCTCGTGAAGCAACAGCGGCAGCATCGCCTGCCTGTAGTCGGATCGCGTTGAACTCGTCCCGCCCATGCGGAAATGCCCGTTCACCTCGAGGTAGCGCGTACCTGCGGCATCGTCGACGACGCTGGCCGTCGCCATCGGCCCTTCACGGACCGCAAGCAGCGCTCCACCCGGCGGCACGCGCGTCAATGATGGCGGAGGATTGAGCCAGAGGACGAGCGCGAAGACCAGCGGTGCGGCGGACCACAGCAATGCCGGTCGGCCGGGCGGCAGCAGCAGCAAATAGCCCAGCGCGACGGGAAGCAGCGCCATCCATGCGCCAAAGGCCGGAATCAGGAATTGCGCCGCCACGAGCGGCGCGATGCAGGCGCCAAGACTGTTGATGCCGACCGCCGCTCCGACGGAGCCACGCTGATCGCTCACCCGTTGCGCCAGCAGGCCGAACAGTGCGCCCATCGCCGTCGCGGGTATCAGGAAGAGCGATATCGCCACGGCCAGTTCGCCGTATACGTCCGCAGGCGATGCGATCTCGGCCAGGCGGCCGGCATAGGGCGCAAGCGCCGCAGTCGTGATGCAGGCGAACGCCGTTGCGGCGAGCAGTCCGCGGAGATTTGCATCATTCGCATCTCGCCCGGTCCGCTGCCAGAGCAGGCTCCCCGCGGCGGTGCCGAGCAGGTACGCGGCCAGCAAGCCAGCGAAAGTGTAGACCGTGTCCTCCATCACCTGCGCGGCGAGCCGGACCACGAGGACCTCGAATGCGATTCCGAACAGTCCCGTGGCAAACAGGGTGATCGTGAGCCGCAAGTCTCGAATTCGTTCCGGCCGCTGGTTTTCGGCATCGGCTTGGCCCGCCCTCGATCCGAGCGCGAGCGCGGCCAGGGCGCAGAACGCGTTGACGCCGGCGAGGCAGAGCAGCGTTCCCGAAAATCCCAGCGCCGGGATCAGCAGGAATGTGGAGGCGAGCGTTCCGGCCAGGGCCCCGGCCGTGTTCGCCCCATACACGCCTGCCGTGACGCGGGCCTCGCAGCGCGCTTCGCGCGTCATCCGTTCCAGGGCGGTCAGGGTCCCGCCCATGGCCATCGTTGCGGGGAGCAACGCCAGCGTTGGCAGCGCCAGGCTGCCGGCCCAGAGCAGGACGGGAGACGGTTCGGTGCCGAGCAGAGGTGACAGGGCCCGGCCGGCTGCGGGGAGGAGCCAGACGCTGATCAGGCCCCAAACAGCGATGACGGCTTCAACGATCGCATAGACGCGCCATGGCGATCTCGAGCGGCGGATCAGCCGATCAAGCGCGAACGCGCCCAGGGCCAGGCCGCCGAAAAATCCGGCAATGACGCCAAGCACCGCCATCATCTCGGTGCCCAGCGCAAGGCTCAATTGGCGCGTCCACACGATCTCGTAGCCCAGGCCCGCAAAGCCCGACGCCGTCACGATCGGGATCAGCGCCCAGCCGTGGCTTGCAGCCTGACGAGCACGCACTGATGCAGCCTCGTCCTGCACCACGTACCCGAACCGCTCTGCCGAAGCGACCGCGGTGCTGTCCGGCTCAGATTGCATTCCCCCTCACTCCTGTTTCGAACGCGACCGGCTGGGCGGTCGGAGCCGGGGTCTTGGGTCGGCCGAACTCGTGCTCTCAGTCAATCAAAGCATCCGCGCTGTGTCAGATTTTTATAGTATTTGTGACGGCCGGTCGGTGCCGGTTGCTTTGAAAGCCGGTCGGCGTGGCCCCGCGAGTCTGATGCGATCAGAATCTCGCCGCCACCGTCAGCCGCACCGCCAGCGGCTCGGCCGGATGGACGTGGCGATCAGCGACGCCGTCGATGGGCTCTCCGGGCAATCGCGACAGATAATAATACTCGATCTGGTTGGTCTGGGCGTTGAAGAGGTTGAGCACGTCGAGTTGCACCCGCAGGCCATTGTCGAACTTGTAGCCGGCGCGCGCATTGAAGATCAGCGACGACCGCGAACGGACACTGTCGTCCTCGATGAGAGGACGCGGACCGAAATAGCGCGCCTTCAGCGCACCGAACCAGCCGGTGTCGCCGCCGAGCGTGATCGCGCTGCTGGCCACCCACGCCGGTGCGCCGGGGATATAGGCCCCGGCGGGGTCGAAATCGGTGAAGCGGGCGTGGGTCTGGGCCACGTCGAGATCGACCGTCATCCACGGCAACGGCTTGTACTGGTTCGTCCACTCGATGCCGACGCGGCGGCTCGGCCGGCTCGGCTCCGTTGTGCCGGCGTCCCCGACGAACAACAGCTCCGAGTCGAAGTCGAGCACGAATACTGCCAGCGAGCTGGTGAGACCCTCGATCACCCTTGTGCGAATGCCGAGTTCGGCGCCGCGAGAACGCACGAGCAGCGGCACGCGGTCGAGCGGGGTTACCTTGTCGTTGGGATCGACGGAGATGGTCGCGCCGCGGATGTCGTTGCTGTGCAGGCCGTAGCCGGCATTGCCGTAGAACTCGGTCTTGTACCAGGGGCCGAGCACGAGACCGGCCTTCGGGCTCGCCATCGACGCCTGCGCGTTGCCCGAATTCTCCGGCGTATCGCTGAGGACGTGTCCGGCGAAAAAATCCTCGCGGATGCCGACCGTGGTGCGCAGCCAGTCGGTCCAGCGCGTGGTCGTGTCGGTCCAGAGGCCGACATTGCCCTCCTGCACGCGGTCGTCGCGCACGGTCGAGAGCCATGAGCGCTGCTCGGTCTTGAACAAGCCGACATGGATATCGTCATAGCGGCTCTGCACGCCGACGCGGGTCTGCGATTCGAGGCCGGCGAAGCGCCAGTCGAACGCATGCCGCGCATCGAAGCCGCCGAGAGTACGACCGTCGAGCTGGCTGAACTGGTCGCCATTGACGGGGTTGTCGAGAAAGTAGGTAAAATTGTTGAACAGCCGCAGGTCGGAGCGCACGATATAGGCGCTGACACTGGTCTGTCCGTACTCGCTCGACTGCGCCCAGTTACCGGACAGGCTGAATCGGCTGGAGGTGCCGCCATCGGTCGGATCGAGCGTTCCGAGACGGTTGATCAGGCCCTGGTCGATCGCGCGTTGCGGAACCTGGTCGGTCGAATTCCAGCCGTTGGAATAGGCCATCGCCGTCAGCGTCAACCCGTCGGTAGCAGTGCCCTGGCTGTAGCGCAGGACGCCGTTGAGCTTGCGGACATCGTCCGGCACGTCCCACGGTCCGTCATACTTGTTCGCTTCGATCGCCGCCAGCAGCGTGCCGGCACCCACCGCGGTCGATCCCGCTGCCAGTGCGCGGCGATAGCCGAAACTGCCGAAGGTCATCTCCGCGATGTTGTTCGGCAGCTTGTTGACGTAGTCGATCGCCACGGCGCCGGCGGATGCGAAGTCGCCCTGGTCGGCGAAATACGGTCCCTTGCGGACGTTGACCGACTGGATCAGCTCGGGGATCAGGAAATTGATGTCGGCGTAGCCTTGCCCATGCCCATGCGTCGGCATGTTGACGGGCATGCCGTCGACGCTGATCGCAAGATCGGTGCCGTGATCCAGATTGAAGCCGCGCAGAAAGTACTGGTTGGCTTTGCCCTCGCCGGAGTGCTGGGTGACGATCAGGCCCGGCACCACTTCCAGTGCCTCGCCGGGCCGCGAGAACGGCACCGCGTTGACCTCGCGGCCGCTGATGCGGATCGCGCTGGCGGCGGTGGGCTGCAAGGTGGACGAGCCGACCGACGCCGCACCGGCCGCGGCGCCGCCCTCGGCCGTGTTGTCGGTGCGAGCGGCGGGCTGATTGCGCGGATCCCCGCCTTTCGGCGGTCGTTTGCGGGCGAGCCGTTTGGGATGCTGATGGTCTGGCGCCGCAACGGTGACCGGCGGAAGCTCGGCGGGCGCGCCGGCACTGCGCTCGTGGGCCGCGGCCGGAAGCGCGCACAGCGCGGACGATGCAGCGGCGGAAAACATCCGCAACAAGGCCCCACGCACTTCCACGCCTCCGCACGACAACCAGTTCAGCAAGGTCAGATCATAGCGGGTGAGTATGACGATGCAGCAACAAGATCATACTGGCCCCAGACGGCCATGTGAAGCAGCGGAATGCCGGGATCGCAACAGGCCGTGGAAACATCAAGGAGGTGACCGGCGCTTCGCACAGGTGTCACATCGGCAACCGATAAGCTTGCTCCCCTCGGCGAGCTCTGCCTGGCAAGCCCCCGCTTGTCTTGCGTACCCAGGCCGCCAGCTTTCTTGACTGAGAATCTTGCGCGTTGCTGTCGACTGGCCAATGACGAGGAACATGAGAGGGCATAGGGCGGCGCGGCGGATAACCGTGCGGCTCGCGCTTGTGCTGGCGCCTTTGCTCGGTGTTTCCGGCTCACCCTCGGCGCTGCCGGCGGATTTTTCGGATGTCGACGTGCCAGGCCTCGTCGGGCCGGAGTCCGGCCGCCCACTCTGGGATTCACCCGCGACGTCGGCACCGGCAGTCAACCCTGCCGCGCTATCGCAGCCTCCCATCAGGCGCGACGCGATGAGGGGCAATCCGCTCTGGGCAGTCCCGTTCGCGACCCTGTCGGACACGCGCGAGCGACCGATCTTTTCGGCATCGCGCCGGCCGCCGCCGGCCGCCGTTTCGGTAGCTGCGCCGGAGGCGGCGTCACCGCCGCCAAGCCCGCCGCAAGTTGAGCTGCAGCTTTCGCTGGTCGGAACCGTTAGCGGCGGCGACCAGAGTATTGGGATATTTGTCGACCCGGCAAGCAAGGCCACGCTGCGTCTGAAGGTCGGCCAGGATTATCAAGGCTGGAGGCTTCGTTCGGTGGATGGCCGCGAGGTGACAATGGCGCGCGGCGACGTCAGCGAGACGTTGAAACTCCCAAAGCAAGGCGAGGGCGCGCCCCCAATCGGGCAAACGGTTGTGGAAAGCGCGGTGAGACATGGAAGCTCGCACACGCCGCAATATGACTAACTGGCCCGGCGTTCGTGCAATGAATGCCTTTGTCGGTCGGATAAGCCCAAAGGTGCGACCACGGGTGCGACCGGAAAGTCATTGATTGTTCTGAACCCGTGGCTGCCTCTTAATCGGCGGGTCCCAGGTTCAAGGTCTTCGTGCTCGCCTTCATGTTGGGAAAAGCGCATTCCTCGGTCGCGACAGGCCCAAATGGTCGCGCAGTGTCGTTCCCTGATAGTCGGTGCGGAACAGGCCTCGCTCCTGAAGTATCGGCACCACGAGCTGGACGAAATCCTCGAAACCTTCGTGGAAATACGGCGGCATCACGTTGAAGCCGTCGGCGGCGTAGTCGTCGAACCATTGCTGGAGCGTATCGGCGATGCGCTCGGCCGAGCCGCACAGCACCCAATGGCCACGTGCGGCGGCGGTGAGATTGTAGAGATCGCGCAACGTCATGTTCTCGCGCCGCGCCTTGGCGAGCATGACGCTGGCGAAGCTGTGATAGCTGTCGGACGGCTCGAGATCGGGAACCGGTCCATCCAGGTCGTAGGCCGACATGTCCCGGCCGAAGCGATCGGAAAGAATGGCGATTGCGTTGCTGCCGCTGACGAAGCTCTGTAGCACATTGAGCTTTTCGAACGCTTCCTTGTCGGTGCGGCCGACGATGGGCATCACGCCCGGCAACACGGTGACGTCCTCCGGCTTGCGGCCAAACGCCGGCAGGCGGTCCTTCAGTGACGCATACCCGGCCTTGGCCTCGCCGATGTCCTGCACCACCGAGAATACGATATCCGCGGTGCGCGCGGCGAGCGCCTGTCCTGCCTCGGAGCCGCCGGCCTGGAGCACGACCGGATGACCCTGCGGACTGCGGCCGATGTTGAGCGGGCCCTTGACCTTGAAAAATGTGCCGTCGTGATCAATCGATCGCAGCCTGGCGGGATCGATGTAGAGCCCGCTGGCGCGGTCGGCGACGATCGCGTCGTCGGCCCAGCCGTCCCACAGCCCGCTGACGACATCGAGGAATTCGCCTGCCATCTCGTAGCGGCGGGCGTGGTCGGGATGGGTGGTGCCGAAATTGGCGGCGGTTGCCGGATTTGCCGTCGTCACCGCATTCCACGCGGCGCGGCCGTTGCTGATATGATCGAGCGAGGCGAACACGCGCGCGACCGTGAACGGATCGCTGTAGGTGGTGGAAACGGTGGCGCCCAACCCGATATGGCTGGTCGACGTCGAGAGCGCAGCCAGCATCGTCAGCGGTTCCAGCCGCAGCGTGTAGGAGGGATGCGCGCTTGCATCGGCGTAGAGATTGTCGCCCATGAAGATCAGGTCGAACTTGCCGCGCTCGGCGGTGCGGCCGATCTCCTGGATCGCGGCGAAATCCTGGAAGCTGTCGACCGCGCCGGGATAGCGCCAGCCGGCGACGTGGCTGCCGGTGCCCAGGATGAACAGCCCGAGATGCATTTGCCGTTTCATGGCGTTAACTCCAGAACAGGATTCTGCGTTCGAGGAAGCCGATCAGCCCGAAGAAGGCGAGGCTCGCCGCCGATGCCACGAAGATCGCCGACCAGACCTGCACGAAATCGATCTGCAGCACGGCCTGGTAGATCACCCAGCCGAGGCCGCCCTCGGCGCCGAGCATCTCGGTGACGATCGCGACGATGACGCTGCGGACGGTCGAGACGCGCATGCCGGCGAGCAGCAGCGGCAGCGCGGTCGGCAGCCTCAGCCGCCACAGGATGCCGAGGCGGCCGGCACCGAAGCTGCGCATCAGGTCGATGGCGCGGCGATCGACGCGATCGAGCCCCGCCAGCGTCGACAGCAGCACGGTGAAGCTCACCGCCATCGCCACCATCACGACCTTCGAGCTGATGCCGATCCCGAACCAGAGCAGGATCAGCGGGGAATAGCCGACCACGGGCACCGAGTTGATCGCGGTGGCGAGCGGCAGGATGACCGCGCGGAGCGCTGGCAGCATCGCGATCGCAACCGCGAGGCCAATGCCGATCAGACAGCCGAGCCCATAGCCGACCAGCGCCTCGAGCAGGGTGTAGCCGGCGGCATCCGCGAGCGGCGCGCGCTTCGACCAGACGCCGGCCAGGATGTCGCTGACGGCAGGGAGGATATAGGCCGGAAGATGCAGTCCGCGTGCCGCGCCTTCCCAGCATGCGACCATGATGACGGCGCCGAGGATGCCGCGCTGCACGGCGAGCGAGGAGGACGTCAGCGCGCCGTTCATTGCTCGGCGCTCCAGAACACCAGGCGCCGCTCGATCGCGGCGACGACTGCATAGAAGCCGGTGCCGAGCAGGGCGGCTGCGAGCAGCGCGCCCCAGATCGCCACCACGTTCTCGGTGAACATGGCTTGCAGCAGCAAGACGCCGAGGCCGGTGGTGTCGCCGAACCACTCGCCGACGATCGCGCCGACCAGGCTCAGGGACGCGGCGAGCCGCAGCGCCACGAAGATCTGCGGCAGCGCGGTCGGAAGCTGCAGGCGCATGAGGAGCTGGCGATTGGAGGCGCCAAAGCTGCGCATCAGCGCCACCTGCCTGGGATCGACGGTCTCGAGGCCGAGCAACGTGTTGACGGTGACCGGAAAGAACGTGAGGTAGAACGCGATCACTGCCTTGGCGAGCAGCGTGTTGCCGAACCACAGCACCACCAGCGCGCCGAACGCGATCACGGGAATGGTCTGCGACACCACGAAGATCGGAAAGATCATCTCGCGCAGCGCGCGTGCCCGGAAGAACGCGATGCCGGCGAGCACGCCGAACGCGCCGCCGGCGGCAAAGCCGATCAGCGTTTCGGCGAGCGTGCGCAGGAAGCCGTCGATATAGGGGCGCGGCGTCGCCGCCATCGTCATCAGGATCGTGCTCAGCCGCGGCAGATAATAGGGCCGGATGCCGAACAGCAGCACTGCGCCTTCCCAGACGACTGCCGCGACCGCGAGACCGAGCAGGAGCCGGATCAGCTTGCGCAGCCAATCCGGTATCGTGATCGACCGCGCACTCGCGCGGCCGTCACCAAGCGATGTCGCCGCAGGGCTGCTCACGGCAGCCGGTCCGCCGCAGGGATGCTCTGGATGAAGCTGGCGTCATAGGCGGCGGCAAGATCGAGCGGCTTGGAGATCACGCCGTACTTGAGGAAGAAGTCGTGGGCGGTCTTGACCGCATCGGCGTCGATCCAGAACATCCCGTTCTTCGCGGCCGCGCCTGCGGTCATCAGACGCTTCACTTCGGTGAGCATGAACTCCTGCTGCGCGCGGTCGAGCGTCGGGGCTACCGCCATCACGGTATCGACGGCACCCTTGGGATCAGAGAAGGCGTCCTTCCAGCCTTTCAGCGACGCGCGCAGGAACGCCTTGACAAGCTCCGGCTTCTCCTTCGCCGTCGTCTCCGAGACTATCAGTGTGTCGCGCGGGAAGGTGATGCCGTAATCCTCGGCGACGAAGGTCTTCAGGCTGTCCTTCGGCATCCGCGACTGGATCGTGTAGAACTCGTTATAATAGGTCGCGGTGATCACATCGACATTGCCGTCGACGAACGGCGTCACCGACACCTGCTGCGGCTGGATCTTGAGTTCGTCGGCCTTGATGCCTTCCTTGGCCAGCATGCCGTTCAGCACGTGGTTGGCGCCGGTGAACCAGGTGGTGACGGTCTTGCCCTTGAAGTCCTGGAGCGTCTTGACCGGTCCGTCCTTGCGGGTGACGAAGATGAACGGCGTGATCTGGTGCGACACGCCGATGCAGACGATTGGAAGTCCCTTGTCGCGGGCCGCGAACACGCTGTCGGTGCCGCCCGACAGGCCGAACGTGTCGGCGCCGGTTGCAACCAGATTTTCCGTCAGCAGGTTGGGGCCGCCGGGATTGATGGTGAGATCGATTCCTTCCGCCTTGTAGTAGCCCTTGGCGGCCGCGACATAGAAGCCCGCGAACTGCGCCTGTGGCAGCCATTTCAGGCGCAGGCTCGCCTTCTGCGGCTCGGCCGCGGGCGCCGCCGCGACAAGCGAGCCGGTTGCCAGTGCGATGGCGGAGAGGACGGAGAAGGCGTGGCGTCGGCTCAACATGGTCATACTCCAGACGGTGAAAATCAATCGCGATAAGATGGATCGGTGCGGTCGAGCTGGCGCATCAGAGCGGGCCATTCGCGTTCGCCGGGAACGAGGATGTCGCCCTGCAACTCCCAGAACTGCCGCGCGGCCTTCTCGCAGACCTCGTGCGGCGGGATCACGAGCCTGGCGCCTGCCGCGGCGGCGGCCTGCATCTGCAGCTGGATGCGGGCGGCACGCTCGAAATAATACAGCAGCATGAAGGCCTCGCCCGCGGTCCGGCCGACGGTCAGGATGCCGTGGTTGCGCATCAGCATGACCTTGTGCGGGCCGAGATCGCGCACCAGCCGCGCCTGCTCGTCGAGATCGATGGCGACGCCCTCGTAGTCGTGGAACGCCTGCCGTTCGTAGAAGCGCATCGCGAACTGGCTGAGCGGCAGCAGGCCCTTTTCCTGGCCGGAGACGGCGACGCTGGCGTCGGAATGCGTGTGCAGCACGCAGGCGGCGTCATGGCTCGACTGGTGGATCGCCGCATGGATGACGAACGCCGCGACATTGACGCTGTGCGGCGTATCGTCGAGCGTCTCGCCCTTGGTGTTGATCTTCACCAGGCTCGAGGCGGTGATCTCGTCGAACAGCAGGCCGTAGGGATTGATCAGGAACTGGTCGTCATGGCCGGGAACGCGCAGCGAGATGTGATTGTAGATCAGATCGTCCATGCCGAGCTTCGCCACCATGCGGTAGCAGGCGGCAAGCCTGACCCGCGCCTCCCATTCGGCCGGATCGAACCGCCGCGCGGCGGCCGGGAGCACCGGGCTCGCTGACGAGGGATTCACGTCGCCTTCTCCTGTGCGATTGTGGACTGGAACGATTTCATGCTCTCCTCCTCGATCGCGTCGAGCAGCGTGCGCTTGAGGCGGATGAATTCGGGAGCGGTGACGATATCGGGCCGGCGCGGCCGCGGCAGATCGACGAGCTGCTCGAGCTTCACGGAGCCGGGGCGGGCGGTCATGACCAGCACGCGGTCGCCGAGGAAGATCGCCTCGTCGACGTCATGGGTGATGAACAGAATGGTGCGCCGGTACTTTTGCCAGACGTCGAGCAGCCAGCGCTGCATCATCGCCCGCGTCAGCGCATCGAGCGCGCCGAACGGCTCGTCGAGCAGCATCAAGTCGCGTTCGAACAGGAAGGTGCGCATCAAGGCCACGCGCTGACGCATGCCGCCGGACAATTGATGGGGATATTGCTTCTCGAAACCGGCGAGGCCGAACTCGGGCAGCATCTTGAGCGCCTTGGCGCGCGCCTCCGCCCGCGGCACGCCTTCGACCTCGAGCGCGAGGATGGCGTTGTCGATCACGTTGCGCCAGGGAAACAGCAGGTCGCGCTGCGGCATGAAGGAGACGCGGCCGAGCAGGTCGGCGGCATGGCAGCTCCTGCCCTCGAAGCGCAGGATGCCGCCGGCATCGGGCTCTTCCAGTCCTGCGACGATATTAAAGAGCGTGCTCTTGCCGCAGCCACTCGGACCGACCACCGTGACGAACTCGCCGGGGGCGATGCTGGCGGTCAGGCCCGCCAACGCGGTCACGGCACCGTAGGTCTTGCTCACCGCGCCCAGCTCGAGCAGCGGCGCGGGCTTTTGCGCCCCGTTCGGCGAGGCCCCATCGGGCATGGCTTGGGTCTGGGCTTGGGTCTGGCGCGCGGCCGGCACTGGATTGGCTGCCTTGTATAATGATGGCCGCCTTGCGCATACGAAGGCCGCCGGTCCTGAAATCTCTTAGCAACTCGTGTGCCAGCGGCAGTTTCGGCGGAATAGGCATGAAATTTGCCGGACTTCGCTGTCTAATGCGGATGAGTCGCCGGCTTCCCGGCGCGAAATCAGGTCGGTTCGGTGGAGTTTGGCCTGAATTTGTATACGTGAATCGAATATTGAGGAACAAGATGACGGGCCTTGGTGCACAAAGCGGAGGCGGTCGTGCCAAAAATGGTGACAATCTGCTGTCCGTGGGGGCCGGGATGACGCTCGCGGAGAGCCTGCGTCAGAAGCTCGAGGGCGCGATTGCGGCGGGACATCTGGAGCCTGGCAGCCGGCTTGACGAGCAGGAGATCGCGCAGCGCTTCGGGGTCTCGCGCACGCCGGTGCGGGAGGCGTTCCGCCTGATGGCCGCCAACAATCTGGTCGAGTTGCGCGGCCGGCAGGGCGCGACCGTCCGCGCCATCAAGGCGCAGGCGCTGATCGAGATGTTCCAGGTCATGGCCGAGCTCGAAGGGCTCTGCGCCCGGCTTGCCGCACGGCGCGTATCGCAGGCCTGGGGTGACGAGATTTCAGAGATCCATCAGAGACTTATATCTGCCAGCGAGACCGGCGGCATCGATCTGTTCTACGATATCAATCAGGAATTCCACGAGGCGATCTACGAGGCCTCGCGCAACGCCTTCCTGGCCGACCAGACCCGCAAGCTGCGCAATCAGGTGGCGGCCTATCGGCGCCGGGTGACGCGGATGCCGAACCGGATCGCCGATACGATCCGTGAGCACGAGGCGATCATGCAGGCGATCCTCGCCCATGACGCGGAGCGGGCGCACAGCGCGATGCGCGATCACGTCAACCTGCTCGGCGACAATCTGCTGGACTTCCTGGCCGCCTTCGAATGACCAGCCGGCTCTTGGTATGCAAATTGCTTGATATTGTATATCAAGATTTGCATTCTGGAGACGTTGCGTGGAACTGAAGCTCACGAACAAGACGGCGCTGGTCACCGGTGCGTCCAAGGGTATCGGGCTTGCGGTCGCCGAGGTGTTCGCCGCCGAAGGGTGCCACCTGCATCTGGCGGCCCGGAACGGCGAGGCCATGATCCAGGCCAAGCGGGACCTCGAGGCGCGCCATGGCATCAAGGTCACCGTTCATGCGCTCGACCTGTCGAGCACCGAGGCGATGGAGCAGCTCGCCGCCGCGGTCGGCGACATCGACGTCCTCGTCAACAATGCCGGCGATATCCCGGCCGGATCGCTGGAGATCCTCGATGATGCCGCCTGGCGCCGCGGCTTCGACCTCAAGGTGTTCGGCTACATCACGCTGTCGCGCCTCTATTATCCGCGCATGAAGGGCAAGGACGGCGTGATCATCAACATCATCGGCAATTCCGGTGAGAACTGGGATGCGAGCTACATCGCGGGCTCGACCGGCAATGCGGCGCTGATGTCCTTTACCAAGGCGCTCGGCGGCAGGAGCCTCGATCACGGCGTGCGCGTCGTCGCCGTCAATCCGGGGCCGGTCGCCACCGACCGCATGCTCAAGATCATGAAGCGCAAATCCATCGACATGCTCGGCGACGAGAGCCGCTGGGAGGAGCTGTTCGACAAATATCCCGGCAAGCGTCCGGCGACGTCGGAGGAGGTCGCCGATCTGGTCGCCTTCCTGTCCTCGCCAAGGGCCGCCTACATCACCGGCACGGTGGTGACGATCGATGGCGGCATCGCCTCCCGCGGCTCCGTGATCTGAGGCGGCGTAGCGATGCCTGAATCCGCAGCACTGATCCGCAACCGTTATTTCGACGAGCTGTCGGCGACGCCGGGGCTCTACTGGCTCGGCCAGAACACCAACCACATCGAAAGCCACCCCGCGGTGCGCGAGGCGATGCTGCGCTCGATCGAGCAGGGCGAGTTCAACGCCTATGCCCCGCCGCTCGGCTTCGAGGCGCTGCGCCGCGCGATCGTCGCCGATCTCGGCACGCCCGGTGCGGAGGCGCTCGTCACCGAAGGCGGCGTCAATGCGCTGGCGATGATCTGCCGGGCGCGCTGCAAGCCCGGCACCACGCTGGTGACCACCGATCCGACCTGGAAATGGCCGTGCCTGTTCGCCCGCCAGCAGGGCGCCGAGGTGATCGAGATCCCGATCTACGATCCCGCCTGCAATTACCGGCTGACGGCCGCGGCGCTGAAGGCCCATGTCGACGAGCGCACCGCGATCATCTATCTCGTCGATCCCAACAATCCGCTCGGCATCCGCTATACGCGCGAGGAGATCGAGAGCTTTGCCGCGATCGCGCGCGATTGCGGCGCGCTGCTGGTGCATGACTGCACCTACCGCGATTTCGCCGATGGCCACACCCCGGCGCTGCACGTGGCGCCGCAAGGCGCCGTCGTCTCCATGAGTTTTTCGAAATGGCTCGGGCTCGCCGGCTTGCGCATCGGCGCACTCGTGGCCGCGCCTGACCTGTTCGAGGAGCTGGCACAGGTCTCCACCAGCGTTCTCGGTGCCAGTGTGATTGCCCAGCGCGCGGCGCAGGCGGGTCTTTCGGTCAAGGCCGAATGGATGAAGAGGGTGCGGAGCATCGACCGGGCCAACAAGGCCATGATCGGTGAAGCCGCTGCCGCGATCGAAGGGCTGGCGCTGCCGATCATGCCGTCGCACGGAAATTTCCTGGTGCTGGAGACCATCGCGGCGGGGATCCGCCCCGAGGCGCTGGTCGAATGCTATCGCCGGCAGGGCATCATGATCCGCCAGGGTACCTACCACACGCAGCGTTTCGGCGACCGGTTCGTGAAGGTCTCGACCTCCGTGCCGTCAGGCTGGGTCGAGAAGTTCTGTACGCTGTTGCCGGAGATGGTGGCGCAGGCGCGCATGCTCAACGACCTGCCGCCGCAATTCTAGGGACGATGCCGATGACGATGATCACGACCAAGGACGGCGTGAAGCTCTATGTCGAGCAGGCGGGCGAGGGCACGCCGATCCTGTTCATCCATGAATTCGGCGGCAATCACGCCAGCTGGGAGCCGCAGCTCCGCTACTTCAGCCGCCGTCACCGCTGCATCACCTACGCCGCACGCGGCTATCCGCCATCGGATGTGCCGGAGAGCGTGGAGGCCTATTCGCAGGCGCTCGCCGCGGACGATGCGGTTGCGGTGCTGGATGCGTTGAAGATCGAGAAGGCGCACATCGTCGGGCTTTCGATGGGCGGCTTCTGCACGGTGCATTTCGGGTTGCGCACGCCGGAGCGTGCGCTGTCGCTCACGGTCGCCGGCGCCGGCTATGGCTGCGAGAAGGAGCACGAAGACTATTTTCGCGGCGTCTCGCTCGAGGTTGCCGACAATTTCGAGCAGCAGGGCGCCAAGGAATTCTCCAAGATCTACGCGCTGGGCGCGAGCCGCGTACAATTCCAGAACAAGGATCCGCGCGGCTGGCAGGAGTTCGCCGATCGCCTCGCCACCCATTCCGATCGTGGTGCTGCCAACACCATGCGCGGCGTGCAGGCGCGGCGGCCGTCTTTCTACGATCTCGAAGACGGTTTGAAGAAAATCATGGTGCCGACGCTGGTCGTCGTCGGCGACGAGGACGACCACTGCCTGCAGCCGGGCATCTTCCTGAAGAAGACGCTTCCGGCCTGTGGCCTGTCGGTGTTTCCCAAGACCGGCCATACCCTCAATCTCGAGGAGCCCGCGGCGTTCAACGCGCTGCTCGCCGAATTCCTGGCCCAGGTCGAGGCCGGGCGCTGGCTGCCGCGCGATCCGCGCGCGCTGCCGGGCCAGATCATGCGCACGAAGTAAGACCGATGGCTGCCAACTCCCTGATCGATCCCGATCGGCTCTGGACGCGATTGATGGCGCTGGCCGAGATCGGGGCGACGCCCGCCGGTGGTGTCGACCGTCAGGCCCTGAGCGATGGTGAAATCGCGGCCTGGCATCGCGTGATCGCCTGGGCGGTGGAAGCGGGCCTGACGGCGTCGACCGACGCGGCCGGCAATCTGTTCCTCACGCTCGCCGGACGTGACCGTGCGGCGCCGCCGCTGCTGGTCGGCAGCCATCTCGACAGCCAGCCGACCGGCGGCAAGTTCGACGGTGCGGCCGGCGTGATGGCGGCGCTCGAGGTCGTCGCCTCGCTCGCCGCGCGGGGCGAGATGCCGGTGCGTGACGTCATCGTGGTCGCCTGGATGAACGAGGAGGGCTGTCGTTTCGCCCCCGGCATGATGGGCTCGGAAGCGTTTGCGGGCGAGCGCAGCCTTGCGGCCATTCGCGCTGCGCGCGATGCCAGCGGCATCAGCGTCGGCGAGGCGCTGGACCGGCTCCATGCGGCCTTTCCCGATCTGCCGCACAGGCCGCTCGGCTTTGCCGTCGGCGCCTATCTCGAACTGCACATCGAGCAGGGCCCCTTGCTGGAAGCGGCGGCATGCACGATCGGCGTCGTCACCGGCATCCAGGGCAAGAAGACCTTTCAGGTGGTGGTCGAAGGCGCCGAAGGACATGCCGGGACCCTGGCTCAGCAGGACAGGCGCGATGCGCTCGCCGCGTTCGCCCGGATGGCGGCCGCACTCGATGCCGAGATCGGCGCGATCGATGCCGACATCAAGTTCACCATCGGCCGCGTCACGGTCGAACCCAACGCGCCGTCGGTGGTGCCGTCGCGGGTGACCTTCAGCATCGATCTGCGCCATCCGGACAATGCTGTCCTTGGGGCGGCGGGCGCGCGTATCGCGGCGCTCTGCAGCCGGCATGCGCCGCCGTGCCGGGTCACGGTGACGCCGCTGGTCGACGCGCCCTCCAATGCGTTCGATCCGCGCTTGCGGGCGCGGATCGCACGGGCCGCGCGCGACCAGGACGTCCCGGCCATGGCCATCCTGTCGGCGGCCGGCCACGACGCGCGCCATCTGAGCAAGCTGTGTCCGGCGGCAATGATCTTCATCCCCTGCCGGGACGGTGCCAGTCATGTCGAGCACGAATGGGCGGAGCCTGCCCATGTCGCCGCCGGTGCCTCGGTCCTGGCGGAGGTCTTGCATGGGCTTGCGTTTGCCGGGCAGCTCTTTGCCCCAGGCATGTGAGAAACTGCAATGACGAAGATTGGCGGCCAGGACTACCGCGATGCGATGGCGTGCCTCGGCGCGGCGGTCAACATCGTCACGACCGATGGTCGCGCCGGCCGCGCCGGCTTCACCGCGTCGGCCGCGTGCAGTGTCACCGACGATCCGCCGACCCTTTTGGTGTGTTTGAACCGCACGTCATCGGCCTATGCGAGCGTGATACAGAACGGCGTCGTGTGCGTGAATGTGTTGGCGGCGCGGCACGAGCCGCTGTCGCGGCTGTTCGGCGGCAAGGTGCCGGTTCAGGAACGGTTCGCCGCGGCAACGTGGTCGACGCTCGAAACCGGCGCGCCCGTTCTCGCGGACTGCGCGGCTGCGTTCGATTGCCGCATTGCCGATGTCGCCACCGTGGGCACGCATGATGTCCTGTTCTGCCCGGTCGTGGCGCTGAAAAGATCCAGCCGCCCGGACAACCTGATCTATTTCGGTCGCGCCTATCACTCTGTTGGGACGTCCTCCGACTGAAGTTGCCCGTTTGGCCCCGGCCGCCCTGCGTTTCTGTCAGTCCTGATCCCGACGACACGGGAAGGTCGGGTCGGTATACTGGTCCGGCGCATTGCGACGGGAACGGCATTCCTGCCTTCCCCCCGGGCTGGAATAAGGACGTGATGATGAGCGAGACGATTGGCTTCCCCGATCCCGGCCTCGACCTGTCGGACGGCTTCAAGCCGCACACCTCGCACTGGGGCGTGTTCTCGGCGCGTCAAGGCGCGGCCGGGCTCGAGGTCAGGGCCTATGCGGGCGATCCCGATCCGAACGGTATCATCGACAATTTCCCCGGCGCGCTGCGCCACCAGGCGCGCATCGCCCAGCCGGCGATCCGCCGCGGGTGGCTCGAACGCGGTCCCGGTCCCGATGACCGCCGCGGCCGCGATGAATTCGTTTCCGTCAGTTGGGAGAAGGCGCTGGATCTCTTAGGCGACGAGCTGTCGCGCATCCGCGACACACGCGGCCCCGGGGCCGTGTTCGGCGGTTCCTACGGCTGGTCGAGCGCGGGCCGTTTCCATCACGCCCAGAGCCAGGTGCATCGCTTCCTCAACATCGCGATGGGCGGCTATGTGCGCTCGGTGAACACCTATTCCTCGGGCGCGTCCTCGGTGCTGCTGCCGCAGATCTTGGCGGGTTACGAGGACATCACCAAGCGCAACATCACCTGGGAGCAGATCGCGGCCGAGACCGAGATCGTGCTGGCGTTCGGCGGCATGGCGCTGAAAAACTCCATGGTGGCCGGCGGCTCGATCAGCAAGCATGTCGAGCGCGGCGCCATGGACGCGGCGCGCCGGCGGGGCTGCGAGTTCGTTTTGGTCAGCCCGTTGCGGGACGATCTGCCGGTCGAGGCCGGTGCCGAATGGATGCCCTGCTTGCCCGGCACCGACACCGCGCTGATGCTCGGCATCGTCCACACGCTGGTCGCAGACAACATGCATGATCAGGCCTTTCTCGATCGCTACAGCGAGGGCTGGCCGGTCTTCCTGCGCTATCTCACCGGCGAGAGCGACGGGCAGGCAAAGCACGCCGAATGGGCCGCCGCGATCTGCGGCGTTGCTGCGGAGACGATCCGTAAGCTCGCCCGCCGCCTTGCCGGGAAGCGGGCGCTCATCACCGTCTCCCATTCGCTCCAGCGCGCCGAACATGGCGAGCAACCGGTGTGGATGGGCATGGTGCTGGCGGCAGCGCTCGGCCAGATCGGTCTGCCCGGCGGCGGCTACGCCTATTCGTTGGGGGCGATCGGCTATTACGGCCGCCGCGTCAACGACGTGCCGGGGCCGACGCTGGGGCAGGGCCGCAACGGTGTCCGCGATTTCATTCCGGTGGCGCGCATCGCCGACATGCTGCTCAATCCCGGCGCCACCTATCGCTACAATGGCGAGACCCGCACCTATCCGGACATCCGCCTGGTCTATTGGGCCGGCGGCAATCCCTTCCATCACCACCAGGACATCAACCGCCTGCGCAAGGCCTTCGCGAAAGTCGACACGCTGGTCGTGCACGAGCTTGCCTGGACCGCCACGGCGCGGCACGCCGACATCGTCCTGCCCTCGACCATGACGCTCGAGCGCGAGGACATCGGCTATTCCAGCAACGATCCCCTGATGGTGGCGATGCACCGCATCGCCGAGCCGTTTGGGCTGGCGCGCGACGACTACGAGATCTTCGCCGATCTCGCCGACCGTCTCGGCGCCCGCGAGCCCTTTACCGAAGGCCGCACGTCACGGGAGTGGCTCGAACATCTCTACGAGCCGACCCGCGCCTCGCTCGAAGCGCGCGGCCTCGAGGCCCCGAGCTTCGCGGAATTCTGGCAGCGCGGCAGCCTGGTCGTGCCGCAGCAGCCCGACGACGGCGGCAGGCTGCGCCGCTTCCGCGAGGATCCGGTCGCCCATGCCCTGCCGACGCCGAGCGGACGCATCGAGATTTTCTCGCAGAAGATCGCGGGCCATGGCGATGCGGATTGTCCCGGCCATCCGGTCTGGCTGGAGAAGACCGACATGCCGAAGCCCGGCGCGCCGTGCTTCCTCGTCGCCAACCAGCCGGTGACGCGCTTGCACAGCCAGCTCGATTTCGGCGGGCATTCGCTGGCTGCAAAGCATCGCGGCCGCGAGGTCGCGCGCATGAACCCGCGCGATGCGGAGGTTCGCGGTATCAAGGACGGCGACATCATCCGCCTGTTCAACGACCGCGGCGCCTGTCTCGCCGCCGTCCATGTCACCGACGGCATCGCGCCCGGCGTGGTGCAGCTGCCGACCGGCGCCTGGTACGACCCGATGGACCCCGAGGACGAGGCGCCGCTTTGCGTTCACGGCAACCCGAACGTGCTCACCCGCGACATCGGCACCTCATCCTTCGCGCAAGGCTGCACCGGCCAGCTGACGGCGGTGGAGGTGGAGAAGTTCACGGGCAATCTGCCGCCGATCCGGGCGTTCGATCCGGTGTAGGGCACCGCTCTTGAGGTGGAGCGTAGGATGGGTAGAGCACTTGCGAAACCCATCACGCTTCACCACGGGCGCAGGCGCGAACCGATGCGAGGCGGCGGCTACCAGCGGTAGCTCAACGTGCCGATCACCTGACGCCGCTCGCCAGCATAACAATAGCCGGCCTGGCAGGTGTTATACTTCTTGTCGAACAGATTCGTCGCGTTCACGCGCATGTAGGCGCCGCGGAAGCTCCGATCGAGCTTGCCGAGATCATAGTCGATCACGGCATCGAACAATGTGACCGCTGAATTCTCGAACGTGTTCTGATCGTCGCCGAAATTTGCGCCGATATAGCGCGCACCCAGGCCGAAGCCGAGCCCTTCCACGGGCGTGCCGGATTGGAACGTGTATTTGCCGAAAGCTGCGAACGAGTCCCGGGGAATGCCGGAATACTCATTGCCGGTCGTATCGGTATTGCCTCGCGTGATCACGACGTTGAGGTGGGTATAGGCCGCGGTGAGATCGAAGCCCGGCTTGAGTGCCAGCTTGGCCTCGAGCTCGAGGCCCTTGGACTCGACCTGTCCGGTCGCCGCCTGGAACGCGATGTTGTCGGCATTGGTGCGCAGGACATTGTCCTGCTTGATGTCGAAGACGGCACCGGTCAACAGCAACGGAACATGAGGCATCTGATACTTGATGCCCGCTTCCGTCTGCTCGCCGGTGGTCGGCTTGAAGGTGGACCCTGTCGCGTCCACGCCGGTTTGCGGGCTGAACGAGGTGGCGTAGCTGACATAGGGCGCCACGCCGCTGTCGAAGAGATAGCTGAGGCCCGCGCGACCGGTGAAGGCCGACGGCTTCTGGGTGACCGGAGATCCGTCCAGGGTCGTCGTCGTGCTCTGCGATACCCAGCTCTGACGGCCATTGAGCGTCAGAATGAATCCTCCGAGCTTGGCCTGCTCCTGGGCGTAGACCCCCACCTCGTCGGTCGACTGCTTGGTGAAGATCGAAAATGCCGGTGAGGCGATCGCCTGGGCGCCGTAGTTCATGGTCCGGAGATTGAGATCGGGCGCCGGTCCCCATCCGATCTTGTCGTCGTAGTAGGAGTGACTGTAGTCGACGCCGAACAGAGCGGTATTCTTGACCGAGCCGAGCATGAACTTGGCTTCGGCCTGATTGTCGAGGGTCGCGGTCTTGAAATTATCCACGATTCGCCAGGCGGAGCGCGACGCGGTTTGGGTCGCATAGTCGATGTTGTCGATCTGGGTGTATTTCGCGTCGGTGTTGACCTGATAAAATCGGAAATTCTGCCGCACGGTCCAGGTGTCATTGACGTTGTGCTCGAACGCATAACCGATGCGGTACTGCTTCTGGCCCATGGCGCTGAACGCCGGATCGTTCGAGTAGATGTTGGTCAGCTTCCCATCAACCGTGCGAGCGTTTCCGATGCTCGCAGCGGTCCGGCTGGTCTGATATTCCCCGAGGATCGTGAACGTCGAATCGAGGTTCGGCTTCCAGGTCAGGGCCGGCGCGATATAGGCGCGGTCGTCATCATTGCCGGGAAACCAGGTCTTCGCGTCGCGCAGCAGGCCCGTGAGCCGGTAGTACAATTGATCGCTGCCGGGCACCGGTCCGCCGACGTCAAAGGCGCCCTGGTAGCGGTCGTAAGTGCCGGCCTGCAATTGGACCTCGCCAAACGCCGTCATCGGCGGCCGCTTCGTCGTGACGTCGACGATGCCGCCCGGGGAGCCAAGCCCATACAGGCCGGAGGCCGGTCCCCGAAGAATCGACACGCTCTCGAGCCCATAGGGCTCGATCTTGGGAATGGCGAAGTTGCCGCCGCCCTGACGCAGGCCATCCCGATAGATGCCGGTGTAAGTCACGTCGAAGCCGCGAATCGAGAAGCTGTCGAAGCGAGGATCGTAGCCGAACGCCGAAGTCGTGACGCCGGGCGTGTAGTTGACGGCGTCCTTGAGCGTCTGGACGTTGCGATCTTCCAGCTCCTTCCTGGTCACGACCGAGAGCGACTGCGGCGTTTCGAGCAACGGCGTGTTGGTCTTGGTGCCGGCGGAGCTGGTGGTCGCGACATAACCGGTTGTCGCTCCAGCTGCGCGTCCTGCCGCTTGCGGAGCCGGATTCCGATCGGCCGCCAAATTGGCGCGCCGGTTCGCCGCGGCCRCACGCGACGACCGTGTGCGCTGATTGGACGCGGCGGTGCTGCGGGTCTTCGGCGGGGTCGGCGCCTCGACGGTGACCGGCGGCAGGTTGCTGGTCTGTGCTTGGGAAGGCATGACGGATCCGAACAGGACCGAACCAAACAGCGTTACGTTGATCGCGGCTGTGGTTTCAAGCCAGCGATGTCTCCTCTCAAACGAAGCAATTCCCACCGACGATGATTCCCAATTCCGTTCGCACTGATATCGGCACGAACGCGCGTTGCTGCATGCTGACGCGCGTTGATCGATGCGGACTTCTATTGGTGCAGCGACGGAAACTCCACACGCGCAAAATAGAATTGCTTGAATCCGCGGTGAGCGATTTTGGAATGGTTCAAAGCGCGTTTTGACAATTTGAAACGCTTGCAGGCGGTGCGCCACGGCATGTCGCGACCCGTCGGGCAAAACACCTGCGAGGCGGTCGAGCCGTCGTCGCAAAAATATTCCACTTTACCGAAATTCGGAAATGGCGTATGTGTCGCCCATCCCGGCTTGACCTTGAGGGGCGATCTTGTGTCGTCATGTGTCGCGAGCCGGGTTGCGGTGGACGCGGCAGCGTCGGCACGAAAAGGTGCGGGCAGGGCGGGTAGTCCCTGTGAGCCCGAAACYGCGTGCGGATGAGCGGCGCTGAAAGGTTCGTCTCGCCAGCATTCTTCCGGCAACGTCGACAACGCCGGAGGATAATGCGGCGAACAAGCGGGCCGCGCGTACGGCAAAACCGTGTGGTCCTGGCCGTCGTTGCTACGGTCAAGCCTGTCGCGGAGATGTTCGCGAGCCCAACCGGGCGGACGGCATCATCAATTCGCGGGGCGAGGGAGGCCAGAAGGAACTCGGCTCCCGGGAGAGCACGGCATAAGCCGTCAACCCACTGCGCAGGGAAGGCCGAGTGATTGGCTACACCTGTATGCTGCTGTGCGGTTCTTCCTGCGTGTGCTTTTCGCGCAGCGGACCGCGGGTGCCAGCCGGCACCCGGCCTTCCCTGCGCCCTCTTGGCTTTGAGAGGGCGGAGCGACGAAGCAAAGCTCGGGCGAATTGAGCCGCGAGGATGCGAAGGCGTGTCTGCACCACACACTCGCCGTCATCGCCCGGCTCGACCGGGCGATCCAGTATTCCGACGGCTGTGATTGAGCCGAGAGGTCGCGGCGTACTGGCTTCCCCGCCGGAGCCTGTCATCGGGCTCGCCGAAGGCGAGACCCGGTGGCGGAGAATGACAGTGGTAGTTGGAGAAGAAGCCGATGCCCCATGCTCCGTCATTGCGAGCGCAGCGAAGCAATCCAGACTGTCACCATGGATTGCTTCGCTGCGCTCGCAATGACGATGTGGAGG
>NZ_JBFULU010000057.1:0-41428 GCF_054049735.1 Bradyrhizobium sp. P5_C12
CCGCCAATCCCTTCTCTGCTCTCGATGGTGCCCTCACCACGTTCCGCCAATCCCTTCTCTGCTCTCGATGGTGCCCTCACCACGTTGTGCGGCGCGAACCCCACGCTCCCCGCCAAATGTGGTCTTCCAGTATGTCCAGGATCGGATCTCGTCGCTTACGTGGCCGGCTCGGCCAGCACCGCATGCACGAATAACAATACCCAGACGAAGGGCAATGCCAATGTCTCCTTGGCTGCAGGGGTGTCGGTGTACTTCATATCCGGTACTCTGACTCTCAAAGGCGGCTCCATCGTCTCCTGCACAAATCCATGTACGGGAGTGACCTTCATCCTGTTGCCAGGGGCGAGCATTGACATGAAGGGGGGCGCGATGCTCACCCTCAAGGGGCCGGCAACTGCCCCTAACGCCTCGTCGCTTCCGGCGGCCCTCCAGTCTAGCGCTGCATTATTCCAGTACATGTCGATGTACGATGCCTCAGCGACGGCTGTGACCTTCGGTGGAAATAGCAACATCAACCTCACAGGAAACATCTATGCGCCGAACGCATCAGTGACGTTTCAGGGCAATCCGACGATCGCCGTAGGCGGCACGGGCGGCGCTTGTGGCCAGTTGATCGCAGCCTCGATCTCGTTCAACGGCAATGCCACCTTTGACACCACGGGGTGCCCATCGCAAACGAAGCTGCCGAAAAGCCAGTATGTCCAGTTGGTGCAGTGATGAGAAAGCTTGATCAGCGCGGCATCGGGGCGATGGAATTTTGTCTCGTCGCTCTGCCGCTTTTCATACTGATGTTCACCATCTTCGATCTGGGGCGTTACGCAATCACCATGCAGTCATTGCGGACGCTCGCCAACGCCGGTGCCCGGACATGGATGATCAGCGACTGCTTCGTCAATAGCGCGATGAGCAAGACTTCACCAACCTGTTCGGGTGACCCCCTGCCATCCGCTGCTGCCAAAAAAGCCGTTGCCCCAATGCTATTTGCCGGCGGTCTCGCGCCTACGCTGAGCACGACTGCGGGAGCCGCTGCACTCACCGTTACGGCATCCGACCCGAGCTTCAAGATGCTGATGCCGATATGGGGCACCACATTGAACGCGCCGAGCGCGTCCACCTCGATTCCCTTCTAGTGGTAGCGAGCAACCATCCCGGAATGCGTCGGGATCTCTGTAAGCGGGAGAGCAAGTTCCGGTTGTTCCAACAGATCCTCCGAAATCGATAGGGAACTCGCCAAAGCGGGCGCCGGCGGAACTCGTGCGCGCTTGTGCTGCAGGTTCCAAGCAAACGGGAAAAAGTGGTGCACGCTGGCAACATCGGAAAGTTTTCTGTGCTGTTGCCGCAGTGCGGTAAGCGTCTCTTCTTGCAAGGAAGGGGAATGAAGGATGTGATCTTGGAAACACGAATAACGATTTGTAATGGGATGAATTGTAAGCTCTCCGACGTGGTGCGTAGAGGGGAACTTTTGGGAGCATCGAGCACGTAGATTTGCGGGGACAGCCGTGGATCGCAGTGGGGGGACTCGAATGGGTGGCGGTCGCGTTTCGGGTAATAAGGTAGGGAGGCTTCTCGCTTTCAGCGTGATGGCTGTTGGCGCGGCGCTCGCCTTGTTTGAGTCCGCTGACAGCGCCGCGGCCGCAGATCGGAGGGGCTCCTCCGGCGGCGGCGTCTTCGTCAGCGAAATGAACGACGTCCAGCGGGTCAAGGTGGTCGTCAACAAGTCACGCACCTTCAAGGTCGACACGGCTTTTGCGACCATTGTCGCGGGCTCGCCTGATATTGTCGACGTGAAGTCGTTGAGCGATCACCTGATCTACGTCCAGGGCAAGCAGACCGGCACCACCAACGTCATTTTGTTCGACAGCTCGATGAAGCAGATCGGGATTCTCGACGTCGAGGTCGTGATCGATACCGGCAATTTGCAGCAGAACATCCGGACCGGCACCGGCATGCAGGGTGTTCGCGTCTCGGCTTCGGAGGGCCAGGTGGTGCTGAGCGGAACCGCCGTCGACGCGGTTGCCGCCGAGCGGGCCATGGCAATTGCCACCAGCACCGTCGCGAAGGGAGGAACTGTCGTCAACGCGATGAGCGTCGCGGCGCCGCAACAGGTGATGCTCGAGGTGCGATTTCTCGAGGTCAACCGGGAGGCTGGGCGTAACCTCGGTGTGAACCTTTATGCGGCGAACGCCAACGGGACCAATGTCGGGAATACGGGGCTTGGTGGGGCAACTGGCGCGACGGTCCGACAGCCGATCGGTGGTATTAACACGGTCCCAAACCCCACTGGTAATACTGGCGGTACGCCCGTTGGTGGTTCTCCTACTGGCAGCCTTCCCATACTCGGAACTGTGGGAACGCTCGTCGGCACCGCAGGCGGCGTCGCCCCGATCCCGTTCGGGAGCTTGTTGACCAGTATTCTTCGGACCAGCAGCGGCGGTTCGGTGGACCTGCTGATCACCGCATTGGAAACGAAAGGATTGGTTCGCCGGCTGGCGGAGCCGAACTTGACCACGCTTTCCGGGGATGCCGCCCGCTTCCTGGCCGGCGGTGAATTTCCGGTGCCGATCCCGAACACGACGACGACCGGTTTTCCCACCATCACCATCGACTACAAGAAGTTCGGTGTCGAGCTGGCCTTCGTGCCCACCGTTCTCTCGCGGGGCGTGATCAATCTTCGGGTTGAGCCGTCGGTGAGCGAGCTTGATTTCACCAATGCGGTGACGATTCAGGGGACGACAGTTCCTGCTTTGACCCGCCGTGACGCGCGCACCACGGTCGAATTGCGCGACGGCCAGAGTTTTGCCATCGCCGGCCTGCTCCAGACCCGCAACCGGCAGGACGTTTCGCAATTGCCCTGGATCGGCTCGGTGCCCGTGCTTGGAACCTTGTTCAGCAGCAAGTCCTACCTGCAGGAGGAAACGGACCTCGTCATCATCATCACGCCGCGCCTGGTTGCGCCTGCGGTACCCGGTCAGCAACTGGCCTCTCCGCTCGACTCCCGCCTTCCGGCCAATGACGTCGATTTCTTCCTCAATGGCCAGATGGAAGTCCGCAAGCGTTACAATGACTACGTCAATTCCGGTGGCGACGTGAAGGGGCCGTACGGCCACATCATCGCTCCCGAGCTCAGGACGCCCGTTCCGCCCCCGGCCGCCGCCGCAAACCAGCCGGTCGTAAAGACCCTCAACTAGGAGCGAGAGATGACCATAAGGTATCTGGTTCTGTTCGCGCCCTTGCTGCTCGGGGGATGTTACGGCCTCGCCGGTAATGACGAGATGGACCGCTACTTCCAGCGCTCCGACACCATCACGATGAGCGCCGGCGATGCCAAGCAGGTCAACGCCGTCACCCATACGATCCATCCATGGCCGCGATACGTCGGTGATCGCAGGATCGCGTACGACGCTCGGCGCGTTGGCGCCGCCGTGACACGTTATGGCAACACGAAACAGCCGGTGGATCAGCTTCCCGATGTTGGCGATGCGACGAAACAGATGGGCGTGCGGCCTACCGCAACCCAGAACATCGACATAGATGGATTGCCGCCTGGAACGGTCGGTGGAGTATCGGTGCCGGTCGGCGGCGCAGCGCCGGGTAGGTAAGGAGCCAGGGGGCCTTGGCCTTGGGTAATCTGACGATGATATTTCAATGAGTCCGATGAGCCGGGCGGGGACAAGAGTTATGCGGCGCATCATCTTAATGCTGACCTGTTGCTGGTTGGCGACCGGCCTTGCGGCGTGCGAGACCACGCTGAGAGACGCGGCTATCGTCGCTCCCGTGGAGCCGCCGGGCGGGGACCCCGTGCAGGAACCGACCGACGTCAAATATTATCCTTCGGACGAGCCCGTGCGGCTGGGGCTGGAGCATTTCAATCGCGGCAGCTACGGGATTTCCCAGCGCTATTTCAAGGACGCCGTCGAGAAATCGCCGAAGGACGTGACAGCCTGGATTGGCCTGGCGGCAAGCTATGATCGGTTGCGGCGGTTCGATCTTGCGGACCAGGCGTACGCCCAGGCGATCAGACTTGGGGGCGAGACAGTCCAGATCCTCAACGACCAGGGCTATTCGCTGATGTTGCGCGGCAATTTGAACGGCGCGCGTCGAAAATTCGAGAAGGCTTATTCGCTCGATCCGACCAACCCGGTGATCGCCAATAACCTCGAGCTCCTCAATGGCAGCCGACGGTTCATTGAAAGGCCGCCGAACAATCAGCCCTAGGCGGAACAACCGGCCGCAAGCTTGATCTTCATTGAAATTTTGGTCTCGGCTAGAGCATGATCCGGAAAAGTGCGCAGCGGTTTTCCGAAAAGATCATGCTCAAACAACAACCTAAAGCGCGATGACGATTCATCCTAATCTCATCGCGCTTTAGTTCGGACCCAGCACGGCGTCCGCCCGCCGGCTGCCTTGTCTGACGATGATGATCGCGCCGTTTCGAATTGCAAATCTGGCGCCGAGCAGCTTTGGTATTTTCTCCGTGAGCGGGGATGGCAGCGGGATCATCGCACCGTCCACGACGTCGCCAACCTTGATGGCGTCTRCCGGAGCGCCTGGCGAGGGAGCCGGCTTGATAAACACCTTGACCTGCTGAATTTCCTCGGACGAGAGATTCAATGCGGCCTGCGTTTCGCCGAGACGATTGCTTCTCTCGATCGCAGCCTTGTCCCTTGCGTCCTGCTGCTGTTCAGCCTGACGCCTTGCCTTCTCGGCTTGATCCAGTTGCGCGACCCGCTCCTTGAGCGGCGCAAGCTCGCGATGAAGCGCGACAACCTCCGATTTCAATGACCTGATCTGGGTGAGGGCGATCGCCGCGCCGACGCATGCGACGAGCACGATCAGGCTGATCAACGCAAGAATGGCGCCCGTCGCTTCCCGACCCCGGCGTTCGGCTCCGGCATCGGAGATGTCTTGCGAAGGACCAGGGCGTATCCGGTCAAGCAATGATCGTGCTTTCGCGATCACGGAAGTGAACATGCGTGGTCTCCGGGAGAGCTTCGCCCGCTACGGCGATTCGCGGCGATCCGTCCCCCTTCAGCTCCGATACCAACTCGCCAAATTCCACGTCGTCACATCCCACCCCGAGATGTCGGCCATCAGGCTGTTGACGCTGCCGCCGACGATGTTGCGCGAGAGCAGTGGCACGAGCACGTTGGCTTCGCAGAAGATCTCGTTGACCTTGATCAGCAGTGCGGCGCGCTTGACGGGATCGAGCTCGTTTTGCGCGGCCTTGTAGGCCTTGTCGGCTTCGGGATCGGACCAGCGCGAGACGTTGCGGCCCAGCCACTTGTTCTCCTTGGTCGAGATCTCCCAGGACACGCATTGGTTCAAAAACCGCTCCGGATCGGGCTGCGGCTGCGTCGTGTTGTACATCTCCATGTCGCAATAGAGCTTCGAGTAGGTGTCGGGGTTGCCGACGTCGGACGAGAAGAACACCGATCCGGTGACCGACTTGATTTCGATGTCGATCCCTGCCTTCTGGCAGGCCTGCTTGATGATGGCCTGCGTCTTCTGCCGCGGGGCGTTGATCGAGGTCTGGAAGACGTATTTGAGCTTCTTGCCGTCCTTCTCGCGAATGCCGTCAGCGCCCATCTTCCAGCCGGCCTCCTCGAGGATCTTGTTCGCCTTGTCGACGTTGAACTCGTATTTCAGCTTGCTCGACTTGAACTGGCTGGGCTGGTTGACGAAGCTCGCCGTCGCGACGGCGGCGCGGCCGTAGATGAATTTCTGGATCGCCTCGCGGTCGACCAGCAGGTTGAACGCCCGGCGAACGGCCGGATCGGACAGCGTCGGATGCTTGGTCTTGGCGTTCGAACGCTCGCCGTCGACCTCGGTCCACGGGTCCGTCGTGTTGAGGATGACGAACTCGACGCCGCCGGAGAGCGTGAACTCCACCTTGCCTTTCCCGCTGGCTTCCATGCGCTTGAGGACTTCGTCCTCCACCAGCAGGTTCCAGGCATAGTCGTATTCGCCGGTCTGCAGCACGGCGCGCGCCGCGGAGACCGCATCGCCGCCGCCCTTGACCTCGAGCGTGTCGAAATGCGGCTGGTTCTTGACGTGATAGTCGGGATTGCGTTCGGCCAGGATCAAATCGCCCGGCTTGAACTCGACGAATTTGTACGGCCCGGTGCCGACCGGCTTCAGATTGCCCGGCGCGTCGCGCGACTTGGCGCCGGCATAGTCGCCGAAATGATGCTTCGGCAGGATCTGGCCGACGGAGCCGACGAAGGGGTCGGCCCAGAACGGGGTCGGAGCCTTGAAGATCACCTTGACGGTGTGGTCGTCGATCTTCTCGACCTTGATGTTCTGGTAGGACCCCGTGGTGTACGCCGCGGTTGCCAGATCCGCGGCATATTGCCAGGTGAAGACCACGTCGTCGGCGGTGAAGGGCTTGCCGTCATGCCACCGCACGCCCTGCTTCAGCTTCCAGGTCACGCTGGTGCCGTCAGGGGAGAGGCCGCCGTTCGCCTTGGTCGGAACCTCCGCAGCGAGGCAGGGGATGAGGTTGCCCTCCTTGTCCCAGCCGGCGAGCGGCTCGAAGAAGATGCGCGAGGCGACCTGGTCCTTGGTGCCGAGCGCGAAATGCGGATTGAGCAGAGTGGGGGCCTGCCAGATCAGGATCTTGAGCGGGCCGCCGCCGCCGGCCTTGGTCGGCTTGTATGGCAAGGTGGCATCCGCCATCGCCACGTCGTTCCAGAGCAGGATCTGGCTCGCGACCGGTGCTGCGATCCCGACCGCAGCCATTGTCCGGATGAACGCGCGTCGCGACAGCGTGCCTTGCTTCACCTCCGCGATGAAGCTGCGGATTTCGTTTTCGTTCATCAGAGCCCCCACCTGTCAGGAATAGTCGTCACCGGCCGCACCCATCATGTTTGATCATGGACGAGGCGGCAATGCCGGCAAGGCCGAACAGCCCTGCGGCGAAATGGCGAATGGACGATATGGATCCCGGTTTCGTGCCCCGGAGGCAGCGCAGCGTCTCCTTGACGGTGCGCTGCAGAGCCGGGGCCCATGCCGCACGGGAGACCGTAGCCGCGGGGTCCCGGCGTTTACGCGCGTCTTCAACGCGCCATGCGCGTTGCAGCTTGTCTGGGACACGAGCGTGAGCGGGCCGGTGCGAAGCGGGAACTGGACCGCCGCCCGAAACCGCGATCAGGCGACGATCCAGTGCGAACTAAACGAACTTGGGGAAGTTCAAAGGCCGCGCGCAACGCTAACCCGGTCGCAGCCGGCAGCTCAAGTTTCGTTGTGTTGCTCCGGCCGAAGATTCGTTGCCGCGCTGACGACGCATTCATGTGGAAAGCGGTTCAACGTTCACATGCATCGTCCGGCCAATGACGGATGCAAGAGAATGGCGATGGGTTGGTTCAGCAGGGGCAGGCGGATGCGGATCACGAACCCGGTCGGCGGACAGTTGCAGGTGGTGGCCTGTTCGCCGTTTCCCGACGCGGCCGGCGAGGTCGTTCTCGTTCCCAGATGCGTCATTGACGGGGTGATCGCCGCGGAGCGGCTCGCGCCGGCTGCCGTGCAGTATAGCGGCTACGACGTGCCCAAGCCGAAATGGCCCCGCCCCGGAATGGTGCTCCCCGTCACCGTGGACCTCGCCGATCCGAACCGGTTCAGGATCGAATGGGATCGGGTGCCGGCCGGGCGAGAGGCCGCCGAAACGCTTGCGGAGAGTCGTCGCGCTCCGCAACGCCGTGAGCGGCAGGCCGACACGGATCACGATCACCCGTTTCCCCGTGTCTGGCGCGAGGTGGCGCATGCAGATTCGTCGCCCGCGCTGGTCAACGGCCTCACGCCGCAGCAGACGGAGATCGCGCTGGCCGGCGGCGCCGCGGCGCTCGGTCTCGTGCCGGCCAGCGCGACAGTGCTGAGCGCGCACGCGGCGGAACCGAGCAGCGCGCCCGGCGGAAGCTGGGACATCACCCTCCGTGTCAGCGACCCCAATGGCGGGCCGCCCTGGCAGGCGGTGACGCGCATGTCATTCAGCAGCGCCGCGCGGCGCGAGATGCGCACCGCCACCGGATCCGAATTGCCGGTCCTGGTCGACCCCGACAACCGCAACCGCATCATCGTCGATGTCGCACGTCTCGCCTGAACGGCGCGACGGCTGCTTGCGGCGCAGGCTCTAGGCACAGCGTTCGCGCGCCGATCTTGCTGCCGCGCACAACAACAAGTCCCGGCATCGCACGGCATTCGCCTTGACAGGCGAAACGCTCCGCGCGCACATTCTTACACTAAGTAAGAATGACGACAGGGACGGAAATGTCTGAGCAGCCGCGAAGTCGGCGGCAGACGCGTGCGGCCATCCTGGGGCATCTGCTCCGGTCGGGCGGCACGTTTCGGCCACCTTTGGCCAAGGCGGTGCGCCTGTCCGAGGCGAGCCTGTCGCGAATCCTGTTCGATCTGAAGGCCGAGGGCCTGATCGAGGAAATCCGGCGGCCCGCGCCCTATGTCGGTGGCCCCTCGGGTCTCGTCTCGCTCGATCGTTCCGTGGCTCTGGCGGCGATCGAGATCGCGGGGCCGCGGCTGAGTGTCGGCGTCGGCGGCCTGTCAGGCGAACTGCACGTCAGCGAGCGTCTGCCGCTGCCGAAGACGCCGACCGCCGGCTCCGTCGGCCGCGTGTTTGGCGATGCGCTGACAGTGCTGCGCGGCTGGACCCGGCGCCGCCGCGTCGCGCTCGCGCAGATCGGCGTCTCCATTCCCGGGCTTGGCCGGCTGAGCGCATCGGACAATCCCATCATTCCCTGCGACGTCGGGCGCATTCGCGCCATGCTCGGCGAAATGTTCGCCGGCGTTCCGGTCGCGTTCACCAATTCGGTCGTGGCGCACGCCATCTTTCACCGCTGCCGCACCGCGGACTATCCGTTCAGCGGCGCGCATCTGTTCGTGTTCGTCGGCCAGGGCGTGGCCGGCGCCTGGATGGACGACGCGATCGAGGCCGACGGCCTCCAGCCCGTCGAGCTCGGCCACATGGTGTTCGGCGAGGGCGGTCCGCGCTGCCGCTGCGGCCATCATGGCTGCGTCGAAGCCTATACGTCGCTGCCGGCGATGGCCGGGCTGCTCGGCGTGCCCGAGCCGGAACTGCTTCAGCTCGGCAGCGATTGGGTCAGCGCGATTCCGATTCCGCCGCGCGTGCGCCGGGAGCTGCGGCTGCGCCTGTACCGGCTTGGCCTCGCGATCGGCAACACGCTGAACGTCAAGCCCTGTCGCGGCGTCGCGATCTCCGGCTGGCCGTCGCTGCTTGCGGAGGATGACCGAAACGCGCTGGTCGACGGCATCGACGCCTGCCTGCTCGGCGGGCGCAAGCTCGCGCAGGTGTCGCTCGCCTTCGTGCCGCCGTCGAACGGCAACGATCCGAGGGCCGCGCTGGCCTTCGCCGCCTCCTGCCTCGCCGGCCGCGGCGGCATGCCGGCGGCATCGACGGAGGCCGCCTGACATGCCCTGACGCCGCGCCGCTTCGCTGCCAAGAGTTCACACCCGGGAGGAACTGCCATGCCGATCACAACAACAAGGCGTCGTCTGCTCGCTGGATCCGCTGCCGCGCTCGCATTGCCGGCATTTGCCCGGGCGCAAGGCGCGGCCAAGCCGCGCCTGACCGCGATCTCGCAATGGTCCGCAGGCAGCGATGGGGCGGCCATCACGGCGCTCGGCAAGAAATTCGAGGAAAAGGGCGGGGTCTGGCAGCACTCGCCCGTCCCCGGGTTCACCACCGAGATGATGAACAAGCTGCGCGCTCAGATCATTGCCGGCGATCCGCCGGCCTGCTCGCAGCTCAAGGGCCCCGAGATTGCGGCCTGGTCGAAGATCGCCCCGACCGTCGATCTCGACGCCCTCGTTGCTGCCGCTGCTTACGAAAAGGTGGTCGCTCCGGACCTTGCAAAACTGCACAAGCCTGGGGGCAAGTGGATTGCACTGCCGTTGCAGATCTACAGCACCAACATGCTGTTTCTCTCCAAACGCGCGATGGACAAGGCCAAGGCCGACAAGATCCCCGTTACCTGGGCTGACTTCAACGATCTCGCCGAGAAGATGAAAACGGGCGGCATCGTATATCCCATCGCCAACGGCGGTACCCGGCCCGACGACGGGCAGAAATTCGAGGCCTCGCTTGCCGGCATCAATCCCGCTGCATACCGCGCAGCCATCATGAATCTCGACAAGAAGGCCCTGGAGGGTCCCGAGATCAAAGCCGCCTTCGTACAGATGCGCAAGATCACCCAATGGATGGACCCGAATGTCGGCGCCCAACCCTATGCCACCAACTTGAAGCGCTTCGTCGACGGCGACATGGGCATGATGATCATGGGCGGGTGGGCGCAGGGCGTGCTCCGCAACGCCGGTTTCAAGTTCGACGACTTCATCATCGCGCCGGGCCCCAGCGACAATAGCAAGCCTGTCTTCCTGCTGAATGCCGACGCCTTCATATTCTGGCAGCGCAAGGAGCCCGATCTGCAAGCCGGTCAGACGCTGATGGCCCAGCTCGTCATGGATCCGGCGATCCAGACCATGTATTCGCAGATCACGGGATCGATCCCCGTGCGCACCGATGTCGATCTTTCCGGCGAGGGCTGGTCGGACGGTCAACGGCGAACCGCAGCCGCGCTCAAGGACGCTGTCGCGAACAATCAGGCCGTCCTGAGCCTCGCGCACAACATGGCGCAGGAAAACGGCCTGACCGCCGCGATGATCGACGTGCTCACCGAATACGCCAAGAACAAGACGATTACGCCGGAGCAGGCGGTCACCCGCCTCGCCGAGGCCGTCGAGGGTTCGCGTTGACCGACGCCGTCGCCACAGCAACGCGGCCCGGCCGGCCGGCGATGTCCGACGCGGTCGGCCGGCTGCCAGAGTATCTGATGATCTGGGTGCCGCTGCTGTTGTCGGCCGCGCATCTGATTTCGTTTTCGCTGTGGACGATCTGGATTTCGTTCACGCCCTCCACGCTTGTCCCGGTCTCGGGTTGGGTGGGCTTGCGCAACTACACGGCAGTCATGTCGTCGCGAAACTGGCAGATTGCCTTCGACAATCTGCTGCTGTTTGGCAGCGCTTTCGTGCTGCTGAGTCTGATCACCGGCCTCATGCTCGCGATCCTGCTCGATCAGCGCATTCGCGGCGAGAACGTGCTGCGATCCATCTTCCTGTACCCCCTGGCGGTGTCGTTCGTCGTCACCGGCACGGTCTGGAGTTGGCTGCTCAATCCCGGCATTGGGATCCAGAAGCTCGTCCGCGATCTCGGCTGGACCTCCTTCCGATTCGACTGGCTGATCGACCGCGACATGGCGATCTGGACGATTGTGATCGCTGCGATCTGGCAATCCTCGGGCTTCGCCATGGCGCTCTTCCTGGCCGGCCTCAGGTCCGTCGACGCCGACATCATCAAGGCCGCGCAGATCGATGGCGCTGGACCGATCCGGACCTATTGGCGCGTCGTCTTGCCGACGCTCTGGCCGATCACCATCACCGTCGTCGTCGTCCAATTGCAGTTCGCAATCTCGGCCTTCGACCTCGTCCGCGCGCTCACCAATGGCGGGCCCGGAATTGCGACCCAGCTGCCGGCCCTTGTCGTCTACGATCTGATGTTCCAGCGCGGCCAACTCGGCCGGGGTGCGGCGGCGGCGGTGCTCATGCTGCTCATTCTTCTCGCGGTGCTGCTGCCCTATGCAGCGTGGCGTTATGTTCAGCGACGGCGGGCGACCCATGCGTGACAAAACCTTCGCGCCGGGCCGGATTCTGATCTATCTCCTCGTTTCATTGATGGCGGCCGCCTATCTCGCACCACTGGCTGTTGTGGTGCTGAACTCGCTCCGCACCAACGAGGAGATCGCCCAGGCCTCGATGATCGGCTGGCCGAAACAATGGGCCTGGGGCAACTATCTAACCGCCTGGAGCGGTTTCTGCGTCGCCGAGACCTGCGCCGGCATCCGGCCATACGTGCTGAACTCCGCGCTCGTCACGATCCCAGCGACGATTTTCTCGACCATGCTCGGTGCGGTCGCCGGATACGCCGTGTCGCTCTGGCGTTTTCGCGGCGACAGCTGGATCTACGGCATCGTGACCCTTGGCCTCTTCCTGCCCCAGCAGATGCGCCTGCTTCCCTGGACCATCGTGCTGCGGGACACCGGCCTCATCAACACGCTGACCGGTCTCGTGCTGATTCACACGATCCAGGGGCTCTCCTTCACCACGCTGTTCTGCCGCAACTACTACGTCGCCATTCCACATGAATTGATCAGGGCCGCACGCATCGATGGTGCCGGGTTCTTTCGCATTTTCTGGCGCATCATTCTGCCGCTCTCGGCGCCCATCCTGATCGTCACCGTGATCTGGCAGTTCACGCACATCTGGAACGAGTTCCTCTATGGCGTGACCTTCACGACCGGCCAGCAGCAGCCCGTCACGGCGGCTTTGATCGCGCTCTCCGCCGCAATCGCCGATATCCCGCAGCATGGCGTGCAGAGCGCTGCGGTGATCATCGCGGCCCTGCCTACTTTATTGATCTATCTGCTCGGCGGCAGGTACTTCGTACGCGGCCTGACCGCAGGGGCTGTGAAATGATGGGATTGTCATGGCAGCACTGAGCATTCGCGCCCTGTCGAAGCGTTACGCCAATCTGGAGGTGCTGAAGGCGATCGATCTCGACATCGAGAGCGGCGAGTTCACCGTGCTGGTCGGGCCGTCCGGCTGCGGCAAGTCCACGCTGCTCAACATCGTCGCCGGGCTCGATCGCCCGAGCGCGGGGACCATCGAGATCGGCGGGCGCGTCGTCAACGACATTGCTCCGAAGGACCGCGACATCGCCATGGTGTTTCAGTCCTACGCGCTCTATCCCTCGATGACGGTGCGCCAGAACATCACCTTCGGCATGGAGTGCCGCCATGTGCCGAAGGCGGAGCAGGAGAAGGCACTGGCGAACGTGGCCCGGCTGCTCCAGATCGAGCCGCTGCTCGGTCGCAAGCCGTCGCAGCTCTCCGGCGGCCAGCGTCAGCGCGTGGCGATGGGCCGCGCGCTGGTGCGCGATCCCCTGCTGTTCCTGTTCGACGAGCCGCTCTCCAATCTCGACGCCAAGCTGCGCGTCGAGATGCGGATGGAGATCAAGCGGCTGCACCAGCGCATCGGCGCCACCATCGTCTATGTCACCCACGACCAGATCGAAGCCATGACGATGGCGACGCGGATCGCGGTGATGCATCAGGGCAGCGTGCAGCAATTCGCCGATCCCGACACTGTCTACCGCTATCCCGCCAATCTGTTCGTTGCGCGCTTCATGGGCTCGCCGCCGATGAACACGATGCCGGCACGGCTCGAGGCCGAGAATGGCGGGCCAGTGGCCGTGATCGGCGCAGGGCGGCCGGACGAGGTCCGCATTCGCCTTCGGGGATACGATGCGGCGGCGTCCTATGCCGGCCGCGAAGTGGTGCTCGGGATCAGGCCGGAATGCATTGCCGAGGGCAGCCGCGTCTTTTCCGGCGATGCGCCCATCCTCGTCGACGCGCCGGTGGAGATGGTCGAGCCCACCGGTGCGGAGACGATCGTGCTGCTGCGGCTCGGTGGCGAGCCCGTGCTGGCGCGCATCACGCCGGATATCCGACCCGCGCCTGGGGCCTCCGCCAGCTTCGCGCTCGACACCCGGCGCATTTGCCTGTTCGACCCCGAGACGGAGCGGCTGATCGCATGACCCAGACGACATATTCGAGCTTGGCGGGCCGCGTGGTGTTGATCACCGGAGGCGCCAGCGGCATCGGCGCCGCCTTCGTGCGCGCCTTCGCAGGCCAGGGGGCCCGCGTCGCCTTCCTCGACATCGATACGCAAGCGGGCGAGGCGCTGGTCAAGGAGGTGGCGGACGTCTCCGGCTCGCGGCCGCTGTTCGTGCCGTGCGATCTCCTGGACATCGAGGCCTTGCGCGCCGCAATGGCACAAGTGCACGCAGCGCTTGGCGATGCCGCGGTCCTCGTCAACAACGCCGCCAACGATCAGCGCCAGGTTCTCTCCGACGTGACGCCGGCCGAGTTCGACTGGATGATCGGCGTCAATCTCAAGCACGTCTTCTTCGCGGCGCAGGCGATCGTGCCGCAGATGCAGGCGCGCGGCGGCGGTTCGATCATCAACATGTCGTCGATTGCATGGATGCGCGGCGCGCCGGCGCTGCCGGCCTATGCGGCTGCGAAGGCGGCGATCGTCGGCTTCACCAATTCGCTCGCCCGGCTGGTCGGACCCGACCGCATCCGCGTCAACGCCATCGCGCCCGGCATGGTGATCACGGAGCGTCAGCGGCGGCTGTGGTTTCAGGACGAGCAGCAGATCGCCGAGATGCGCTCGCGTCAGGCCATTCCGGACGCGGTGGTGCCCGACGACATCGCACAGATGGCGCTGTTTCTGGCCTCCGACGAGAGCCAGCGCATCACCCGCCAGTGCTTCCAGGTCGACGGCGGGCTCGGCTAGGGCGTGTACCCATAAACCCGCGCGGTAGACAGGGCGCGTACGAGGTCCGCTGTGCCCCTGATAGCAGCGCAATAGCGGACCTCAGCGGAGGTCCGAGTTGGGCCAGAAGGCGACATCACTGCCTTGGTGTGCTAAGATGAAACTTCCAAAAGATATGAGGTCGTGATGTCGTTCGCCTCAAACGCGATCTTTTCAATTTGGCCGTTGGGCATGATGAGTCTAGGCTTTGCGGACGCTTGGTTCATCCGGCAGATGCGCCGAAATCTGGCGCCCGGAATGGCTCARTTCGAGGGCTATTCAGATTGGCGTCTTGAGGGGCGCCGCCCTGCCCTTTGGCGSGACCCGTCCGCCTACAGCGAACAAGGCAGAAGATATCGGCGCTGCGCCATYGTGGTCGAAGGCTTGTTTCTTCCTTGGTTCTTCGCAGGACTGTTGGTGTGGGTGCCRAGATGAGGCCCCAACGCTAGCGGMCTGTWGWCGTCGCAGGTCTTTCTCCTCGGGTACTACAACCGGTGCAGGCGGGATCRAAATGTTGAAGTACGGCTGCCRYKATTGAGAATAATARCGTGCACCCCASAAAGGCTGTTAGCACAGCGCGCGACTGATATCTTGCKATCATAGCTGCCTCGGGCTCATCGTATCCGAGCTGCTTKATCCAGACTTCACGCGCTCTTCGCTGAATGCCGCCCATGCCGYTCGAACGAACGAACATGTAAGTCGATCCCCTTCTCCAGACCGCCACCCTTTTCTTCGCCATTTCGATACTCAAATAAAACGAAGCGAACGAAATGCCGATCACCGAAATTACGGTTATCACGCCTGTCAGCTTACGAAGCATCTGAAGAGTCCTTCCCGGAAGCGCGTAGCACGGCACCGTCGGTATCGTGTAACTGTAGCAACCTGATCGTGACCTGCAATTGTCGGCTTTGGGTCAAACTCGGAAGTCGGCGGGTCCATGGTAGATGGTCTGCTCTGCCACTGCGAGCGGACATCACCGGACCCGCTGTTCAGGTCCGCGAAGGGCCAAAAGCTGACCCGAGCGCTAGGTCTCGTTGAGTGCGTCAATAACGAACTTCACCGCCTCGGGACGCCGCGCGTAACCGGCTGCGGCGGAGACCTTAAACCAACCGTCGAGGTTCAAATTCGGCGGGAACATTGGGACTTCAAAGTACGGAATTTCCCAGAATGAAACCAGCTGATTGGCCTGATCTGAAACGAGCCTAAGCTCCAGAGTGTTACTCGTGTAGGGTCTCCCCGCCTCGTGTTGGTAATGGGACGGAGCATCTCTATCGGCGAGCAGCAGCAAGCGGGGCTCGGCAATCTCGGGAATATTCAACTCCCGAAAGCCCACCCGCCGGCCAGTCTTCGTAGCCGAAACGCATGGGACAGGCTGGCTCATTCGATCAAGCATACGAACGTCGTAGTGATTTTCAGGGCATACGATACCTGGCGTTCGCTCGAAATAGTACCACTCGTCGCCAATGCGGCCATAAGCTTTTTCGAACCGGCCGAGAGCCACCAAGGCCTTTGGCACATAGCCATTGCCGCTCCACGTATCGACGAAAACACGAGGCTTGTTGTCGCCGGTGATGCTCACTCGTCGCCAGGACGCGACCTCCGCCTTCCGTAAAGCAGGAGCCACAACAGTCCCGTCAATAAGGTGATAGAAGTAGCTCAAAGCCGGAAATCCAACGGTGGCGGCCAAAAATAACGCCGGCCGATAGAGCCGCCAGCGGAGAACCAGATACGCTGCGTAAAACAAGCCAACGATCGAGCCGTAGAAAACGACCTGAGATATCAACAGAGATGTCGTAAGGTACGCGTTATAGATGTTCATGCTCCCGCGCCGGCCCGCCAAATGAAGTCGCTCTACCCTAACTAGAACAGGTTACGAGGGACCAAATTTATTGCATCGATTTCCGGCGGTGCACGGAAGTCCAAGGTCAGCTTCGGGCCAGATGCGGAAGTGATGTCCTTAGATTGGATAGCGCCATTTCAATGCGCGCCGTACAACCAGGAGCGCTACGAGCACGATGACCAAGACGATAAGATAAACGGCAACCGCCCACTGCTCGTGCGGCAGGTAACCCGGCGCTAACATGAGCAGCAAGAGCACGCAGAGAAGAACCCCTTGTGCGTAGAATAGCGGCGACCGAAGCATTCCCGTTGGCTTTAGTTCCGCGAGCCAGTCGCCAGCGCGCGTCGTGCGACGGTATAGAAAAGCTAAAGCTGCGAAGGCGAAAAACCATGCCATGCGATTGAGCTACCATTATAGGATTTAAGATTTCTCAACGCGCGGTGGAAAATGCATCGCAGTTCCCCCGATGTCGCCTATGGGTCATGAGCGTTGGTTTGCCTCTGGGGTGATGACTTCCGGTCTGACCGGATAAGCGGACATCGTGAGATCGAACGGGGATGTCTCGAACGGGCCAATAGGCGACATAGCGGATGGGCAAGCCTTGCAACTTGTTCTATAATTGCGCCTGGTTGGATTGTGGCTATGGTGCRGGAGCGGCCAGTCCGGGTTGAGCGCAGGTTGGCGGCTATATTGGCCGCCGACGTGGCAGGCTACTCTCGACTCATGCACCATGCCGAAGAGGCAACGCACGCCAAACTATCCGCGCTTCTGACCGAGGTTGTCCATCCCGCAATCGCCGACCACGGCGGCCGCATCGTGAAGAACACCGGGGACGGATTCTTGGCGGAGTTTCCGAGCGCGGTTCAAGCGGTCCGGGCTGCTGCGGAGTTTCAAGCCCGCGTCAACCACCTAGCGGTTGGCGACACGGAAAACAAACGCCTTGCTTTCCGTGTCGGCATCAATGTCGGCGACGTCATTATCGAGCCGCATGACGTCTTTGGCGACGGCGTAAACATTGCGGCGCGGCTTGAGAGCATCGCAGAACCGGGCGGCATCTGCATCTCGTCTTCGGCTTACGACCATATCCGGGGCAAGGTTGGCGTTGAGTTCGCCGATCTGGGCGAGCAAAACCTCAAAAATATTGCTTCCCCGGTCCGAGCCTATACGGCGGTCCAGGACGGACGCAACTCGGCGACACGGCCTGATGGCGTTGGGTCGACCATTCGTCCGCCACCTCGTCTTTCCATTGTTGTGCTGCCCTTCGCCAATCTTAGTGGCGAGAAGCAGCAGGACGATTTCGTCGATGCGATTACAGAAAATCTTACTACGGACATATCTCGCCTTCCCGATTATTTCGTTATTTCGTGCAAGACGGCTTTCGCATTCAAGGGCAAAATTGTGGATGCTCGACAGATTGGCCGCGAGCTTGGAGTCCGCTACGTGCTGGAAGGCAGCGTGCAGAGCGGGACCGATCGCCTGCGCGTGAACGCAAAACTCATCGACACAGAAACAGGCGCACACCTCTGGGCCGAGCGATTTGACAAGCCACGGGCAGACCCGTTCGACATGCAAGATGAGATCACGGCCCGGCTCGCACGGGCTATGGATGTCCAGCTGGTGGCAGCGGAGACGCGGCGTCTAGAGCGCGAGGAACCAAAGGAATTGGATGCGGTCGACCTCGCCCTTCGCGGGTGGACGGCATTTTCCCAAAAAGTGTCAGTCGCCGGGGCCCGCGAAGCACGGAGCATATTTGAGGAGGCGCTCCGCGTCGACAATACCAACGTCGATGTGCTGATGGGCTTGGTCGAAACCCACCTATGGGAAGTCAACGCCTACATGTCCCAGGCGCGTGCTGAGCAAGTCCGTCTGGCCGAGGCAGCAATGTTCAAAGCGTCGCAACTGACGCCACTCACTAGCCGCATGCATTTTTGTCGCGCCGCGTTGTTGATCGCCTTGCGAGCACCAGAGCGAGCTCTTCGCGAGATTGAACTCGCCATGAGCTTGGATCCCGATTTGCCCTATGTTCACATGAGAGCAGGGTGGGTTAAGATTTTTCTTGGGCGTGGCGAGGAGACCGAAGGCCATGTGACCACCGCGATGCGCCTCAGCCCGCGCGATCCAATGCTCGGAAATTGGTACGCGATTCTTGGTCTGGCGGATCTGCAACTCGGTAGGCTCGACATGGCTGTGGACCGTTTGCGGAAGGCTATCGAGATTGCTCCCAATAATGAGCTCCCCTACTTCCATCTAGCCGCGGCTCTGGCTCTTCAGGACCGTAAATCGGAAGCGGCGCAAGCCAGCGAAATGGGGGGGCTGCTGGCTCCCATTTTCCGCATCGGTAAGTGCCGTGTTGAAGTCCAAAGCGGCAACCCTGTTTTCTTACTCCAGCGCAATCGAATCTATGAAGGTATGGAAAGGGCCGGCATCCCAGAGTGATGTCATTTCACAAGGCTAACAGAGAGATGATGTCATCGATCAACGGTCAACTCCAGTGCGCTTCCACTTCAAGGCTTCAGTTGATGCAGACCATCTTTTCAATAGCCCGCGCACGGCCAGGTTGCCGGAAAGACTGCATAATGGTCGAGCAAACAGTGTCTTCAGTTCTCCTGTGCAAGGGCAAAGGCCGGTTCGGAAACTCCGAGGTAATAAGCCGAACATCCGGTAGGTCCGCTTAGGGTCAATCGCGTCACTTTGGCTGCGTGCCGTTCTCTTCCAGTCCAACCTGATAAGCGGACATCTTCAGATCGGACCGGCATGTCTCAAACGGGCCAAAACGCGACATTTCGTTGCTTGCCGCGTCTACGCAAGTGCCCGTTCGCGATCTATAACTGTTTCAGGAATTCCAGGAGCGCATTGCTTACGTCTTTGGCGCGCTCTTGCTGAGTCCAATGACCGCAACCTTTCAAGACTATTGTCTCGCGAAGCAAGGGCACGAACTGTTTCAGGCTAGGGACGAGATGGCTCCAACTCGGCGATCTGTAAACCCCGTCTCGATCGCCAACGACATAGAGTGCCGGGACCTGAACCTTTGCGCCGGACCATGGTGCGAGCAACTCCCAATTGCGATCAATGTTGCGATACCAATTCAAACCTCCTCCAAAGCCGGTGCGCTTGAACTCCTCAACGTAAAATTCGATGTCACTGTCCGTGAGCCACGTCGGCAATGATTGGGTTGTAGGCTTCCCATCAAGCCACCCCCCCTCACTAGGAAGCATCGTGAGCGACGCAGGATCCTCAACCGGCGCATCGCCAGATAGGGCGAACAATGTCGTCTTGATTGCGTTGTGGACGTCTTTTTCGAGTTCTGCCTCGGCAACGCCCGGCGTCTGGAAATACAGTTGATAGAAGCGCTGCTTTTCGGCCCTCGGCATGACAGTGCTTGGTCGGTCGGGACCACGTACCGGAAACGGCACGCTCAAGCCAACGACAGCCCTAAATCGATCCGGTCTAAACAGAGCGCAGCGCCAAGCGACCGGCGCTCCCCAATCATGTCCGACAACGACTGCTTGATCCGTGCCGATCGCGTCGAGCAATCCGATCATGTCTCCGGTCAAATGCAATAGAGTGTATTGATCGATCGCATCCGGTTTGTCCGTCTGCCCATAACCGCGCATGTCGGGCGCGATGGCGCGATATCCGGCGGCAGCGAGCGCTTCCAACTGGTGCCGCCACGAATACCAGCACTCCGGAAAGCCATGGCAGAGAAGCACGGTGGGGCCGCTCCCTGCTTCGGCCAGGTGCATTCGAATGCCATTTGTCTCTATAAATCGAAGTGAGATCGTCATTGCCAACCTCCGCAAGATCATTGATCTGATAGCTAATCAGTCACATTGTGAGCTCCAGCCACAACCGAAGTGGCTCCGCCGACACCCAGCCGAACGGCGGACCGCCAAAACGACATGCTCTACGAATTTATTTTCGAGCCCGCACCCGCCTCCGGCAGCATCGGCGCAAGGTCGGCTTCGGGTCAAAGGCGGCGGTCAGCCTATCAGTCGGGCGACGTCCGGCTCCCGTCAGACAGCAGACATGGGAATGTCTCCCGTGGTGTTCAGCTCAGGGCCAATATCGGAAGTACCGGACGCGACGCAGAAGCAGCAGAACTATTCTTGCGTTCAATCCGACAGAACGCGAATATGGGGATGAAGCAAAGGTGTTACAGCGTTCCTTGCCAGACGACGCTAAGGATCATCGCGCGCGGGCTGGGGCCGCAAATTCGACGAGCCGATCGCTCTGCCGAAGGGGCGCGATGCCCCTCATGATTTGGGCAGCCTCGCCGAGGCGTTTTGAGTTGCGCTGGCCGTTAGCTCCCGGACCGATGCAAGAACGGATCCACGGACTCGACTAGCCGGGTCGCCAATTGGGCGGTGGTAGGCGTCGATTGCTTTTCGGGCGGCAGCGAGCCGACAGAATGGACCGCCAGTCCGGCACCAGCGGCAAAGACCACTATCGCAATTGCAGCAAGATATTCGATCCTCATGGCGATGGTTCCTCCATCGACCCCACGTACTAACCGGAGACGCCGATAAATGGTTCCAGGAGTGCTGTTTGACCCTAGCCCTTGGAACGCCCGCTTGCGTGCCGTCCGGAAGGCATCCTCGTCAATCCGTTGGAGCGCGGTGACGTGGGTCCCGATCTATTACACGCGGCGAGTTCCTCGATAGGTCGGCCGCACTCTCCAATTGTTTCCCCATTCCGTCCGGAGCGGCGTCGCGACGAATGATCGGGAACGAAAGCTCCGGTCAGGACTTTAGAAACGAGAGACCGCCGCTCGCCGGTAACAAAACGGCGCATGTCGCAGATAGCCAAAGGTCGTTGCGAAAGACCCGCTGTTCTCAGAACAAGCGCTCGCGCAGATAGCCAACAGCGGCGGTCTCAGGTCCACTCAGAATTACCAGCCGTGCTCGCAAGAGGGAGAGCTGCGGGAGGGGTAGGTGCTGGGTCTCGGCGCTTTCTATTACTCGAACGAGTCGTCGCTATGCGAAATCGCGTTGACATAGACCACGCACACAGCCGAGCAATCGTCCGAGAGATTGGGGAGAGACTGCGTGCGTTCCTGAAAGAAGAACCGGAACTATCGGGGAGCCTCAGAACGCAAATCGACCGGCTGCGGGAATTGGAAGAGCAGTCACCATCAATCGTTCCCCATGCTGAGCGCTGGGACAAACCTTGGCGTTGAGCCGCCTCGGGACAGCACAGACGGCTCGGCCGAACAGGACGAGCAATGCCGCCACCAGTAATGGTCCGTGCATCAAACATCTTGAGAGAGTACGGTGAGGCGCGATCCGAGTTGATCGGCAAAGCCGTCGTCCTTACCGACGGAAAGGCAGGCACGGTCGAGAGCGTTTCGCTGGACGAACTGCACGGGCTCCGCGTTTCGATCGCAGGTTTTGATGGAAGATGGCCGGTCTCAACCATCAAGTTTGCGGAGTCCTAGATCCCGCAGCAGCTGCGCGTTGCCCAGATGGCGTGCTGCTTTCACAGCATTCCAATCAAGATGAAAATCCCGACCTCGGTCAGGAAAGTGACGCTCATGATCGCGACCGTGAGGAACACGTCGCTCGCCGAGAGAGGGTCCATGAATGCCTCGCATCTTGCGAAGCCCCAGGAGTAAATCATTCAGGCTGGAAAATGTTTCGGTTCCAAACGCAGACGGCGCGAGATGCGGGCGGCGCCGGAATCCGGAGCGGACCCAAAGCGAAGTCCGCTTAGGGTCAAGATGCGAAGAACTCGACCTGAGCAAACCTGGTCCGCCATGCCTCACTGAGCGGACCTCAACGAGGTGCGCCGCTACTTCACTGATGGGCCAGAAGGCGACATCATCTCATCTGCGACGGCCGAGCAATGGACGAAGCGTTCCCAGGCGAGCGCCCGATTTTTGGGGTTGAACGGGGAACCGATTGGAGGCCATTCCGATTGATGCAGCCGTCACCATGGTCATCTTCGGGCGATTACGCCCACTTTGCCGTCCCGCTTGAGTGGTYGTGGCACGGCAGCCGGATTTATCGTAGAATGTGCAGGTCAAAAAGGTCTGCAGGTCATGGCGCAAGAGCGGCCGTCCCGGATCGAACGCAGATTGTCGGCGATATTGGCCGCCGACGTGGCGGGCTATTCGCGGCTGATGCACCATGACGAGGAGGCTACGCATGCCAAACTGACGACGCTCCTCATGGAGGCCGTCTACCCCGCGATCGCCGAGCACGGTGGCCGCGTCGTGAAAAACACAGGCGATGGGTTTTTGGCGGAGTTTGCCAGCGCGGTAGAGGCGGTTCGGGCCGCGATGCAGTTCCAGACCCGGACTCACGAACTTACGATCGATGAGCCGGAAGACAATCACATTGCCTTTCGGGTGGGCATTAATATAGGCGACGTGATTGTCGAACCGCATGACATTTTTGGGGACGGCGTAAACATTGCGGCGCGGCTCGAAAGCATCGCAGAAGCAGGCGGTATCTGCATCTCGTCTTCCGCGTATGACCACGTCAGAGGTAAAGTGGGCATCGAGTTCGCTGATCTGGGCGAGCAGAACCTCAAGAACATCGCCCTTCCGGTCCGGACCTATGCAGCGGTCCGGGATGGGCCTAGCTCCGAGACACAGGTTGAACGCGCAAGTCGGGCCCGGCTTTCAACGCCGCGCCTATCCATCGTCGTGCTACCCTTCGCGAACCTGAGCGGGGATCGCGAGCAGGACTATTTCGTGGATGGTGTAACCGAGAGTTTGACCACGGACTTGTCGCGCATCGCTGGTTCATTTGTCATCGCAGGGAACAGCGCCGTCTCATACAAGGGCAGAGCAGTCGATGTACGGCAAGTCGGCCGCGAATTAAACGTTCGCTACGTGCTCGAAGGCTCAGTGCAACGCAGCGGCAAGAGGCTTCGGATGAACGTGCAGTTGATCGATGCCAGGAGCGGCCAGCATCTTTGGGCCGAGCGCTTCGAGAAGCCTGTCGTCGACCTGTTCGACATGCAGGACGAAATCGTATCGATGCTCGCCAATACATTAGGTGCGCAGCTCATCGTGGCTGAGGCGCGACGAGCCGAGCGTACGCTGCATCCCGATGCGATGGACTTGTACTTCCAGGGCCGGGCCTGGTTGATGAAGGGGTTTAGCCCTGAAGACGTAACGCAGGCGCGGAGCTTCTTCGAACGCGCTCTGGAGTTCGACCCCGGCAACGTCGAAGCAATGATTGGCCTGGCAACTGTTGATACGGCAATTGGGTCCAGCTTTACCACGGATGATGGGCCTGCGCGGTTTGCAGCGGCTGAGGCGATGGTGAATAAGGCATTGTCGATCAGGCCGAACTATACTTCAGCCCACTCGGCTCGGGGTTGGGTCCAGATCTTTACGAACCGGGCCGCCCAAGGCATCCGTGAATTCGAGCATGCGTTGGCGCTGGATTCGAATAGGGCCAACTCTCATGCCGCCCTTGGTTTTGCCAAATTCTATTTGGGTCGTGCTGCCGAGACCGAAGGCCATATACGCGAGGCTTTACGTCTCTCCCCTCGCGACGTTGAAGCCTACCAGTGGACGTGTTTTGTGGGCGTGGCGAAGCTACAGCTTGGTTTGGACGTCGAAGCCGTCAATTGGCTACGACAAAGCACTGAGGCGAACCGCAACTTTCCTATCGCTCATTTGTCGCTCGCCGCAGCGTTGGGCCTGACCGGCGCGCTCGATGAGGCGCGAACTGCTGCGAGAACGGGACTTGCGCTCAACTCAGGTTTCACCATCCGTCGTTTTGTCGCTGCTCAACAAAGTGACAACACGGCTTTTCTTGCCGGGCTCAAGCGCACGTGTGAAGGCTTTCGCCTCGCTGGCGTGCCGGAAGGGTGATGGGCGCTTCCGGTCAGAAGCCGACTTCAGCGCGTTCCTGCCCTACGTCGGCTTTGGGTCAATTGCGTCGGTTTGGGCCGTGAGGCGATGACTTCCGGTCTAACCGGATAAGCGGACGTGGTTAGATCGGGCCCGCACGTCTCGAACGGGCCAAGAAGCGACATTGCAACCTGGCGCTGCTATAATGGAGGTCGCAAATAGGGACGGCCGACGCTCCGCTGGCTCATCGCAAGGCATACCCAATGAGACTTCGTCTTATCGTAAGGGTCGTTGGAGCGTGGGTTGCCTCGCTCGCCATTCTAGCCACAGTGCTTACCTGCCTTGGTCACTTCGCGGGTAACAACGGCGTTGAGGCTCTATGGCTGGTCAAGCTTCTTGCGCACGTGTCCATTCCGTTAGTAGCATTCGCCTCGCTAGCTTGTCTCGGGTTTCCGCAATCAATATGCGGTCATCCCGCCCGATGGACGATGATAGCTGTCCTTACGACTTCAGTTATCGCCTCTCTAGTCGGAGGCGGAGCCGGGTTGATATTCTCACTCATGGTCACCATTCCTGCCGCTGGGCTCTTCTTGATTTCCGCACGGTGGTGGCCATTGAAGACGGGGAGTGCCTAAGTTCGGCAATGGGTCACCAGCGGTAATGCTCTGACTGATAGTAAGATTTCCGCTTAGCCTTCAGAAGCTGACATCTAGGCCGTTATGAGTACACGCCCTAGGCCAGGGCCCGCCGCGTTGTCGTCAGGCGGCGCGCTCGACGAGGGCGATTGCGGCGTCTACCGCGTTCTCCAGGATCTCCTCCGACAATTGCCGGTCGTTGACGGCGCGTGACAATTGCAGCGCGCCGACCATGGTGGCGTAGACCGAGATCGCCTTGCGCCGCCGCTCTTCGCGCGAGCCTTGCGGAATCTGCGCCGCCATTAGCGTGATGATATCGGACATCTTTCCGGTGAAGGCATCGCGCGTCGCCTTCGGATGCCGCGCGATCTCGGAAACCAGCGCTGCGGTCGGGCAGCCGGTTGCCGCGTGGTCGCGATGACGCGGCGAGAGGTAGTCGCGGATCGTGGTTTCGAGCGCGACGCCGTTCTCGAGATTGTCCTTGTGCCGCTGTTCGCGCCGTTCCAGCGCATCGCACAGCACCGCGCGCACCAGATCCTCCTTGGAGGCGAAATGCGTGTAGAACGCCCCGTTGGTCAGGCCGGCCTCCGCCATGATGCCGGCGAGGCCGACCGCGGCGATGCCGCTCTCGCGGAATTGCACTGATGCGACATCGAGGATGTGCCGCCGCGTCGTGTCCCGGTGTCCCTTGTCGTAACGCGCCATGTTGCCTCCTGCGAGCCGGCCGGTCCCTGGGCCACAAAATCGTGAGGGCCGGCCTATTGCATTACGATCATAATAATACATTATGGTCATAATATAAAGGGGTGGCCCTGTGGGCTGCGGCCTCAGGGAACCACAGGATCGTACCCATGTCAGTCGAGGATGCCGCCGCGCCGGCCCTGTCCGCCACGCATTCCGTGGCCAGCACCGCGGCTCCGCTTCGCCAGGCGGCGACCGTTCCGAACGCGGCCGAGCGCAGGCGCGCGGCGCTCCTGACCGCGCCAATCCTGCCGACGTTGCTCAAGCTCGCGGCGCCGACGGTGACCGTGCTGGTGGCGCAGACCGCGGTCAACATCGCGGAGGCCTATTATGTCGGCTATCTCGGCACCGATGCGCTCGCGGGCGCCGCGCTGGTGTTCCCGATCTTCATGCTGATGACCATGATGTCGAATGGCGGGTTCGGCTCGGGCGTCGCGTCCTCGGTGGCGCGCGCGGTCGGCGCCGGCCGCCGCGATGACGCCGAGGCGGCGCTGTTTCATGCTGTGGTGCTCGCGATCCTTGCCGGCGGCGTGTTCACGCTCGGCGTGATCCTCGGCGGCCCATGGCTCTATCGGACCCTCGGCGGCCACGGCGGCGCGCTCGCCGCTGCCACCACCTATTCCAACTATCTGTTCGCCGGCGCCATTCCGGTGTGGATCGTGAACCTCCAGGCCGCGGCGCTGCGCGGCTCCGGCAATGTCAAGGTGCCCGCGCTGGTGACATTGGTCGGCGCGATCGTGACCATTCCGGTCTCGCCGCTGCTGATCTTCGGCTTCGGACCGGTGCCGCGGCTCGGCATTGGCGGCGCCGGCGTCGCCTTCGGCCTCTATTACGGCGCGGCGATGCTGTTCCTGCTGCGCTACATGGCTTCGGGGGCGACCGGCCTCCGGCTGCATCTTGTGCCATTGCGCGCAAAAATCTTCGGCGACATGCTGAAGGTCGGCATTCCCACCGCCTTCAACGCGGTGCTGACCAACCTCACCGTCATCCTCGTGACCGGCGCGGTCGGCCTGTTCGGCACCTCGGCGCTCGCGGGCTACGGCATCGCCTCGCGGCTCGACTACATCATGATCCCGCTGCTGTTCGGCATCAGCACGGCGACGCTGACCATGGTCGGCGTCAACATGGGCGCGGGCCAGACGGCACGGGCGCGCCGGATCGGCTGGATCAGCGGCCTGGTCGGCATGGTCATGACCGGCACGATCGGCTTGCTGGTGGCGATCTTCCCGACGGCCTGGCTCAATCTCTTCAGCCACGATGCCGAGGTGGTGGGTGAAGGCATGACCTACCTGCGCATCGTCGCGCCGGCCTATGCCGCGCTCGGCTTCGGCTTCGTCGCCTCCTTCGCGGCCCAAGGCACCGGCCGCGCCATGGGGCCGCTCATCTCCTCGGTTGCGCGGATTTTGATCGCGGCCGGCGGCGGCTGGATCGCGGTGGCGAGCTTTGGCGCCGGCATGGCGGGGCTCGCCACCATGGTCACGGTGTCACTTGCCGCCTACGCCGTGATCTGCGTCCTGATCATGCTGTCGCCGGCGACCTGGCGGGCGGAGTAGGGTTGCGCCACCACTGGCGCCCGATGCGCTCCGGCGCCTCGGGCTGTGCCGCGCGTTTCCATTCCCCATTCGCCGTCGAGGGAGAAACAGTGTCCCGCCACGGGGGCGAATTTTGAATTTCCATTTCATTGATTTCGCGTTGCGGAGAAGCGAATACGGTTCCAATCATTGTCGCAGACCTACGGAGACCAAGATGTCGTTTCGCCTCCCCCTGATCCTCTCGGCCGTGCTCGCCGCATGGTCCGCCGCGGCTGCGGCCGAGACCATCAAGATCGGCGTGACGCCGGGCCCGCATGCGCAGATCTTCGAGGCCGTGAAGCCGATTGCGGCGAAGCAGGGCCTCGATATTCAGTTGATCGAGTTCTCCGACTATGTCGTGCCGAACGCCGCGCTCGATGCCGGCGACATCCAGGCCAATTCGTTCCAGAACCAGCCCTATCTCGACAATCAGAAGGCCGACCGCGGCTACAAGATCGAGCCCGTCGGGCTGACTGTGAACTTCCCGATCGGCGTCTATTCGAAGAAGCACAAGGCGTTCGCCGACATCCCCGAGGGCGGCAAGGTCTCGATCCCGAACGATCCGACCAATGGCGGCCGCGTGCTGCTGCTCCTGCGCGACAAGGGCGTGATCAAGCTCAAGGATGGCACGGGCTTCAAGCCGACGGTGCTCGACATCACCGAGAATCCCAAGAAGCTGAAATTCATCGAGGTCGACGCCGCGCAGGCGCCGCGCGCACTCGATGACGTCGATGCAGCGGCGATCAATACCAATTATGCAACCCAGGCGGGCCTCGATCCGGTCAAGGATCCGATCCTGCGCGAGGATCCGAAGGGACCCTATGTCAACCTGATCGCCGTTCGCGCGGCCGACAAGGACAAGCCCTGGGTCAAGATCCTCGTGGACAGCTATCACACGCCGGAGGTCAAGGAGTTCATCTTGACCAAGTTCAAGGGCGCGGTGCTGCCGAGCTGGTAGGCAGGTTGCCCAGTCAAGCTCCATCAGAGGGGCGAAATACAGGCGACGTGGCAGCCTTGGGCAGTGGCAGCCTTGCGCAATGCCCGCTTGTCTCGGGCTGCGGCAACCGACATCATCGGGGCCGTGGCAATGTCTGCCCGGCAGGGGTCGCATGAAACGTTTCGCAAACCTGAAGAGACTTGGCTTCTTCACGCGCCTTCTCGATGAAGCGCCTCCGGCCGAGCGATACCGCTTCGCGGCCGAGCAGATCGTGCGCGCCGAAAAGGCGGGCCTTGATTCCGCGTGGATCGCGCAGCACCATTTTCATGAGCGCGAGGGCGGATTGCCGTCGCCCTTCGCCTTTCTCGGCTACGTCGCCGCACAGACCTCGCGTATTCGCCTCGGCACCGGCATCGTCACCCTGCCGCTGGAGAGTGCGGTGCGGGTGGCCGAGGACGCCGCGGTGCTCGATCTGCTCTGCGACGGCCGGTTCGAGCTCGGCGTCGGCACCGGCGGCAACCCGTCGGCGTTTGCCGCCTTCGGTCTCGACAGCACCCAGCGCAACGAGATCTTCGCGCGCAATCTGGACGTGGTCCGCACCGCGCTTGCCGGCAAGCCGCTTGTCGGTGGCGACACGCTCTATCCGCAGCGGCCGCAATTATGCGACCGGATCTGGCAGGCGACATTTTCGGTGGCCGGCGGCGCGCGCGCCGGCAAGGCCGGCGACGGCCTGCTGCTGTCCCGCACCCAGCCGCGGACCAAGGACGCGCCGCGCGCAACGCTCGCCGAGATCCAGAATCCGGTCATCGATGCTTATCTCGAAGCGCTGCCGCCGGGGCGCGAGCCCCGCATCATGGCATCGCGCAGCGTCTTCGTTGCCGACGATCGTCGCGAGGCGATGCGCCTTGCCGATATCGGGCTGCGGCGCGCACTCCCGCAGTTCATGAAGGGCGGCCACCTTCCCCCGGGCGAGACGCTGGAGGAGATGATCGCGGCGTTCGACACCCATGTCGGCGCGGCCGACGACGTCATCGCTTCGCTCCGCGCTGACGCCACGCTGGAGCGGGTCACCGATCTGGTCTTCCAGGCGCACTCGGTCGATGCGCCGCATCCCCACATCCTGCGCTCGATCGAACTGGTTGCGGACAAGGTCGCACCGGCGCTGGGCTGGACCAGGACGGCGCCCGATGTCGCTTTGGCGGGCTAGCTTGGCGGGTTGATTGAAATGAACGTCATCGCGTTGCACGAGGCTGAATGATGAGCACGACGGATATCATCGACACGCTCGCGGGGATCGAGCCGGGATCTGCCCTGGACGCCATCCGCGCGAAGCGCGTGCAGGCGCGTGATAATGCGCAGAAGAGCTATCTCGCGCTGTTCGAGCCGATCGACGCCAGCGACTTCTCCCTTGTGGAGCGCGCGGCGGTTGCCCTTTTCGTCACCGGCCTTCATGGCGAATCCCCGGTGGCTGCCTTCTATCGGGCGAAGCTCGTGGCGAGCGCGGATGGCGCGCGCTTGGTCGAGGCGATCGAGACCGAGGTCGCGCGGGGCAAGACCTCGGGTCCGTATGGCTCCTTTCCGGCCGGACCGCTGTCTGTCGAGAATACGGCCGGCCTGATCTATCGCGTAAGTGCAGAGCGCAAGCCGGTCCTCGGCGCGCGGCTCGTCGCGGCGCTCGAACATGCGCATCTGCTGGTGTTCCGGCCGCGCGACGCAGCGGCAGCGGACATGAAGGCGCTGCTTGGCGCCGGCTGGTCTGACAGCGGCATCGTCACATTTTCTCAGCTCGTTGCGTTCCTGTCGTTTCAGGTGCGCGTCGTCAGCGGTTTGCGCACGCTCGCCGCAGCAAACGCGTAGGAGGCCGCATTATGAGCACCATCAATCCGCCCGTCGTGTTCACCCAGGACGAACTGGGCTGGGTGTCGTGGATCGACCCGCTGCCCGAGGCGGAGCTGACCGAGCGGCATTTCGCCGGTCTGGTCGATCGCTCCCGCGCCAAGTCGGAATATTTCCGCCTGCTTGTGCGCGATCCCGAGGTGCTGGAAGCCCGCACCAAGACCGACAAGGACATCTTCTACAACATCGCCGACGGCCTGCCGCGCGCCGAGCGCGAACTCGCGGCCGCCGCGACCTCGCGCTACAACGGCTGCATCTACTGCGCCTCCGTGCATGCGCGGTTTGCCAGCACCTATTCCAAGCGCCGCGACGACGTGCAGCGGCTGCTCGACGAAGGCGTCGGTGCCGATCTCGGCGAACGCTGGAACGCCGTGGTCAAGGCCTCGGTGGCGCTGGCCGCGACGCCGATCGCATTCGGTCCTGACAACATCGAGGAGCTGCGCCGTGCGGGCCTCGACGATGCGGAGATCGTCGACGTCATCAACAGCGCGTCGTTCTTCAACTGGGCGAACAGATTGATGTTGTCGCTCGGTGAGCCCTCGAAATAGGCAGCTTCGGTGGCATGGAAATTGCCGCTTGTTTTCAACACCTGACTGGATGGAGCCGTATATGAGCAACATCGACCGCCGTACCCTGGTCAAGGGCTCGCTTGCCGCCATGATGGCGGGAGCGGCCATGTCGCGCGGCGCCTTCGCGCAATCGTCCGAGCCGATCCTGCTCGGCGTCAGCGGCCCCCTGACCGGGCCGAACGCGCAATATGGCACGCAGTGGAAGCAGGGCTTCGATCTCGCGCTGGACGAGATCCTCGCGGCCGGCGGCATCAACGGGCGCAAGCTCGCCTACAATTTCGAGGACAGCCAGAGCGACCCGCGCCAGTCGGTGGCGATCGCCCAGAAATTCGTCTCCGATCCCCGGATCGTCATGGAGCTCGGCGACTTCTCCAGCCCGGCGTCGATGGCGGCCTCGCCGATCTATCAGCGGGGCGGGCTGGTGCAGTTCGGCTTCACCAACTCGCATCCCGATTTCACCAAGGGCGGCGACTTCATGTGGAGCACGTCGGTCAGCCAGGCCGACGAGCAGCCGCTGCTGGCGCAATATGCCGTGAGCCGTCTCGGCCTGAAGAAGCTCGCGGTGCTGCACCTCAACACCGATTGGGGCCGCACCAGCCGCGACTATTTCGTCAAGGCGGCCAAGGAGTACGGCGCCGAGGTTGCGGTCACCGAAGGCTACATCGCTGAGGAGCGCGATTTCCGCTCCACCCTCGTGCGCGTCCGTGACGCCAGTCCCGACGGGCTGATCCTGATCTCCTACTATTCCGACGGCGCGCTGATTGCGCGCCAGGCGCGCCAGGTCGGATTGAAGCAGACGATCTGCGCCGCAAGCTCGGTCTATTCGCCGAAATTCCTGGAGCTCGGTGGCGAGGCGGTCGAGGACGTCCATCTCGGCACCCGCTATTTCCCGGAGGATCCGCGGCCCGAGGTGCAGAAATTCATCGCCGGCTTCAAGAAGAAATACAACGGGCAGGAGCCCGACGCCTTCAACGCCTATTCCTATGACGCGATGCACATGGCGGCCGCCATCGTCAAGATCGGCGGCACCGATCGCCGCGCGATCCGCGATGCCTTCACGAAAGTGAAGGATGTCTCGAGCGTGATCTTCGGGAAGGCGACGTTCGACGTCGAGAGCCGCCGCGTCAAGGGCGCCATGAATGCCGAGCTCGTCGTGCGCAAGGGCCAGTTCGCGCTTTGGGACGGCAAGCCGACCTGACTTGATGGCCGGAGCGCTCGCTCCGGCCTGCTCTCTTTTCAATAGGAACGCTGCGTGTCCTCCTGGCTCGACTACACGATCAACGGGCTGATCGTCGGTAATGTGTACGCCCTGGTTGCGGTCGGGCTCGCGCTGATCTTCGGCGTCAGCCGGCTGATCAATTTTGCGCAAGGCTCGATCTATCTCGTCGGTGCCTATATCGGCTGGGTGGCGGTGGTGCAGCTGCACACGCCGCTTCCGCTCACCATCATCGTGGTCGCGGTGGCCGCCGCGCTGGTCGGGCTGATCATCGAGCGGTTCGGCCTGCGTCCGCTGCAGAACTCGGTGCGGATCGCGCCGCTGCTCGCCACGATCGGCATCAGCTTCGTGCTCGACCAGCTGGTGATGCTGACCTTCTCGCCCAATCCGCGCGCGCTGCCGAGCCAGTTGCCGGATGTCCGCTTCCAGGTCGGCGGCGGCACGATCGGGCCGCTTGATCTGCTCATCGCCGGTGTCGGCATCACCAGCGCGCTGCTGCTGTTCGTGTTCCTGCGCTACAGCAAGCTCGGCTGGGCCGTCCGCGCCACCGCGCAGGACCGCGACGCCGCGATGCAGATGGGCGTCGACGTCAACCGCGTCAATCAGGCCGTGTTCGGCATTGCGGCTGCGCTCGGCGGCGTCTCCGGCCTGCTGGTCGGTATGTACTACAACCAGATCGACACCGCGATGAGCCTTCAGGCGACGCTCAAGGGCGTCGTTGCCGAAGTGGTCGGCGGCGCCGGCAACGTGCCCGGCGCGGTGGTCGGCAGCCTGCTGCTCGGACTGGTCGAGAGCTACGGCGTTGCCGTGTTCGGCACCAGCTACCGCAATCTGTTCGCGTTCCTGCTCCTCGTCGTCGTGCTCGTGCTGCGGCCGAACGGCCTGTTCGCGAGCGCGCGACAGGCGCCGCCGGAGCCGCTCACCGGCACCTTCATCGCGCCCAGCCGCCCCGTTCGCATTCCGCGCTGGGCGCTGCTGGTCGCAGCCGGCGTGTTCGCGATTCTGCCGTTCTTCCCGGTGTCCTTCTACGTGCTCCAGACCCTGATCAACGCCTGGCTGCTCGGCATGCTCGCGCTCAGCCTCACGCTGGTCGCCGGCACGATCGGCCAGGTCTCGCTTGGCCACGCCGCGCTGCTCGCGATCGGCGCCTACACATCGGCGCTGCTGTCGCTGAATTTCTCCGTCCCGGTCGGCCTTGCCATCATCGGCGGCGGCCTGATGAGCGCTGCGCTCGGCACCGCGCTGATCTCGCCGTCGTTCCGCCTGCGCGGACACTATGTGTCGATCGCGACGCTCGCGATCGGCGAGATCGTGTCGCTGGTGATCCTCAACTGGGAAAGCGTCACGCGCGGTCCGATCGGCATTTCCGGCATCCCGCCGCTGTCGCTGTTCGGCTACGACCTGATCAGCCCGCATTCGATCTACTGGTTCAGCTTTGTGGTGATGGTCGTGCTTGCGCTGCTCCAGGGGCGGCTGCTCGGCTCGCATCTCGGCCGCAGCTTCCGCGCCATTCGCGACGACGACATCGCCGCGCGCGCCTATGGCCTCAGCCTGAACCGCTACAAGTCGCTGGCCTTCATCTTCGGCGGCTTCGCGGCCGGCGTCAGCGGCGGCATCGCGGCGCATCTCTATTCCTACATCAATCACGAGACCTTCAACACGCAGCAATCCATCCTGGCGCTGACCGTCGTGATCCTCGGAGGCCTCGGCAACGTCGTCGGCGCCGTGGTCGGATCGGTGGCGCTGGTCGGGCTGCCTGAAGTCTTCCGGATCGCCGCGGAGTATCGCATCCTGATCTACGGCATCGTATTGCTGCTGCTGGTGCGGTTCAGGCCGCAGGGCCTGTTGGGGACGATCTGATGGCGGACGCGCACGCTGCACCGCTTCTGTCCGTTCGCGGGCTGACGCGCCGTTTCGGCGGACTCACCGCCGTCGATGCCATCGATCTCGATCTCGGCAAGGGCGAGCTCGTCAGCATCATCGGCCCGAACGGCGCCGGCAAGACCACCCTGTTCAATCTCGTGACCGGGCTCGACCGGCCCGATGCCGGTGCGGTTCAATTCGAGGGGCAGGATATCACCGGCCTGTCACCGGAACGGCTCGCGGCCGACGGCATTGCGCGCACCTTCCAGCTCGGCCGTGTCTTCGGCAATCTCAGCGTCATGGACAACGTCCTGATCGGCGCGCATACGCGGCTGCGCGCTGTGAAGCCGGCGGTGCCGCTGATCGGGCCGCTGCTGGAGCTGGGGCTGGCGTTGCTGCGCCCGGCCAGCGTCAGGGACGAAGAGGAACGGCTGCGGGAAGAGGTGAAGGTCATCCTCGCCCGCTTCGGCGAACGGCTGCTGCCGCGGATCGATCAGCCGGCCTACAGCCTGTCCTATGCCAACCGCCGCCGCGTCGAGATCGCGCGTGCGCTCGCGCTCAAGCCGCGGCTGCTGCTGCTCGACGAGCCGACCGCCGGCATGAACCCGACCGAGACCGCGGAGATGCAGGGGCTGGTCGCCGAGCTGAAAGCCGAAGGGCTGACCATCCTGCTGATCGAGCACAAGCTCGAGATGGTGATGCGCCTGTCCGACCGCGTCATCGTCATGGACGAGGGCAAGAAGATCGCGGAAGGTCCGGGCGAAGACGTGCGCAGCGATCCCAAGGTGATCGAGGCCTATCTCGGCCACGGCCTGTCGGGTGCGGCGGATCGGCAGGAGAGCGCGGCATGACGACCAACACAGCTTCGCCCGCGCCGCTGCTGACGCTGTCCGACGTCAACACCTTCTACGGCCAGGCCCAGGTGCATTTCGACCTGTCGATCACCGTTGCCCGCGGCCACATCGTCTGCCTGCTCGGCGGCAATGCCAGCGGCAAATCGACGACCATGAAGATCATCCTCGGCCTGGTGAAGCCGCGCTCCGGCGACGTCAGCTTCGACGGCGCCTCGCTGCTCGGCCTGACCACGCCGCAGATCATCCGCCGCGGCATCGCCTCGGTGCCGGAGGCGCGGCGGCTGTTCGCGGACATGACCGTCCGCGAGAACATCCTGATGGGCGCCTTCGTGCGCACCGACCGCGACGCCGTGGCGCAAGATCTCGACAAGATGCTCGCCCTGTTCCCAAAACTCGGCCAGCGGCTGTCGCAACGCGCAGGCTCCTTGTCCGGCGGCGAGCAGCAGATGGTCGCCATGGCGCGCGCGCTGATGAGCCGGCCGCGCATGATCGTGATGGACGAACCGACCATGGGCCTGTCGCCGCTCTATGTCGACCGCGTGCTGGAGCTGATCAGGACCATCAACCAGGAAGGCGTGTCGGTGTTCATGGTCGAGCAGAACGCCAGCCTCGCGCTCGAGATCGCGCATGAAGCCTATGTGCTTCAGACGGGAAAGATCGTGCTGTCCGGCTCGGCGCGGGCGCTGAAGGACGATCCGCGCGTGCGCGACGCCTATCTCGGCGGGTCTGAAGCGGCGTAAGGCAATGCGCTGACGCTTCCAGATCGTCATGGCCGGGCATAGCCGTCCGAAGGACGGCGTCGCTTCCGCTCGCCTATGACCCGGCCATCCACGTCTTAACTCTCGGCCCGAAGAACGTGGATGCCCGGGCCTTCGCCGCGCCGAAGCGGCTTCGGCCGCGCAGGCGGGACAAGCCCGGGCATGACGAGTTCCCGCAAATGCGCATAAGCGATCATCCCGAGCTACCCGGGACTAGTCAGTGTGACAATTATATGAAAAGATCATACTGAAGCTGCGGTCAACGGGAATGGGTCGCGTGACGAAGTCGTCTTGGCGGGCAATCGAGCCCGGAACGGTGCTGCTGTTCGGCGGGCTCGTTGCCGCCAACATCGCAGCATGGGCCTGGGCCTTCGCGCTGTTCGGCGACCGGCCCACGGTGATGGCGACCGCGCTGCTCGCCTGGGTGTTCGGCCTGCGCCATGCCGTCGACGCCGACCACATCGCCGCCATCGACAACGTCGTGCGCAAGCTGATGCAGGCGGGCGATGCGCCGCGATCGGTGGGCCTCTATTTCGCGCTCGGCCATTCCACCGTCGTCGTGGTCGCGACCATGCTGCTCGCGCTCGGCGTCGTCAGCTTTGGCGGCGACAACCTGCTCAGGGATATCGGCGGCCTGATCGGCACCTCGGTGTCGGCGCTGTTCCTGCTCGTGATCGCGGCCATCAATCTCGCCATCTTCGCCGGCCTGTGGCGGACGTTTCGCGCGGCGCGCGAGCAGGGCGTTCATGACGCCGAAGGGCTCGATGCGCTACTCGCCAATCGCGGATTCCTGGCGCGACTGCTCGGCCCCCTGTTCCGCCTGGTGACAAAGCCCTGGCACATGTATCCGCTCGGGCTGCTGTTCGGGCTCGGCTTCGACACCGCGACCGAGATCGGTCTGCTCGGCATCTCCGCAACTGAAGCCGCGCATGGCGCTTCGCTCGCCGATGTCCTGGTCTTTCCCGCGCTGTTCGCCACCGGCATGGCATTGGTCGACACCGCCGACTCGGCGCTGATGGTCAGCGCCTATCGCTGGGCTTTCGTCGATCCCCTCAGAAAGCTCTGGTACAACCTCACCATCACCGGCGCCTCCGTCGCGGTCGCGCTTTTCATCGGCGGCATCGAGGCGCTTGGGCTGCTCGGCGCCCGTCTCGGCCTGTCCGGCGGCATGTGGACGCTGGTCGATGGCCTCAATCAATCGCTTGCGAATGTCGGCTTCGCCGTGATCGCGATGTTCGTGGTCGCCTGGCTCGTCTCCGCTGTGCTCTACCGCCGCATGTTTGCGGACGATCGGCAGCGCGCGCCGGATATGCTCCGGGGTGTCGATGCGACCGAGGTGGCATGAGCTTGCGTCGCGCTGACGACGCTCTCGGCCTTCGTGCTGCTCCGTTCCAGCGCCGTGGGTTCCGTAACTTCTCCCGCAAGCGGGAGAGGGAGCGCACCTTCTTGGTGGCTGCAATGCAGCTTAAGCAGACGCCGTGCTGCTTGCCGGCTCCGCCGGCAGATCGTCGGCATTGGGATCGCCGGGCGCGGTCGCCCAGGCCAGCTCGACCAGCGTCACGAACCTGCGGCCGGCGCCATCGAGCTGGCAGACGATGAGGCCCTGCTCCTCCATGTAGCTGAGCAGGCGTTGCGCCCGGCGCAGCGAGTGCGAGCCGTAGGCCCGCGCGATCGCGGCATCGCCGGGGCAGGGCCAGCCTTCCTTGGCCGCGCGCGCAATCATCATGAATACGCCCTGCATGTCGTCGGGCAGGATCGAGGCGCGCAGCGAGACCTCCTGCCAGGCGTCGTCGTCGGCGATGTCGGCGCCGAGTCCGGCCCGCGCGTGCATCAGCATGCGGCGGAATTCGTTGAGATCGGGCACAGCCGCGCCAAGGCCCTCGATACGGCAGCGGACCACGAACTCCTGGTAGAGCACGCCGACCGCGCGGAAACCCGCATCGGGCGCGGCGAGCACGGCGCGCAAGGTCTTGTCGACGCGCTCGCGCCGTTCCGCCAGCTCCTCGGCGCTGACCGGCAGCTCGATCGCTTCGGGCCGGATCTCCGGCGCGGCCAATTTCGCGGCCCTGAGYTGCTCGAGCAGATCCGGCGCCGGCCGGCGCTGTGGCCGGCTGGCGTCAGGCGGCGGCGCGGCCAGGATCACGGCGCGCATATCCTCGAGTGCGGCCTCCGGCATCGGCATCAGCCGCGGCGTGGAATTGCGCGCGTGGGTATCGGTCGGGCCGATATGCAAACGCAGGGGGCGTCGCGACAGCGCGGGGCCGAGCGCCATGAATTGTCCGCGCTCGAGATCGCGAAAGGATTCGGCCTGCCGCCGCTCCATGCCGAGCAGGTCGGCGGCGCGCGCCATGTCGATGTCGAGGAAGGTCCGGCCCATCAGGAAGTTTGAAGCTTCCGCCGCGACGTTCTTGGCGAGCTTCGCCAGCCGCTGGGTCGCGATGATGCCGGCGAGGCCACGTTTGCGGCCGCGGCACATCAGATTGGTCATCGCGCCGAGCGAGAGTTTGCGCGCTTCGTCCGAGACCTCGCCGGCGACCGCCGGCGCGAACAGCTGCGCCTCGTCCACCACGACCAGCATCGGATACCAGTGGTCACGGTCGACGTCGAAGAGACCGCCGAGAAAGGCCGCCGCGCGCCGCATCTGGTTCTCGGCATCAAGCCCTTCGAGATTGAGCACGGTGGAGACGCGATGCAGCCGCGCGCGCTCGCCCGCGACCTGAAGGCCGCGCTCGGTGTGATCCTCGGCCTCGATCACGAGATGGCCGAAATGCTCCGCCAGCGTGACGAAATCGCCTTCGGGGTCGATGATGGCCTGCTGCACCCAGGGTGCGCTCTGTTCCAGCAGTCGCCGCAGCAGATGCGACTTGCCGGAGCCCGAATTGCCCTGCACCAGGAGACGGGTCGCCAAGAGCTCCTCGAGGTCTATGGCCGCCGCGGCGCCGGCCGTGGTCTGCCCCATCTCGATCGCAACCGTCATGTCCCCGACTCAAGTCCCCTTCATTCGCGGACAGGGGCTTACCAACCCGACCGGGGCGCGTCGAGCGGCATGGGACGAATCATGCCGTGTTGCCCACGGCGGCGTTCAGGCGTGATTCGACAATTCGAGAAGAGCGGGTCGATAGGGCGGGTAAGGGTCGTCGTCCGCGTCATCGGGGATCGCGCAGGACCCGAATTCCTGCCTGATCCGCTCGATCTCGGCGATGCGCTCGTGCAGCCGTTGCAAGTGCTCCTGCGACTTTGCCTTCCAGAACCGGAAGGTGTCGGCCGCAACCGGCAGGAACGCCGTTCCGAACGGTGTCGGATCGGGGACGATGGTCCGTCCGAGCATCAGGAACCGATCGGCGCCGGAGACGACGAGGGTTGCGTAACCGCGGTTTCCGATTCGCCTGATGCCGTTCAGCGACCATTCGGCGAGCTTGCTGAAATACGGCTCCTCGCGCCAGCGGTCGGGACAATCGTCATCGACCGTCACGTTGACGGCATCCTGGCTGAAATGCACCACGATGCCCGATTTCTCGGGAAACCAGTCGTCGTCGAGATGGCCCTGGAGCCAGGCGCAGACGAAAGATCGGCACATCTGGGGACGGCGTTCATAGATGGTGCATCCCGTGCCGGCCTGCCAATGCTTGCAGAGCTGGTTCACCGGCTTTTCGACGTCGGCCACCTCGAGGATATCGCAGCAGGCGTTGCACGATCCGCACTGCCGTGCCGGTCGCGCCGTCTTCGGCAGACCTGTGGCCTTGAAGCCCTGGCCATCGCGAACCAGCAGCTTCTGCTTCTCCAGCGCATTCAAGGCGCGCTCGATCTTGAGCCGGGACAGTCCCGTAGCGTCGATCACGCCCTTTATCGTCGTCGCGCCTGCCTCGACGGCGCGGACGACGCTCAACATCGCCTGATCCATTTTGTTGTTCTTGGTCTTCTGGTCCGGTTCCATCGGCCGGGCATCGCGACCAGCGCCGAACGAGCGATCGGCGAACGGTTTGCGGACACCTAACTGAGAAAGCTATGTTGCTCATCTCTCCGTTCGCCAGACAAGAAGCCGCGCCCGTCGCGCGCGCATGCAACGTTTGCGCAAATGAAGGATCACACGTGAGGCGCGAGAGATCATTCGCACGCGCAGCGCGGAGCAATTCGCCTCATTTCAGGTGGAAACAACTCATTTTGACGGCGCGTCGCGTGGAAACACGACGAGCAGCATGCATCAGTCTCACGCAGGTGTGATGTTTGCGGTTGAGCGCAGGCGCAATGCACGGGCGACACGATTGCGTGATCTGGGACATGCAGCGCCGAGTTGATTTTGCGCCACACGCGGAACCGTGCGCTGGACTGCTTTGGTGAGGACAGTTCGACACGCGCACCGGCGCGGTCACGCTCGTCGCCGTGACCGGCATGATTTGGCTTCAACCATTCCTGAGCGCGTGAGCGCCGACGCTTCGCCGGCCGACCGCGAGAGAAGGCGCGGCGCTGTTACTGCGCGCCGGATCCGCCCTGCACGATCTTCTCGTTCAGCTTCTGATCCACGGTCTCGACCGTGCGGTCGATCTCGGCATTCGGCGCGCCGAGCTGATGCGAGATCAGCTTGACCAGGAGGTCGACGCGCTCGATGAAGGGGGCGCCGCTTGCGACCGCGCGCGCCGCCGATGACGGCTTGAGCAGGCTTTCGGCGGCCTTGGCGTATTTCGCGAACGGCACCTGGTCCTGCGGATCGGCGCCGAGCCGGCGGGCGATGGCGTCGACATGGTCGTAAATCGTCTGCGAGCGCCTGAGATCGCCGTGCACCGCGTCGCGAATCGACTGCGGCTCGTGCGGCGTGATGCAGCGGTAGTTGCCGGTCAGCAGCATCGACCATTTCGCCAGCGGCACGAACAGCGAATCGAACACCTTCAGCTTCACCGGCACGTCGTGGCCGTCGAGCGTCACCGCGTCGATGTCGGCCTCGAGCTCGCGCAGCACCTTGTTGTGCTTGTCGTCGGCGAAGGCCGACGCCTTGAAGTTCGTGGGCAGGCCGACATGCAGCACGTTGGCGGCCTCTTCCGGCGGACGAAACGCCTGCGGGTCGGGCGAGCACAGCGTCACCAGCCCCGGCTCGAACCGCTCCCACACCTGCGCATTGGTGTAGGCCTCCTCGAGATCCATGTCCGCGAGCGACGGAATCCGCTTCAGATACGGCAGTGGCGGTATGTTCATGATCGACAGACACGGCAGCTTCGCCGCGGCGATCCTGACCATGAGAACGCGGACCGTGTGGTTGGTGTATTGCGGCTCCTGCATCGCAAGGCCGACCATGTCGTAACGGGAGACGTCGACATCGGCGGGCGTCACCGCGTCGAGCTTGCCGGGCAGGTCGCGCGAGAAGATCGCGCGATGCACCGCCTCGTCGCGCAACTTGATGCGCACCTCGGTACCGTCGCGATTGATCAGCTCCGCGGTCTTGGCGCGGCAGACCAGGGTGACGTTATGCCCGGCCATCAGCAGCTTCGTGCCCAGCAGGGAGCCGTAGGAAGCACCGAGAATCAATATGTTACGCGCCATGTTTCGTCCCGTGGAAATGTCATGTGATTTTTTGCGCCCGGCCGTGGGCCCGAGGGCGGGTTGGCGGCATCTAAAGCGAAGTGCCCGGCGATGGCAACTGGGATAATGCATACAAGGCAACGCCGGTATTTCCCGTAGCCCGGATGGAGCGCAGCGTAATCCGGGGCCGCTCCTTCCGCGCGGCGCCGCTCCCGGATTGCGCTGCGCTCCATCCAGGCTACGGGTGCCCGACGGGCAAAACACCCGCGAGGCTGTCAATCTCCTTGCGCAAAAATATTCCACTTTACCGAAATTCGGAAATGGCGTATGTATCGTCCATCCCGGCTTGACCTTGAGGGGCGATCTTGTGTCGTCATGTGTCGCGAGCTGGGCTTGCGGTGGACGCGGCAGCGTCGGCACGAAAAGGTGCGGGCAGGGCGGGTAGTCCCTGTGAGCCCGAAACCGCGTGCGGATGAGCGGCGCTGAAAGGTTCGTCTCGCCAGCATTCTTCCGGCAACGTCGACAACGCCGGGAGATAATGCGGCGAGCAAGCGGGCCGCGCGTACGGCAAAACCGTGTGGTCCTGGCCGTCGTTGCTACGGTCAAGCCTGTCGTGGAGGTGTTCGCGAGCCCAACCGGGCGGACGGCATCGTCAATTCGCGGGGCGAGGGAGGCCAGAACGAACTCGGCTCCCGGGAGAGCACGGCATAAGCCGTCAACCCACTGCGCAGGGAAGGCCGAGTGATTGGCTACACCTGTATGCTGCTGTGCGG
>NZ_JBFULU010000058.1:0-41137 GCF_054049735.1 Bradyrhizobium sp. P5_C12
GTATGTACCAACCCGGGCTGCCTTTGGAAAGGGCTGCGGGGACGTTTTTTTCGAGTATGTACCAACCCGGGCTGCCTTTGGAAAGGGCTGCGGGGACGTTTTTTTCGACTTTATGACAGGGCGATGGACCGAATTCCGGCCGGTTTGGCGCGCTCTTGCCAGAAGTTCCGCAAAGGGCCAGCTTGCGGCAACAAAGCGAAGGGAAATGCCATGTCAGGGGAGAACGGCCTGGACCGCTTCTCGGACCGATTCCTGGACCGCGCCTTGGACCGCCCCTTGGATCGATCCCCGGCGAGCGCCGCGCAGCTGGCCCTGGAGGATTCCTTTCGTGCCATGGTCGCGCGGTCGCGGGCCGAGCCGGCGCCGACTCTCGCCGAGCGGCTCGACCGGCTGGCGCGCCTGCGCGCCATCGTCGCCGACAATGAGGAGCGCTTCCGGCAGGCGATCTCGGCCGATTTCGGCCACCGCTCGGCGGTCGAGACCACCATCGCCGAGACCATGCTGCTGTTCTCCGAGATCCGGCACGCCAGCAAACATCTGAAGAGCTGGATGGCGCCGCAGCGGGTGGCGACCGCGCTGCAATTCCTGCCCGCGCGCAACCGGCTGATGCCGCAGCCGCTCGGCGTCGTCGGCATCATCGCGCCCTGGAATTATCCGCTCCAGCTCACGCTCGCGCCCGCGATCGGCGCCATCGCCGCCGGCAACCGCATCATCATCAAGCCGAGCGAACTCGTGCCGCACTTCTCGGCGTTGCTGAAGCAGGCCATCGCCGAGAGGTTCGATGCCAGCGAACTGCTGGTCACCGGCGTCGAGGACGAGATCGCAAAGGCTTTCGCGAGCCTGCCGTTCGATCATCTGGTGTTCACCGGCTCGACCCGGGTCGGCCGGCTGGTCGCGGAGGCGGCGGGGCGCAATTTGACGCCGGTGACGCTCGAGCTCGGCGGCAAGTCGCCGGCGATCATCGACGCCTCCGCCGATCTCGAAGAGGCGGCCGAGCGCATCGCCTACGGCAAGCTGCTCAATGCCGGGCAGACCTGCATCGCGCCGGATTATGTGCTGGTGCCGGAGCGCTCGTTGCAGGCCTTCGCCGAGAAGGTGCGCGCGCAGATGCGGCGCATGTTCGGCACCGATCCCGCCAACAAGGACTACACCTCGGTGATCTCCGACCGGCACTACGCGCGGCTCGAAGGTCTCGTCGCGGACGCCGCAGAGCGCGGCGCAAAGATCCTGCAACCGGCAAGGCCCGACGACCCGAACTGGAAGGCGCACCGCAAATTCCCGCCGACGCTGATCGTCGGCGCGACCGAAGCCATGGCGGTGATGCAGGAGGAGATCTTCGGCCCCGTGCTGCCGGTGCTGGGCTATCGCGATCCGGCTGACGCGATCGCCTTCGTCAACGCCCGCGACCGGCCGCTGGCGCTGTACTGGTTCGGCAAGGACCGAACCGCGCGCGACGAGGTGCTGTCGCGCACCGTCTCCGGCGGCGTCACCGTCAACGACTGCCTGTTCCACTTCACGCAAATCAACCAGCCGATGGGCGGCGTCGGCGCATCCGGCACCGGCGCCTATCACGGCGAATGGGGCTTTCGCACGTTCAGCAAGCTGAAGCCGGTGTTCTACCGCTCGAAATTCAACCGCCTCGCCGACCTCTATCCGCCCTATGGCGGCAAGATCGCGCGGCTCGAGAAGCTGATGCGGTTCATGTCGTAGGGGTGGTCGTTCCGGGGCGCGAAGCGAACCGGGAGCCTCGAGATTCCGGGTTCGCGCTGCGCGCGCCCCGGAATGACAATAACGGGGGAAAACAACATTGACGGACACATTCGACTTCGTCGTCGTGGGCGCGGGCTCTGGCGGCTGCACCGTCGCGGGCCGGCTGTCGGAGGATGCGGCGACATCGGTGGCGCTGCTCGATGCGGGTGGACGGAACGACAATTGGCGGATCACCACGCCATTCGGACTCGCTTTGCCTTACAGCGCGGCCAACTGGGCTTTCGATACCGTGCCGCAGAAGGGATTGAACGGCCGTATCGGCTATCAGCCGCGCGGCAAGGGCCTCGGCGGCTCCTCGGCGATCAACGCCATGGTCTATATCCGCGGCCATCGCGCCGACTACGACCACTGGGCCTCGCTCGGCAATGCCGGCTGGTCGTACACCGACGTGCTGCCCTACTTCAAGCGCTCGGAGAACAACACCGATTTCGACGGCGCGTATCATGGCAAGGGCGGCCCGCTGCATGTCAACAGACTGCGCTCGGACAATCCGATCCATGACGTCTTCCACCAGGCCGCGCGCGAGGCGCAGTTCCGCATTCGCGAGGACTTCAATGAAGAGGACCATGAAGGGCTCGGCAGCTACCAGGTGACGCAGCACAATGGCGAGCGCTGGAGCGCGGCGCGCGCCTATGTGGATCCCCACATGGGCAAGCGGGCGAACCTGCGCGTCGAGACGGGCGCGCATGCCACGCGCATTTTGTTCGAGGGCAAGCGCGCGGTCGGCATCGAATATGTGCAGGGCAAGCAGAAGAAGCAGCTGCGCGCCCGCCGCGAGGTGATCCTCGCCTCCGGCGCCTTCCAGTCACCGCAGTTGCTGATGCTGTCGGGCGTCGGCGACGGCGATGCGCTTGCCGCGCACGGCATCGGCGTCGTGCATCATTTGCCCGGCGTCGGGCGCAATCTGCAGGACCATCCGGACTTCGTGTTCGTCTACGCTTCCGACTATCCGCACTTCGTTCATTCATCGCTCGGCCGGCTGCCATCCCTGCTGCGCGCCATCCAGCGCTACCGCCGCGAGCGGCGCGGCCTGATGACCACCAATTTCGCCGAGTGTGGCGGCTTCCTGAAGACGCAGGCCCACCTCGACGTGCCCGACATCCAGCTCCACTTCGTCATCGCGATGCTCGACGACCACGGCCGCAAGAAGCATAAGGAAGCGGGCTTCTCATGCCATGTCTGCCTGTTGCGACCGAAGAGCCGCGGCAGCGTCTGGCTGAAGAGCGCCGATCCGCTCGCTGCCCCCATGATCGATCCGAACTTCTTGGGCGAGGCGGAGGATCTCGAGACGATGGTCGCGGGTTTCAAGACCACGCGACGGCTGATGGAGACGCCGGCGCTGCGGGCGTTGCAGAAGAAGGACATGTTCACGTCCGATGTGAGAACGGACGACGACATCCGCGCCATCCTGCGTGATCGCGTCGACACCGTCTATCACCCCGTCGGCACCTGCAAGATGGGCACGGACGCGATGGCCGTGGTCGATCCGGCGTTGAAGGTGCACGGCATGGACCGCCTGCGCGTCGTCGACGCCTCGATCATGCCGACGCTGATCGGCGGCAACACCAATGCGCCGACCATCATGATCGGGGAGAAGGCGGCGGATATGATAGGTGCGGAGATGCGGGCGAGTTAGGCGCCGGTCCCTCAACGGGGTCGTCCCGGCGAAGGCCGGGACCCATAACCACAGGGAGAAGTTGTGGTACGAGGCTGGCAACCACGAGTCTTCGCCAAACGCGATCCTGTGGTTATGGGTCCCGGCCTTCGCCGGGACGACGTTGGGGGGAAAGTTCGCTTTCCGACTACGACGGCGGTGGTTAGTTCAACAAGAACCCGCCATCCACCGTCACCACGCTCCCCGTCATGTACCGCGACGCCTTTGAGGCCAGCAGCAGGATGGCGCCGTCGAGATCGGACTCGGCGCCGACGCGGCGCTGGGGGATGCGTTTTGCCAATCGCTCGCCTGCTGGCGTCGACCAGAACGCGTGGTTCATCTCGGTGTCGATATAGCCGGGCGCCAGCGCGTTGATGCGGATGTTCTGCCCCGCGAGTTCCAGCGCCATCGCCTTGGTCGCCTGGATGATGCCGGCCTTGGAGATCGCGTAAGGCGACACCGCCTTCAACACGCCGGTGCCGAGCACGGAAGCGATGTTGACGATGTTGCCGTCCTGCTTGCGCGCGATCATGCGGCGGGCGATCTCGGTCGCCAGGAAATAGGCGCCCTTGAGATTGGCGCCGATCACCGCGTCCCAGTCCGCCTCGGTCTGCTCGGTCGCGAGCTTTTCGACGGCGATGCCGGCATTGTTGATCAGCACCGTGATCGGACCGAGCGCGGCTTCCGCGGCGTCGACGGCCTTGGCGATCGAGGCGGTGTCGGTGACGTCGAGCGCGACCGCGGCGGCGCGCCCGCCCCTGCCGCGGATTTCCAGTTCCAGATTCTTCAATTTGTCCGTTTGCCGTGCCGCGAGCGCGACCGCTGCGCCATGCGCCGCCAAAACCCGGGCAAATTGCCGCCCCAGCCCCTGGCTCGCGCCGGTGACGAGGATGGTTTCTTTACTGACGTCGAATAGGTCTGACATGACGCTTTCCCTGGACGTGTTCCCGCGCTTTTGGAGCCCATCAATACAGACGATTTTAGCGGTCTGAAACCGGAATGATCGGTCGGGCGTTCATTCGTTCCATGGCAGGGCTCTCGCAATGAACAGTTTCGATCTCGCGGTCTATGCGGCGCTCGCGGTCGCGGTCGGGTTCGGTTTCCGGACCGGCCTGCTCCGCAGCGCCATGACCATCCTCGCCTATCTCATCGCCGCGCCGATCGCGATCGCGCTGATGCCGCTGATTGCGCCGCAGCTCGCAGCCAATCCGAACGCGCCGCTGCTGCAGAACTGGATCTGGTTCTTCGGCATCTTCGTGGTCGTCGGCATGTTGTTCGGACATATCGGCCGCGTCGCGCTGAACGACACCATCGGCGAGGCCGGCATCGGTGACCGCCTCGGCGGCGCCGCGCTCGGCGCCATCAGGGTCGGCCTCGTCGCCACCACGCTGGTGCTGGTGTTCGACCAGATCGTGCCGACGAACCGCCAGCCGCCTTTCCTTGCCGGCTCACATCTGCGGCCGCTGTTCTCGGCGGTCGGCCAGATGGGCTTCAAGTCGCTGCCGCCGGAGGCCGCGTCCGCGATCGACCGCATCAAGCAGGAGCGGCGCATCTGATCAGGCGCATTTGCATCGCAGCGCAAGCGCGCATGCATTTTGATGCGAGCCCGTCCCTTATCAGCGCCACCACGATTGGCTAGAGTGGCGCCGTCTTAAAACCTGCCTGACATTACGGGAGTGAAACAGTGGATCTTGGGATCAAAGGTCGCCGCGCCATCGTCTGCGCATCCAGCAAGGGCCTCGGCCGCGCCTGCGCCATCTCGCTTGCAGATGCAGGCGTTCATGTCACCTTGACCGCGCGCGGCGCCGAGGCCCTGAAGAAGACGGCCGACGAGATCCGGAAGGCCTATCCGGGCGTGACGGTGACCGAGATCGTCGGTGACATCACGACGCCGGCGGGCCGCGAGGCCGTGCTGAAGGCCTGCCCCGAGCCGGACATCCTGATCAACAATGCCGGCGGCCCGCCGCCCGGCGATTTCCGCAACTGGACCCGCGACGACTGGATCAAGGCGATCGACGCCAACATGCTGACCCCGATCGAGCTGATCAAGGCGACCGTCGACGGCATGATGGCGCGCAAGTTCGGCCGCATCGTCAACATCACCTCGGCCGCGGTGAAGGCGCCGATCGACATCCTCGGCCTCTCCAACGGCGCGCGCGCCGGCCTCACCGGCTTCATCGCCGGCCTGTCGCGCAAGACCGTGATCAACAACGTCACCATCAACGGCCTGCTGCCGGGCCCGTTCGAGACCGACCGTCTGACCGGCACCGCCAAGGCCGAGGCCGACAAGCGCGGCACAACGCCCGAGCAGATCCTGGCCGAGCGCGCCAAGCTCAACCCCGCCGGCCGCTTCGGCCAGCCCGACGAGTTCGGCTATGCCTGCGCTTTCCTGTGCGGCGCCAAGGCCGGCTTCATCACGGGACAGAACATCCTGCTCGACGGCGGCGCCTTCCCGGGCACGCTGTAGCCACGATCGCAGATGCACTCCCTCGCCCCGTTCTTACGGGGACAGGGTCGGGGTGAGGGGCCGTTTCGGCAAAGACAGTGGCAATCGGACTCGCGGAGACTCCCCCTCACCCGGCGCTTCGCGACCTCTCCCCGCAAGCGGGGCGAGGTAAGCCCCTCACCGCTGCTTCGTCGGCTCATCCTCATCCCGCTCGCTGGGATCGGAGGAATCGGCGGTGAGCCGCTCGTCGGTCCAGTCGATGCCGAACGCCGCGAGCCCGTCTGCCAGCAGATCGCCCAGCATCGGCTCTCCGAGCAGATAGTGCACCGTTTCCCGGCGGGCGCTGCGATACTCGGCCCGCGCCTCCACGGCGCGGGCGCGCAAATCGTCCCAATCATCGATCGTGCCGTCGCCGCGTCCGAGCCAGGTCAGCGCGACGAGGTCGAGCTGCTCGTCCTCGTTCAGGGCGATGATGAAGCTTCCCAGCTCGTTGGCGACCGGGTCGGAGCCATCATCCTCCAACACATCGACCGCATCGTCATCGGTCGGGTTCGAGCCGGAGTCCGGATCGACATCCGCCTCCTTGACGTCGAATTCGCGCGCCTTCTCGATGATGAAGGCCACCTTCTCGGCGGAAATTGCGAGCTCTGGCATGGCTTCCCTTTCGGCGTGTCTTTTAGAGTGTCTCTCGGAGTGTTTTGGGTTCCCGCGATAACGCCGCATCGCGCCAGATGATCCATTGCGCTGGATGGCGGAAACCCGCATGTTTCGGCGCCAAAGCGTCCTCTCTCGTCATTCCGGGGCGCGACGTAGTCGCGAACCCGGAATCTCACACAACGATCTCGAGATTCCGGGTTCGATGCTTGCGCATCGCCCCGGAATGACCGCGAGGCGCAAAGCAAGAACATGGGATACGCCGCATGCGGTGGACGATCGGCAGGGTCGAGATCACCAGGGTCGTGGAATTGGAGACGGTCGGCTCGACCCGCTTCATCCTGCCGCAGGCGAGCAACGACGCGATTCAGAAGCTGCCCTGGCTGATCCCGCATTTTGCGACCAGGGAAGGCCGGCTGAAAATGTCGATCCATTCGCTGCTGGTGAAGCCCCCTGGCCGGCGCATCGTGGTCGACACCGGGCTGGGCAACGACAAGCAGGGCCGCAACATCCCGATCTGGAATAACCGCACCACGCCGTTCCCTGAGATGATGACGGCCGCGGGTTTTGCCCCCGACAGCGTCGACACCGTGCTGTGCACGCATCTCCATGTCGACCATGTCGGCTGGAATACCAGGCTCGTCGACGGCCAATGGGTGCCGACCTTCCCCAACGCGCGCTATGTGTTCGGCAGGACCGAATACGAGCACTGGCGCGACCATTCGACCGAGCCGGACAAGCAGGCCGTGTTCGACGATTCCGTGAAGCCGGTCGTCGATGCCGGCCGCGCCGACCTGATCCCCAGCGACCACCGGCTGTGCGAGGAGATCAGCTTGATCCCGACCCCGGGCCACAGCCCTGGCCATATCAGCGTCCTGATCCAGTCGGACGGCGAACAGGCGCTGCTCACCGGCGACGTTGCCCATCACCCCTGCCAGATGGCGCATCTCGACTGGTCCTCGACGGTGGATTCCGACCAGGCGCAATCGGCCGCGACGCGGCGCGAATTGTTCGCCCGCTTTGCCGACACGCCGACACTGGTGATCGGCGGCCATTTTTCCGCCGGGCATATCAGGCGGGATGGGGATGCGTTCAGGTTTGTGGCGTTGCAATCGTAGGGTGAATGAGCGAAGCGTAATCCACCATCGTCTGCCTCGCGGAAGCAAAAGAGGTGGGTTACGCCTTTGGACTGCGCGTCGCGCATCCGAGGGCTAACCCACCCTACGAAGGAAGGGCTGCAATGCGCCCCTGTTTGAGCGGTTGAATTTCCCGCCGCCCTGTTCCATGAAGCTATTCAACCGATCGGTCCATCTCCAGGGAGAAACGAGAATGAAGCTTGTTCGTTACGGCGAAAAGGGTGCGGAAAAGCCCGGCCTGATCGACAAATCCGGCCAGTTGCGCGACCTGTCGGCGCATGTGAAGGACCTGACCGGCGAGGCCTATTCGCCTGACTCGCTGAAGAAGCTGGCGGCCCTCGACCCCGCCTCCCTGCCGGCCGTCTCCGGCAAGCCGCGGTTCGGCGCGCCCGTCACCGGCATCTCGAAATTCGTCGCCATCGGCCTCAACTACAGCGACCACGCCAAGGAAACGGGCGCCGCGATCCCGACCGAGCCGATCATCTTCATGAAGGCGAACACCTCGCTGTCCGGCCCGAACGACGCGGTCGAGAAGCCGCGCGGCTCGACCAAGCTCGACTGGGAGGTCGAGATCGCCGCGATCATCGGCACCCGCGCCAAATACATCTCGGAAGCTGACGCCCTGAACTACGTCGCCGGCTATTGCGTCTGCAACGACGTCTCCGAGCGCAACTTCCAGACCGAGCGCCTGGGTCAGTGGACCAAGGGCAAGTCGCACGACACCTTTGGCCCGGTCGGGCCCTGGCTCGCGACCAAGGACGAGATCAAGGACGTGCAGAACCTGTCGATGTGGCTCGACGTCAACGGCCAGCGCCGCCAGACCGGCTCGACCAAGACCATGATCTTCTCGATGGCGAAGTGCATCTCCTATGTCTCGCAGTTCATGACGCTGCTGCCGGGCGACATCATCACCACGGGCACGCCGCCCGGCGTCGGCCTCGGCATGAAGCCGCCGACCTTCCTCAATGTCGGCGACGTCGTCACCCTCGGCATCGAAGGCCTCGGCGAGCAGCGCCAGGAGATCATCGCGGCGTAAGCCGCAACCGCACCCTTTGTCATTCCGGGATGGCGCGTGAGCGCCAGACCCGGAATCTCGAGATTCCGGGTTCGATGCTTCGCATCGCCCCGGAATGACAGCAAGGACCCAGCAATGAAACTCTCCTTCTCCGCCGCCTCGCCCTTCGCCCGCAAGGTGCGCATCGCCGCGATCGAGCTCGGGCTGATCGACAAGATCGAGCTGACGCCCGCAACCGTCGCGCCGGGCACGGCCAATGAGGACTATTCGCGCATCACGCCGCTGAAGAAGCTGCCGGTGCTGATCACCAATGACGGCGACGTGATCCTGGATTCCTACGTCATCGTCGAATATCTCAACGAACTGGCAGGCGGCAGCCTGATCCCGGATTACGGTCCGCAGCGCTGGAAGGCCAAGACCAACCACTCGCTGATCAACGGCATGCTCGATTCCATGCTGCTGTGCCGCTACGAGAAGATGGTGCGGCCGCAGGGCCTGCAATGGCAGGCGTGGTCGGACGACCACTGGAACCGGGCCTGGACCGGCATGGCGCGCTTCGAGAACATGCCGGATGTGCTGGACGGGCCGTTCGACATCTCGCAGATCGGCCTCGTCTGCGTGCTCGGCTATGCCGACTTCCGCTTCGCCGATTGCGGCTGGCGCAAGGCCTATCCGAAGCTCGACGCCTTCCACCAGAAGATGCTGGAGCGGCCCTCGGTGAAAATCTCGGTGCCGCCGGCGGCGTAACGCGCGGAGTGTTGTCATGAGTCTGAAGTTCTCGGTCGGCGATCTCACCATCCATCGCGTCATCGAGCAGGAGACAACCTTCCTGCCGGCGCTGGAGCTCTTGCCCGGCCTGACGCCGGAGGTGCTGGCCGAGAACCGCGCCTGGATGCGCCAGGCGAAGGCGCTGGACGAGCAGGATGTCCTGATCCTGTGCTTCCAATCCTATGTGATCAAGACGCCGCACCATACCATCCTGGTCGACAGCTGCATCGGCAATGACAAGCCGCGGCCGCGGCCGAAGTGGAACATGAAGACCGACGACACCTATCTGCGCGGGCTGGCCGGCGCCGGCTTCTCCGTTGACGACATCGACTTCGTGATGTGCACGCATCTGCATGTCGATCACGTCGGCTGGAATACGCGGCTGGAGAACGGCCGCTGGGTGCCGACCTTCCCCAAGGCGCGCTACGTCTTCGCCAAGCAGGAGTTCGACCATTGGTCGGCTCAGAACGCGAAGGCGGCGGTGCCGCCCTTCGTGGACAGCGTCTTGCCGGTGGTTGAAGCGAAGCGTCACGAGATCGTCGGCAATGATCACCAGATCGGCGATCACGTCCGCATCCTGCCGACGCCGGGCCACACCCCCGGCCACGTCGCCTTCACTTTCGGCCGCGGCAAGGATGACGCCGTGTTCTCCGGCGATCTCATGCATTCGCCGATCCAGACGCTCTATCCGGAGATGTCGGTGAAGTTCGACACCGACCCGGCGCAGGCGGCCTCCACGCGCCGCAGCTTCCTCGAGCGCTATTGCGACACCGACACGCTGTGCTGCACGGCGCATTTCCCGTCACCGTCGGTGGGGAAGATCAAACGCAAGGGCAGCGGGTTCGTCTGCGCGGCGGTGTAGCGCGCCGCAATCGTAGGGTGGGCAAAGCGAAGCGTGCCCACCATGCCAGACGCGTTAAAGAATGGTGGGCACGGCGCGCGAAGCGCGCGCCTTTGCCCACCCTACGATTCCACCCGAGTGGAGAAAACGATGACAACGCTCCCCGACATCCCCCTGCCCGCCGGAATTCGCTCGCGCTATGTCGATGGCATCAACGGCTTGCGCATGCATGTGCTTGAGGCCGGCTTCGAGACCAAGGGCCGGCCCTGCATCCTGTTGCTGCACGGCTTTCCGGAGCTCGCCTTCTCCTGGCGCAAGGTAATGCCGGTGCTGGCCGCCGCCGGCTATCACGTGATCGCACCGGACCAGCGCGGCTACGGCCGGACCACGGGATGGAGCGCGGATTACGATGGCGATCTCGCGCCGTTCCGATTCTTCAACCTGGTCCGCGATGCGCTCGGGCTGGTGTCGGCGTTCGGCTACCGGCAGGTCGACGTGGTCGGACACGATTTCGGCAGCCCGGTCGCAGCCTGGTGCGCGCTGATGCGGCCGGATGTGTTCCGCTCGGTGGTGATGATGAGCGCGCCGTTCGGCGGAGCGCCGCGCCTGCCCTTCGACACCGCGGACGCGGCGGCGAAGCCGCAGGACGTCGATCCCGTGCATCGCGGACTCGCGGCCCTGCCGCGCCCGCGAAAGCACTACCAATGGTACTACTCGACGCGCCCGGCCAATGCCGACATGCAGCGCGCGCCGCAGGGCGTGCATGATTTCCTGCGCGCCTACTACCATCACAAGAGCGCGGATTGGGCCGACAACAAGCCCACTCCGCTTGAATCATGGTCGGCGCGCGAGCTGGCAAAATTGCCGACTTACTATGTGATGGACGCTGGCGAGACGATGGCGGAGACGGTGGCGAAGGAGATGCCGTCGCCGGCCGCCATCGCCGCCAATCAATGGCTGCCCGACGACGAGCTCGCCTATTACAGCGCCGAATATGGCCGCACCGGATTCCAGGGCGGCCTGCAATGGTATCGCTGCGGCACCTCGGGCGATTTCAACGCCGAGCTTCAGCTGTTCAGCGGCCGGACCATCGACGTGCCCTCCTGCTTCATCGCCGGCAGGCAGGACTGGGGCATCTATCAGCGCCCCGGCGTGCTCGAAGCCATGCAGGCCAGCGCCTGCACCAACATGATCGGCTGCCATCTCGTCGACGGCGCCGGCCATTGGGTGCAGCAGGAACAGCCGGCCGAGGTCAGCCGGTTGCTGCTCGACTTCCTCGCCAAGGCCAGCACCGGCTGATTTGACCCGGGAACCCCAGCGCTCTATATAATTTAGAACCATTCTAAATTATAGACAAGGGCCGTCGTGAAGAATTTTGCCGATCTGACCGAGCGCGAGGTGCTGGCGGTCGCGATTTCCTCGGAGGAGGAGGACAGCCGCATCTACATGTCCTTCGCCGAGGACCTGAAGGAGCGTTATCCCGACTCAGCCAAGATCTTCGAGCAGATGGCCGAGGAAGAGCGCGGACATCGCCACATGCTGCTGGAATTGTACGAGCAGCGCTTCGGTCCACATCTGCCCCCAATCCGCCGCGAGGACGTCAAGGGCTTCCTGCGCCGCCGCCCGGTCTGGCTCACCAAGAACCTGCCGCTCGACACCATCCGCAGGGAGGTCGAGACCATGGAAATGCAGGCCGAGCGCTTCTACGTGAAGGCCGCCGAACAGGCGCAGGATGTCGGGGTGCGCCGTTTGCTCGGCGATCTCGCCGAAGCCGAGAAAGGCCACGAAGAGACCGCCGCGAAGCTGACGGACCAGATCCTGAGCTCCGACGTGCGCGCCGAGGAAGACCGCACCAACCGCCGCATGTTCGTGCTGCAATATGTGCAGCCGGGCCTCGCCGGCCTGATGGACGGATCGGTCTCGACTTTGGCGCCGCTGTTCGCGGCCGCCTTCGCCACGCATCAGAACTGGCAAGCGTTCCTGGTCGGCCTCGCCGCCTCGATCGGCGCCGGCATCAGCATGGGATTCGCCGAAGCGCTGTCCGACGACGGCTCGCTCACCGGCCGCGGTTCGCCCTGGCTGCGTGGTCTCACCTGCGGCCTGATGACAACGCTCGGCGGGCTCGGTCACACCGCGCCCTATCTGGTGCCCGACAGCTGGCCCAACGCGTTCTGGATCGCAACCGCGATCGCCGGCGTCGTCGTGTTCTTCGAATTGTGGGCGATCGCCTTCATCCGCTCGCGCTACATGGACACGCCGTTCCTCCAGGCGGTTTTCCAGATCGTGCTCGGCGGCGCCATCGTGCTGGCGGTGGGGATATTGATCGGGGCGGCGTAGCCTCGCCCTCCATACCTCTGCTGTCGTCCCGGCGAAGGCCGGGACCCATAACCACGGGAAGTAATTTGGCGAAGATCCTCAGTTACTTCGTGCGACAGCAACTCGCACCGCGCACTCTCGATGGATCACGCGGYATGGGTCCCGGCCTTCGCCGGGACGACAGTGGAATTCGTGGCGCCCCTATCGCGCCCATTGTCCTCCTTTTCGCTCGGACCCACCCACATAGCAATCGCCATCAAACGGCGGTTGCAGCGTTCGGCCAAACTGCGCATCATCATCCAACAACCAGAGCGGGAGAAGCGCCGTGGCCAAATCCGAATGGAGTTTCAAGAGCGCGGTCGAGCTGTCGGCGGCACTGACCGCGAAGAAGGTCTCCGCGGTCGAGCTCGCGCAAGACGCGATCGACCGCATCGAACGGCACGACGGCAAGGTCAATGCGATCTGCGTGCGGGATTTCGATCGCGCGCTCGATGCGGCGCGCGCTGCCGACGCGGCACTTGCTCGCGGCGAGAGCAGGCCGCTGCTCGGCTTGCCCTCGATGATCAAGGAATCTTTCAACATCGTCGGCCTGCCTACGACTTGGGGATTCGTGCCGCAGAAGGATTTCAAGCCGGCGGAGGATGCGCTGGCGGTCGCACGCATCAAACAGGCCGGCGGCGTGATCCTCGGCAAGACCAATGTGCCGGTGGGTCTTGCCGACTGGCAGAGCTACAACGACATCTACGGCACCACGAACAACCCCTATGATCTCGGCCGCACACCGGGTGGATCATCCGGGGGATCGTCGGCCGCCCTTGCCGCGGGCTATTGCGCGCTCGCCACCGGCTCCGACATCGGCGGCTCCCTGCGCGTGCCGGCATTTCACTGTGGCATCTTCGCTCACAAGCCGACCCTCAATCTCTGCGCGGCGCGCGGCGAAACCCCGCCGCCGTTTCCGGCCATTCCGCGCGAAGGCGACCTCGCCGTCATCGGTCCGATGGCGCGCACGGCAGCGGATCTTTCCTTGCTGCTCGACGTCATGGCCGGACCGGATCCGCTCGATGCCGGCGTCGCCTACAAACTCGATTTGCCTGTCGCGCGGCATCAGTCGCTGCGCGATTTTCGTGTCCTGGTGATCGAGAGCCATCCGCTGCTGCCGACTGACCGGGACGTGCGCGGCGCGATCGACAAGCTCGCCACCGACCTCACGAAGGCCGGCGTGACGGTTGCGCGCGAGAGCGCGCTGCTTCCGGACTTCGCGGAGACGTCGCGGCTTTACATGCGCATGCTGCTGGGCTTCCTCGGCGCGTTCTTCCTGCCCGACGAGCTGGCGGATTCGCAAGCCCGAGCGAGCCAACTGTCGCCGGATGACCGGAGCCTCGGCGCGGAGCGACTGCGCGGCATTACTGCAAGCCACCGCGCCTGGGTGCTCGACGCCGGCGCCCGCGCCGTCCTGCGGGCGCGATGGCGCGCGCTGTTCAAGCACTTCGACGCGGTGATCTGCCCGATCATGCCGACGCCAGCCTTTCCGCATGATCATTCGCCGGAACAGCGCCTGCGACGTATCAGCATCGACGGCAAGGACTACCCCTATTCCGACCAGCTCGCCTGGCCCGGCATTGCGACGCTTCCCGGCCTGCCTTCCACGGCCATTCCGCTCGGGCTATCCGGGGCAGGCCTGCCGGTCGGTGTGCAGATCGTCGGCCCGTTCCTCGAGGACCGCACCCCGCTCAAGCTCGCCGAGCTGATCGAGCGCGAGTTCGGCGGCTTCACACCGCCGCCTTTGTTTGATGATTAGTCAGACCTCATCCTGGGCAGACCGCGCAGCGGTCGTCTCGAAGGATGGCCGCGCGCCAAGTCCGGACGCCAAGTCCGGGCCTTCATGGTCCGAGACGGCGCTGACGCGCCTGCTCACCATGAGGAGCAACAAGGGAGAAAAACGCCATGAGCCAGGACATGGAAGAGCTCGCCGCACTCAACCGCGACTATGTCGCCTCCGTGCAGAACTGCGACGTCAGGCGTTTCGACGAGATCCTGGCGCCGGAGTTCTATTGCTCCAATCCCGACAAGACGTTGGTCGACCGTGCTGCCTTCCTGGCGCAGACGGCACGGCCGATCGCGATCCGGAACTTGCGGGAGCACGACGTCATCATCCGCCTCATGGGCGACTTCGCCATCATCCACGCGGCGACAAGCTACACCACGGGAGACGGTCAGCAGGCCTCAGGCCGTTATACCGATTGCTGGGCGAAGAAGAACGGCAAGTGGCTCGCGGTGTCGGCGCACGTGTCGCGCTAAGTCGTCATTGCCGGGCTTGACCCGGCAATCCATCGCTCGAGAAGATGGATGCGCGGGTCAAGCCCGCGCATGACGAGCTGACTAACTATCGAACACGATCACGCTGCGCAGCGTCTTGCCGGCTTTCATGTTGGCAAAGCCTTCGTTGATCTCGGACAGCTTCAGCTTCGCCGAGATCCAGTCTTCCAGGTGCAGCCGGCCGCGCAGGTAGAAATCGACCAGCCTCGGCATGTCGACGCGGAAATGGTTGGAGCCCATCGACGAACCCTGGATCCGGCGCTCGCGCAAAAAGTCGAAACCGTGCAGCTCGATCTTCTGGCCGAACGGGATCATGCCGACGATGGTGGCGGTGCCGCCGGAAGCGAGCATGCCGAAGGCCTGTTCCGCGGTCTCCTTGCGGCCGAGCACCTCGAAGGAATGATGCACGCCGCCATTGGTGAGGTCGCGGACCTGCTTCACCACGTCGCCGTCGGCGGGGTTGATGATGTCGGTCGCGCCCAGCTTGGTCGCGAGCTGGAGTTTTGCGGGATTGGTGTCGATGGCGATGATGCGGCCGGCGCCCGCGATCTGCGCGCCGTTGATCGCGGCCATGCCGACGCCGCCACAGCCGATCACGGCCACGGTCTCGCCGGCCGTCACCTTCGCCGTGTTCACCACCGCGCCATAGCCGGTGATGACGCCGCAGCCGATCAGCGCGGCGAGATCGAGCGGCATCTCCTTCCGGATTTTGACGATGGCGTTCTCGTGCACCAGCATCTGCTCGGCGAACGACGAAAGATTGAGAAACTGGTGCAGCTTCTCGGAGCGCGACCATTGCATGCGGTCGGAGACGCCCGGCAGCAGCTTCACCGTGGTATCGGTGCAGAGCACGGTACGGCCGGTGGTGCAGTTGTCGCAGGTGCCGCAGAACACCGACAGGCAGGTGACGACGTGGTCGCCCGGCTTCACGTAGGTGACGTCGGAGCCGACCTGCTCGACCACGCCGGCGGATTCATGCCCGAGCACCGCGGGCAGCGGATGCGGATAGAGGCCTTCCATGAAGTGCAGGTCGGAGTGGCAGAGGCCGGCGACCGATGTGCGGATCAAAACCTCGCGCGGGCCCGGCTTCGGCAGGCTGACATCCTCGATGACCAGCGGTTTGTTGACTTCATAGAGGACGGCGGCCTTCATCGAGCACTCCCTATCGCTTTTTTTGGTTTGAGCGTGGCGTGCAGCCTACGCTGCCAGAACCAGTTCGCCAACCTCGCTCATGGCTGCATCGCGATCGCCGAGCAGCAGCGCGGCGATCTTCGCTTGGACGGCATTTTCCGTCAGCCGGAACGGATCGCTCGGCGACACGCGATGGTCGATCACGAGGCGCGAGAGCAGCAGCCGGCGCGCATCGCCGCGCATGGCGTGGATGCGATGCGATTCCCAGGCGAGCGCGACGGCGCTTGCGACATGATAGAGCAGGCTCGTGGCGCGGCGCGCATCGGCTTCGTTGTCGGCCTTGCCCGCGACTTCGCGCGCGAAGCCGATCGCCCGATCGGTGAGGCCGCGCAGGCGGTCGCGCCAGGCCTGCGGGACCGAGGCACTGTCATCGAGCCGGGCATGCAGATCGGCGGCGAGCGCGGCTTCGGCGCCATGGCGGCCGACGGCGCGCCTCAGCGCATCGATCGCGACGATGTTGCCGGTGCCTTCCCAGACCGAGCCGAGATGCGCATCGCGCAGCAGCCGCGCGGTGGCGAATTCCTCGATATAGCCGATGCCGCCGCGCATCTCGAGCGCATCGCCGCAGACTTTTCGCGCATCGCGCGTGGCCCGGAATTTCAGGGTCGGGGTCAGAATGCGCAGCAGTGCCGCCGCATCCTGGCTGCCGGCCTCGGCGCGGTCGAGCGCGTCGGCGGTGAGGAAGCTCATCGACAGCGCCTGCTCGACCGGCAGCATGATCTTCAGCATCTGCCGCCGGCCGAGCGGCAGGTCGATGATGCGGTTGCCGAACACCACGCGGTTCTTCGCGACCGTCATGGCGTCGTGATAGGCGCGGCGCATCAGCGCGGCGGACTTGACGCCGTTGGACAGCCGCGACGAATTCACCATCTCGGCCATCTGCACAAAGCCGCGGTCGAGCTTGCCGACCGCGTACGCAATCGCGCCTTCGAGCTTGATCTCGCCCGAGGCCATCGAACGGGTGCCGAGCTTGTCCTTCAGCCGCACGATCCGGTAGTGGTTCTGCGAGCCGTCGTCGAGGAAGCGCGGCATCAGGAACAGGCCRACGCCGCGCGTGCCGGGGCCGGCGCCTTCGGGGCGCGCCAGCAGCATCACGACTTTCGCATCCGCATTCGAGCAGAACCATTTTTCACCAGTGAGGCGCCAATGGTCGCCCTCCTGCACCGCGCGCGTGGTCAGCGTGCCGACGTCGGAGCCGCCCTCCTTCTCGGTCATGAACTGGCCGCCTTGCGTCAGCTTGCTCATGCCGGTCTGGGTGAGACCATCGAGATATTTTGCCTTCAGCGCCTCGCTGCCGAAACTCGAAAGCAACTTGGCGCAGCCGTCGGTGACGTTGATCGGGCAGCCCATGCCGAATTCGGTCTGGTTGAACAGGAAGGTGAAGGCGTGCTTGGCCACGACGGGATATTTGTCCGGCCAGCCCATGATGCCCTTGCGGATCGAGAGCGCATGGATGCCGAACTCGCCGAACGCCGCCTTCTCCAGCTCGCGATAGGCCGGGTGGTATTCGATCCACTGCACGTCGCGGCCGAACTTGTCGCGCTGGTGCAGCACCGGCGTGTGCCGGTCGGCGAGCCGCGCGCATTCGTCGAGCGTGCCGCCCGCAAGCTCGCCAAGCCGGTCGAGATGCGGCTCGATGTGGCGGAACAGCGTGTCCGGCAGATGAATGCGCAACAGATCCGTCAACGCCGGATCGGCGCGGTAGAAATTCATGCCTGACGTATCGGGCGCCAGCAGGCCGGATGGCTCGGCCGCGACATTTTTTGGCTGCGCTGGGGCCGGCTGTCGCATGATCGTCCTCTTCGTTTCCGCGCCCTGCGGTCATTTTGCGCCGCTTTAGCGCTTGCCGCTTTGGATGATGTCGATCATGCTCCAGTCGAGGATATGGATAAAGCCGCAAATTGTCAGGGCGGCATGATCGCCGTGAGGGAGCAATTCGCTCTGCGGAATTGTGATCAACTGGGCCGCTACCCGACTGGTCGTTCGCGCGGCCCATGCATAGATCAGCGGCTCCTTATCTCCTGGGAATCACGCCATGGAACACCCGAAATACAAGATCGCGCTCATCGTCGGAGCCGGTGAGGGACTGAGTGCCTCGCTGGCGCGGCTGCTGTCAGCCCAAGGCATTCGCGTGGCGCTGGCCGCGCGCAAGATCGAGAAGCTCGGCGCGCTCTGCAGCGAGACGGGCGCAAAGGCCTATGCCTGCAACGCCACCGACCCTGACGAGGTCGAACGCCTGTTCGGCCTCGTCGAGCGCGAGATCGGCACGCCCGACCTCGTCGTCTACAACGCCAGCGGCCGCACGCGCGGGCCGTTCGTCGACCTGGTCCCGGCCGACGTCGCGCAGGCGATCGCGGTCAGCGCCTTTGGCGGCTTCCTGGTGGCGCAGCAGGCGGCAAAGCGTATGCTGCCGGACAAGCACGGCGCGATCCTGTTCACCGGCGCCTCGGCCAGCGTCAAGGGCTATGCGCAGTCGGCTTCGTTCGCGATGGGCAAGTTCGCCCTGCGCGGCCTGGCGCAGAGCCTGGCGCGCGAACTCTCGCCGCAGGGCATCCACATCGCGCATTTCGTGATCGACGGCGGCATCCGCAGCGCGGCGCGCACGGAAGCAGCCGACAAGCCGGATTCCATGCTCGATCCCGACGCGATCGCGGCGAGTTATTGGAACGTGTTGCAGCAACCGCGCAGCGCCTGGAGCTGGGAGCTGGAGCTGCGGCCCTGGGTGGAGAAGTTTTGAGACAAGCTGCCGTAGGGTGGGCAAAGGCGCGTTGGCGCCGTGCCCACCATCAATGACGAGAAAACAAATGGTGGGCACGCTTCGCTTTGCCCACCCTACAAGGGCGGGAATCATGACCACGGACACCACCATCGACACCGGCACCAATGAGCTGCTCTGCGTCATCCGCGACCGTGTCGCGGTGATCACGCTGAACCGGCCGGAGGCGCGCAACTCGCTGTCGGACACCTTGACGCCGGCGCTGCGGACGATGATCCGCACCTGCGGCGAGGATCCGAATGTCGGCGCGCTGCTGCTCACCGGCGCGGGCGAAGCGTTCTGTGCCGGCGGCAACGTCAAGGGCATGGGCGCGCATCGCGACAAAGCCAAGCTCGATATGTCGTTTGACGACAAGGTCGCCGATCTCCAGGAACGGCAGCGGCTGCTCACCGGCGCGCTGGTGTCGGTGCGCAAGCCGACCATCGCCGCCCTGCCCGGCCCCGCGGTCGGCGCTGGGCTCGCCATCGCCATGGCCTGCGACATCCGCATCGCCGCACAATCGGCCTTCGTCGCCACCGGCTACGCTCGCATCGCGCTCAGCGGCGATTACGGCATCGCCTGGCTGTTGACCCGGCTGGTCGGCACCGCAAGGGCGCGCGAGCTGATGTTCACCGGAGATCGCGTCGATGCCGCGCGCTGCGAGGCGATCGGCCTGGTCAACCGCGTCGTGCCCAACGACAAATTGCAGGCCGAGGCCTTTGCGCTGGCAAAGTCCCTCGCCGAAGGCCCGCGCCTGGCGCTGCGCTACATGAAGGACAATCTCGACGAAGCCATCCAGTTCGACTTCGAAACCGCGCGCGACCACGAGGCCGAGCGGCTGATCCGCCTGACCACGACCGCCGATCACAAGGAGGCCGTGCAGGCGTTCATCGAGAAGCGGAAAGCGGTGTTCACGGGGAAGTAGACGCACTCGAAAATCTTTGTCCGTCACCCTGAGGCGGCCGCTCCTTCAGCGGCTCTCTCGCTTCAGGCGAGCCATTTCGGTGGGATCATTCAATATCTCCACCGCCCGATCGCTCAGTGGGCCACCGTCACACATACCCAACGTGGCGTCGATTCGTCCCCGATAAACGACACGCTTGTCGGGAAACTCCACGGCCTTCGACGAATCAGCGAAATTGTTCGGGTGCGCCCCGACGACAACCATCTTGCCCGTAGGCCATGTCGTCTTCGGTGATGGCTTGCCGATGCAACTAGCATCGCACCACTGTTCGCTGATCACAAAGGCCCTTCGATCCCTGGAAGCCGTAAATAACCCTCCCTTCAGAATTTCAACGTGGTCGAAGACGAGCAGGCTGCTCGGGGTATTCGTCGTGCGAATATCGGAAAGATAGCGCGCTGAAGCGACGCGCCCGCGGAATATGATGGGCGCCTGCTCCAGCCGATAGATGCTAAGGCGATCCTCTTGATCGCGAAGTTGCTGCTCCCGGGCGATCTCATCACTGCCGGCCGGCCGGGACCAAATGTTCGGCGGAAGTGCGCAATCCAGCGCTTCCACTTTTTCCGGCCACGCCAGAACACCAAGCAGCGAGAGAGCAAAAATGGCAACGCGCATATGACAAGCGGCTTCTTTAGTCTCACGGGTAGGATAAATAGGCGCGCCGAGCGGCCCCCTCCGTCAAGCTAGAGGGCGACTGTCCGTTTGACAATCAGTTGATCCGAGGAAGCCGGCGACGTGGCACGAATCCCGGATTGCGCTGCGCTCCATCCGGGTTACGCGGTCCCGACCATCAGATCATTCCATATAGTAGGACCCCATTTTCAGGAGGACGGAATGGATTGGCCTGAGGTGGTGCGACAGGCCGCTCTCCTCGCGGAGAAGACGGGCTACGTCACGTTCCATCAACTGAACGAGTTGATGCCCTCCACCAAGACGGAGCCGGAAGACATCGAAGCCGTGCTCGCGGCTTTAAGCGAGCGGGGTATTCGGATCGAGGAAGAATAGGCCTTGTCGTAGCCCGGATGGAGCGCAGCGAAATCCGGGAAAGCCTGCGATTGCGGCCCGAATCCCGGATTGCGCTGCGCTCCATCCGGGCTACGAAAAAAATGCCCGGCTCTGGATGACCAGGCCGGGCTCGCAGTGGTGTCAGGCCGCGGCTGAGGGGCTATCGGCCTGACGGGAAAGGGCGACGAGACGCCAGCTCGCGCAGGGAATGTCCTTTGGAGCGACGTTGATCTCCTTGTCGAAGCGCACCAGCTTCCAGTCGTCCGGATGGTTGACGAAGGCGAAGCCGGATTTGCGCGCGAGCGAGATCATGGTCTCGTTGGAGCGCAGCGTGTCGCCGAACATGTGCTCGGCACCGAGCGCGGCGGCGCGGCATTCGAGATTCTTCATCAGGGCGGTGGCGATGCCGTGGCCCTGCCAGCGATCGTCGACCGACAGGCCGAACTCCAGCGTCGAGGTCTCGGCATGGAAAGCGTAGCGCGCTTCGGCGACGATGGTCTCGAAGCCGTCGACCATCTTGGTCGCGACGACGGTAAAGCGCTCGCGCGCTCCGACATCGAGGAATTCGCTCAGCAGGCCCTTCGGCAGCTCGCTGATGGCGCCGAAAAAGCGGTTGTAGCGGGAGCGGGTCGTGAGCGAACGGAAATAGTGCTGAAGCTCGTCGGTGTCGCGCGGCTCGACGAAGCGAACGTTGAGCGCCTCACCCTGCCGGGTGCGCAGCGTGTCCGAATATTGCTTCAGGTCTTCCAGACGGAGAGTGCTCATGACACATGACCCGAGGAAAAAGGGACCGCCGGCGCCCCTGTGATCAGGCGGCGCCGGCCTGGCGGCCAATCAGGCCCGCCAGAAGGGTTTGTCGGCCTCATAGGCAATGTCGGTCCAGGACAGGCCGACGTCATGGAGATCGCGGGCGGTCCAGTTGGCGAGCTCGCGGCGGGTCCGGTAGCGCTCATGCCAGACATGGAGGGTCTCACCGATCTGGGAGAGCACGCCGGGCGCATGATGATTTGTCATTGAATTCTGGGTCAAAACAGACATTGTAAGCTCCTGGAGCTAAGTTGGATGCTAATATCTGCCTGGCCCCGCGCTTCGACAAACGACAATTTGTACCCCTTCGCATGAAATAAGCTCATGCATATTGCTGCCAAATGACTGCCAGATTGCCGTCCCTGAACGGGTTGCGGGCGTTCGAGGCGGCCGCGCGCCATCTCAGCTTTACGCTGGCCGCGGCCGAGCTGAACGTGACGCAGACCGCGATCAGCCATCAGATCCGCAGGCTCGAGGAGGAGCTCGGCATCCGCCTGTTCATCCGGCAGAACCGCGCGCTGGCGCTGACGCCGGAGGCGCGCGACTATTTGCCGGGCGTCCGCGCCGCGTTCAACGACCTCAGGCTTGCGACCGACCGCCTGCTGCGCAAGGACGACGACAAGGTGCTGACGGTCTCGACGCTGGCCTCGCTCGCGGCAAAATGGCTGTTGCCGCGGCTGACCGATTTCCAGGAGCAGCACCCCGGCATCGACGTCCGCATCACCACCTCGACCAGCCTGGTCGACTTCCAGCGCGACAACGTCGATGCCGCGATCCGCTACGGCCGCGGCCAGTGGCCGGGCCTGCGCGCCGACTGGCTGATGGCGGACGAGTTGTTTCCGGTGTGCAGCCCCTCGCTGCTGCGCGGCGACAGGCCGCTGCGCCAGCCGGAGGATCTCCGCGGCTATCCGCTGCTGCACACATCGAACGCCAACAGCGACGACTGGCGGCTGTGGCTGACGGCGGCGGGCCTGCCGGCCGATATCGCCAAGCAGCCCGGCATCACCTTCGACATGATCTTCATGACCATCCAGGCCGCGATCGACGGCATCGGCGTGGCGATGGGCCGGACCTCCTACGTCCAGGACGACATCGCCAAGGGCCGGCTCGTGGTCCCCTTCAAGATCGCGCTGCCGGCCGATGCCGGCTTCTACCTGGTCGTGCCGGAGGGCCGCCGCGAGGCGCCGAAGCTCACCGCGTTCCGCGATTGGATGATCGCTGCAACGCAGAATAAAGCCTGAAAAATCATCAGCTTCGCCCGCAAAATCGGTTGACTCCCGGGTCCCCGCGCGAGAGGGGTATGACAGATTGTCGCAGGCACAATTTGTCGCGCACCGCGAATATGAGTTCCGGTCCGGCCACGTCTTGAAGGGGAGCAACGCCAATGGCTGGACCAACAGCAACAACCAATCCGCCCGAGATCAAGTCACGCATCGGCGCGATCCTGCGCGCGACCAGCGGTAATTTCCTCGAGCAGTTCGACTTCTTCCTGTTCGGCTTCTATGCCGCCGCCATCGGCAAGGCGTTCTTCCCGTCCAGCAACGAGACCGCGTCGCTGCTCAACACCTTCGGCGTGTTCTGGCTCGGCGCGTTGATGCGCCCGGTCGGGGCGATCGTGCTCGGCGCCTATATCGACCGCATCGGCCGCCGCCAGGGCCTGATCGTCACGCTAGCCATCATGGCCGCCGGCACCGTGGTGATCGCGTTCTGCCCGAGCTACGCGACCATCGGCATCGCCGCGCCGGTCATCGTGCTGCTCGGCCGCCTGCTGCAGGGCTTCTCCGCCGGCGTCGAGCTTGGCGGCGTGTCGGTCTACCTCGCGGAAATCTCCACGCCCGGCAATCGCGGCTTCTACACCTCGTTCCAGTCCTCCAGCCAGCAGGTCGCGATCTTCGTGGCCTCGATCCTCGGCTACATCCTGTCCGAGGTGATGCCGGCCGACACCGTTGCCGCCTGGGGCTGGCGCATCCCCTTCTTTGTCGGCTGCATGATCATCCCGCTGATCTTCTTCCTGCGGCGGACGCTCGAGGAGACGCCGGCCTTCCTCGCCATGAAGAAGCATCCGACCGCGGACGAGGTGTTCGCCTCCGCGCTCGCCAACTGGCGCATCGTCATCCTCGGCATGATGATCGCGGTCCTGACCACGACGACGTTCTATTTCGTCACCGTCTACACGCCGACCTTCGGCAAGAGCGTGCTGAAGCTGTCGACGCAGGACGCCCTGCTCGTCACCCTGCTGGTGGCGGTGACCAATTTCTTCTGGAATCCGGTCGGCGGCGCGCTGTCCGACCGCATCGGCCGCAAGCCGGTGTTGCTGACCATCGCCGGCCTGGCGCTCGTCACCGCCTATCCGGCGCTGCACTGGCTGGTGGCGGCGCCGACCTTCGGCAAGCTGCTCGCCGTCGAGATGATGTTCTCGTTCTATTTCGGCGTCTACAGCGGCACCATGCTGGGCGCGCTGGTCGAGATCGTGCCGGCGCATGTGCGCACCACCTGCTTCTCGCTCGCCTTCGCGCTCGCGGCCGCGCTGTTCGGCACCTTCACGCCGTTCGCCTCGACCCTGCTGATCGAGCACACCGGCGACAAGGCCTCGCCCGGCTTCTGGCTGATGTTCGCGGCGCTGCTCGGCATCATCGCGGCCTCCGTCGTCTATCGCGGCGGCGGCAAGGCGGTGCCGACATACGACGCGGTGGCCGAGCCGGTCGGCGGCCACGCCGGACAACAGGCGTAAACGGCCGGCACCGCCGATTTTGGGACAGCTCTTTCGGCGTCCTGAAATCGACGCTCGTAGTCCCGGGTATCGTCCCTCAGAAGGACCGGTGCGCAGGCCCATATCTCGCCGCGCGCCGGTCATGGTTGGCTGGCGCCGTACCTTGCACAACGAAAAACACCCGGCGGTTTCCCGCCGGGTGTTCGTTCACGTGGACTTCGACAGATCTTACCAGTTGCGCTGAGCGCGGAGGATCATGGCGATCGAGTCCTGATCCTTCAGCTCGTAGGCCGCGGTCGGCTTGGCGGTCACGACGTTCGGGGTGACGCCAACCGTACCGGAGTACTTCTGGTCGAGGTGGGTCCAGGACAGGTCAGCCGAGAACGTCAGGTTCTTGACCGGGGTCCAGCGGGTGACGATACCGAGCTGGCCGATCGCGAAGTTCGGGTTACACGAGGTAACACCAGCCAGGCCACCGAACACGCCGCCAGCACCACCGGCGCCGCAGAGGGTGGTCTTGGCCAGCGTGCCGAACTGGGCCTGAGCGTAGGCACCGTAGAGCGCGGAGTTCCAGTAGGGATCCCAGTTGTGGGTGTAAGCACCGCGGAAGCCCCAGGTCTTGACGGTTTCCTGCTGGCTGCCRGTCACGAACACCGTGTCAGGAGCACTGGCGAAGCCGATGCTCTGGTAGGCAACGCCCGAGCTACCGTACAGCGCGTAGGAGCTGCCCGAGAGGTTCTGGAAGTTGTAGCGAGTCGCACCGTCGGTGTAGACGCCCTGGATGTTGATCGTGTCACCCGCGCCGGTCGGGATGTTCTTGATCGACAGAGCGAGCTGAACCGCCCAACCCCACTTGTCGTCGGGGTGGCCAGTCGGCTCGGTCGCGCCGTAATAGCCAACGTGGTTGTCATGCGCAGCCACCGACGCCTGGAACAGGCCCCAAGCCTGGTCGACACGCACCATACCGACGAGGTTCGGCGAACGCGAGCCGCCGATGGCGTTGGTGCCGTACGAGCCGCCGATCATGCCAGCCGCGGTCGCGCCGGTCATGTTGATGTTGCCAGCCTGATAGTACTGGGTCGCATCTTCAGCCGAGAACGCCGCAGTGATGCCCTGGCCGAAGTCGGCCGTGTACGTGAACTGGGTAACGCCGGTCACGGTGCCGCTGCCGCCGACGAGGTTGTCGGTGATGTTGCCGGGATAGTTGGTCCAGGGCGCGTCGAACTGCGACACGGCCTTACCCATCGTGAAGCCAGCGAACTGGATGAAGGCGTAGTACACGCCGAGTGCACCGGCCGAGGTGTTGCCGTCGGTGCCGTTCACCGAGCCGGAGCCGTTCGAACCGACGAGGCCGGTGCCCGCAGCGTTGAGACCGAGCGAACCGCTGTACTGGGTACCACCCGTGGCCGAACCGGTGCCCGAATAGTTGCCGGTCGTCCAGGTGAAGACGCCGTCGAAGAAGGTGCGGACCACGCCGTACTCGGTCGCGGTGCGGGTGTCGATGTTCAGGTCTTCACGAGCGCGGAAGGTGTAGTAGTTCATCAGGCGGTTGCGAGCACCGGCAACGCCGCCCTGGTTCGGATTGAAGTCCGAGTTGGTATTGAGGTTCGCATCAGCACGCAGATAACCGCCGAGCTTGATGCAGGTGTCGGTGCCCGGGATGTAGTAGAAACCGGCGCCGTACAGCGAGCAGATCTTCACGTATTCGACCGCCTTGGCCTTCACGGGAAGATCGGCAGCGAACGCCCCGGAGACGGCCATCAGGCCGGCAGCCGAGCCGAGAAAGAGTGTCTTCGTCAACTTCATCAGTAAACCTCCAGGGTCGGTTCAGGGGGCTCGGATCCTCGGTGGAGGCCGCTTTACCCTCTCAATTTCCGCTCAATTCAGATCCGCACTGRAGGTCCGGACCGAAACGACAGTGAGGTGCCCCCCCTCCGTCGTGCTTCACATATAGTTTATAAAAACAATCGCCTCAATTTATTGATTTAGTGAATCGTAAGTTCGGGGGAGGATGTTGCCGAAGAGCAACAGGGGCGGCCATAGCGGCGAATAAGTATCAGATCATAAAAGCAAAAAGCCCTCAGGGGGCATCCCGAGGGCTTTCTTGGAGGTCTCACATCGCTGTCCGTCGACAAGGTCAAGAGCAGCAAAATTGAGTGCGATCAGACGTAATTTAATTAATTGTTTTTTGCAAGCACTAAACAAGCAGACCGTTCCCACGGTGCGACATACCACTATCGTCAATGCGCGATATGCGAGACGCCTCCCCAATATCCCATTAAAAGACTGATCTAAGGGAACGGGGAGGAGCCACATGATCGAGAAGAAACTCGACAGGGCAATTACGGACTTCATCTGGAACGTCGTCGAGATCCACTCTCAGCTGGAGGACATCCACACCAGTTGGGCCGGACTGCTGGGCATTACCGAGCCGCAGTGGCTGATCCTGATGGCGATCACCGAACTGGACGAGGGACGAGGCGTCGCCGGAATCGACGTTGCGAACAAGTTGCGGGTCCATCCGGCCTTCGTGACCAACCAGACCAAGACCCTCGAAAAGGGCGGCTTCCTGTCGCGGAGCCCGGGAGCCGACGACGCGCGCTTCGTCATGATGTCGCTGACGGCAAAGGCGACGGCGGAAATCGAAAAACTGTCCAAGAGAAAGCTCGCCTTGAACTCGACCATGTTCAACGAGCTCGACGAGAAGACCTTGGCTGATCTGAATGCTGCGCTCGCAACCATTGCCAAGAATGCCCGGCTGGCTGCGCGATTGCTGGCTATCGACGTCTCGTGAGACGCCGGTGCCCGGCTGACGCGGCTAAAGCGCGATGAGGTTCTGGTTGAATCGGTGCGGACCCAGAACTCGAATCACCTCTCCCGTAGGGAGAGGTGAACCGCGGACAGTCGACCGAACCTCATTTCATCACGTGCTAGAGGTAGGTTACGGGATCGAGCTGACGGGCCGCTCCAAGCTTGCTGTCGAGCCATTGGAAAACGAAATTGTCCACGGCGATGAAGTTCTCGACCTCGCCCTGAGGGTGCGGGATGCGGTTCGGCACGACGATCGAGCAATCAGCGCCGGCCTGCCGATAGCCGGCTTGCAGCTCGAGTGCTTCTTGTTCCCGGACCATCGACCGACTTCCGACAACCGTGAGCAGCGGACAGGGTATGCGACGCGACGGCAGCAACGACCCCGTCGAGGTCCCGTCATGGACGGCCTGCGCAGCGCCGGTCATCCAGCGAAGCGACGCTCGACGCATGACCGACGTCAACAGGCCACCGTCGCACACGGCGGCAGCTATCCTGCGATCCGCGAGGGCCAGGCGGGACGCATGACTGGCGCCCGCCCCTTCGCCATAGATTGCGATCCGTTGCGGGTCGACATCCGGGCGGGCCTCCAGATAGTCCACCCAGCATTGCAGGATATGCTCCGGCTTGAAGAGGCGACGACCAGACAAATTGCGGGCATCGACGAGCAGGAGTGACATGTTCCGGCAGAGTGCGGCCGGCAACAGCCTGCTCATCATCGAGCCCACCGTCATTTCCTCGTCACTGACGCAGATGACGGCGGGTGCGGAAGGCCGCTCATGACGGCACGCCGGCAGAAACAAGCCGGTCAACGGCCCCTGATCGAAGCCATCAATCTTCACGCGCTCGATCGCTGGACCAGCACCATCCTCGAAGCCCGTCAGGCTGATATCGACCTTGTCTGCGAGGTCGGTACTCTCGAGATCTTCCGGACAAGACAACCTTCTCGCGACCTCAACGGCCGTCAGCGAGCACAGCCACGCTTCCCGCGCAATCAGAACGGAATCATCTTCACGCACGGATTCGGCGAATATCCGGTAGTCGTCTGCAACCCTCAACCAGTCCGAAACCCACAGATGCCTGTGCGCCTCGCGCGCAAGTTCCGCGACGGACAGGTTTTCGAAAAAATCGGACGCGCGATTCCGCACGCGTGCCAGGCTTCGACCGGCGTGATCGCACGCGCCGTGAGGCCAATGATCCCCTTGCATATCTGTCTCCGAATGGCGCCGTCAGCGGTTGCCCGGACTTGCCGGCTTCGCTGTCAGCGCGGCGCCCTACATGCCTGCTCGATGCGATCGCAGGCGTGCTTCGCTTCGCATGGCGAAGACACTGGGCGAAACGGTCCACAGTCCAATCGCGCCGGTTTCGATACAAAGTCCACGCCGGCTCAATTCCATCGTCACGCCTCAGCTCCGCTGCTGATCACAGTCATGCGCCCCGGTCCATTCTGCCACTTTTGTGCGTCGCGGCATTGTAGTTTTTTGTTGCCGCGACGATTAAATTATAGATGCCATTTGATGACAGAGGAGGCATGACAGCATCGGATGCAGCTAGATGCAGCTAGAGGAGCGATCCACGCGCTCCCCTAAGTCGCAAGGGCAGCGAAATGAAGCCAGAAGTGCCTCAATTCACACAGGGTGCGGCCGATCGTCACGACCCTGGGGCGAATCAAAGCTGGAGAAGATGCATCCACGGCGAGCCGCGGGCTTGGCCGATTGTCGTACGCTTCATGCACGCTCTGAGAGAATCGCCGCTCAAGACAATCAGATGCTGCCTGATCTAGGAACGGGGCGAGGGAGCCCAGTTCTGGTGCGGCGAGACTAGAGTTCGACCACCACGTAGTCGCTCTCGACTTTCACCGGAATCGTCTCGGCAACGTACGGTCCCTTCACGACAGCCGCGCCCGGCGCGACATGGGCCGCGTACGCCTTGACGCGGAAGCGGCGGGGATCGCAGTAGGACTGGCCGGTGCGGACGTCGAACTCCCAGCCATGCCAGGGACAGCGGATGATCTCGCCGAGTTTCGTGTATTCGATCTCGCCGGGGTCGCTCGACTGTGCAAGCCCGATCAGCGGGCCCTCGCACAACGCCGCGCCCTGATGCGGGCAGCGGTTCATCAGGCCGAAATACTCGCCCTTGATGTTGAAGACCGCGATCGGCCGTCCCTCGATCTCGAGGAATTTTCGCGTGCCCGGCGGAAGCTCATCGACCGGCGCGATCACATGCCGCGCCATGCTTCATGTCCTCCGCATGATCGCCGCGCAAACGCGTTCCGCGTTCGTCGCGAGGAAAAACCGCTTCGCACTTTCTTGGATCACGCGGCGATCCCGTACAGCTTCTTCGCGTTGCCGAGATAGAACGCATCGCGATTGGCTTCGCTCACGCCCGCCGGCAGCACACGCGACGGCTCGTCATAGTCCCAATGCGGATAGTCGGTCGCGAACAGCAGCCGGTCCCAGCCGATCCACTTGATGACGTCGAACAGATCCTCGCGGCGCTCCGGATCTTCCATCGGCTGCGTGGTCCACCACACCTGCTCGCGGATATATTCCGACGGCGGCCGCTTCACGTGCGGCACCTCGCTCCGGAGCCGCTGCCAGACCTTGTCGAGCCGCCAGGCAAGCGACGGCGCCCAGCCGAAGCCGGCCTCGATCATCACCATCTTCAATTTCGGGAAGCGCTCGAACACACCTTCGAGCACGAGGCTCGCGAGCGCCGATTGCTGGCACTGCGAATGGCCCACCATCTCCTCGATGTAGTAGCTCGGCCAGCCCGATGGCGTGATCGGATTGCCGCCGAAGCCGAAGGCGTGGACGCCGACGGGCAGACCCGCCTCTTCCGCGGCCTGGTAGATCGGCCAGTAGCGGCGCTGGCCGAGCGGCTCGACATTGCGGCTGAGCAAGAGCACCTGAACAAAATTCTTGTCGCCGGCGCGCTCGCGGATTTCTGCGGCGGCCGACAGCCCATCCTCATTGCAGACGACGATCGACGCTTTCAGCCGCTTGTCCTTGGAGGTCCATTTGTCGATCTGCCAGTCGTTGATGGCCGAGCACAGCGCGGCCGAGAGCTCGTGATTGCGAATGCCCTGCCCGGTGTTGAGCGGATTGAGCACCCCTAACTGGATATTGTTGGGATCGAGCAGCTGCTTCTGCAGGAACGGGAGCGAGGAGCCCTGCGGGCCGCCTTCCGGCGGATAGGCATCGCGGCGCGACGCATTGGGCTGGGCCTTCGGATAGGGCGGGCCTTCCATCATGCCCTGATAGGCATGGACGCCGTAGACTTCGAGATGATGCTGCCAGCGTTTGGCGAGATAGGGATAGAGCTCGGTGCGGGTGGCGCGTGCCGGGTGGATGTCGCAGTCCGCGATCGCGGCCTTGGCGGTCAGGGGGGAAGCGGCTTCGGTGCTCTCGCGGAACTGGATATTCATCGCCTTGCCTCCTTTGGCAGTGGGCTCACGTCAGGCGGGGATAGGTTGCGTGTGGATTGTCGATCATGATTTTGCGCACGAGATCGGGGGTGAGACCTTCGGGCAGCGCGTCCTGGCCGTCGAACTGCCAGTGCGGATAGTCCGTGGAGAATAGGACCAATTCGTCCGACTGCATATGATCAAACAGGCGAATTAATGTCACTTCATCTGGCGGCGCATCAAATGGCTGTAACGAGAAGCGGATGTTGCTGCGCACAATTTCCAGCGGCGCGCGATCGACCCAGGGCGTCTCCATCCGCACGCCGCGCCAGAACTTGTGCAGACGCCAGAGAAAGGGCGAGATCCATGAGATGCCGGATTCCAGCATCACCATCTTCAGCCGGGGATGGCGGACGAACACGCCCTCGACGATCAGGCTGGTGAGCTGGGTCTGGAACGCCTGCGCCTGACCGACATAGTCCTCGATGTGATAGGAACCCCAGCCGACCGCGGTCGGCGGATTGTGATAGGCGGAACCGGCATGGACGCCGACAGGGAGTTCCAGCCGTTCCGCGGCCTCATAGATCGGCCACAGCGCGCGCTTGCCGAGCGGCACGTCGCCCATCACCAGCATCAGCACCTGGACGAAACGCCGGTCCTCCGCGCAGCGCTCGATTTCGGCGACGGCTTTCTCGACGCTTTGCGTGGGGATGACGATCGAGCCACGCAGCCGCTTGTCGCGATCGAGCCATTCCTTCACCAGCCAGTCGTTCAGCGCACGGCAGAAGGCGGCTTGCAGGTCCTCCGAAAACACCATCTGCACGCCGTAGAGCGGATTGCAGATGGCGTGAGAGACCTGGAAGGGATCGAGCACATGGCGCTGCATGTCCTCCAGGCTTTCGCCCGGCTTGCCGCTCTCGGGCCGCCAGTCCGGCCGCGCCGTGATCGGCGAGTTCTGCGGATAGGATTGCGAAACGAGATCGACCATGCCGCGCGTCGTCACCTGATCGCGCCAGTAGTCGTTCAGGTACGGCAGCAGGCTGGTCAGATGCGGCACGGCCGGATGCACGTCGCAATCCACCCCGCCGGCGATCAGGGACGCCATGACGTCTCCCTTGTTCGTTTCCTCTTGACGTTTGCGCAGCGCTTCGTCGCGCCGTCTTGCCCCTGCCATTCAAGCAGGCCTGCCCGTCATCCGCAACTCGGCCAATGCCGCTGTCATATGCTAGGAAGGCGCAGCTCGGTTGCGGGATGGAGAGGTGCAGGACATGAAGGATCTCGTCGGCATTGCGGAACAGGTCGCCGCCAAACTGATCGCGCGCAAGCAGACCATTGCGGTCGCGGAATCCTCGACCGGCGGCCTGATCTCGGCGAGCCTGCTCGCGGTGCCCGGCGCGTCGGCCTATTTCCTCGGCGGCGCCGTGGTCTACACCCGCGATGCCAGGCGGGTGCTGATGGATATTTCGGATGACGGCATGAAGGGCTTTCGTTCGTCTTCGGAGCCCTATGCGACATTGCTCGCCGAGCAGATGCGCAGCCGCTTCAACTGCGACTGGGGCCTGTCCGAAACCGGCGCCGCCGGCCCCACCGGCAACCGCTACGGCGATGCCGCCGGCCACAGCTGCATGGCCGTCGCTGGGCCGGCTGCCGAGGTGATGACGCTGGAGACGGGCAGCAACGACCGGTTTGCGAATATGCAGGTGTTCGCGGCGACGGCGCTGAGGCTGTTGCTGCGGAATTTGGAGAGATGAACGCCCTCGCATGGGGAACCAACTCGCGCCGAGCCTCTGATGCTCTGACCGCCGTACCTGGTTTATATGCCTGCGCGTCGTCGCGCAGGCTCGATAGGAGCAACGATGCAACTTCCTGCGTTCATCTTCGCTATCCTGCTTGTCCTTGGGATAACAACGGCGCAAGCGGCCGGTGTCAAAAACTTCGACATTCCGGCCGGTCCGGCGGGACGGGCAATCAGATTGTTGGTTTGGACCCCGTGTGCAGAGCCTCCTCGAGAGATGGATGCACGTGGCGCCACCTTTTTCGCTGTGCCCGCATGTCCGATCACCGGAGAAAAGCTTCCGCTCATCGTGATGTCGCACGGCAGGAGAGGATGGTTCGGCGGTCACCACGACACTGCGGCGGCTTTGGCGGACGCTGGATTCGTCGTGGCAGCGCTCAATCACCCCGGCGACACCTGGCGTGACACCAGCCGCACCGATAGTCTTTCGGTCCTCGTCGAGCGTCCCACAGATATGAGCCGGCTGATCGACTATATGCTGGAAGGGTGGCCGGACGCGTCACGCATCGATACTCAGCATATCGGGCTCTACGGGTTTTCGTTTGGTGGCTACACCGGTCTTGTCGTCATCGGCGGCAACCCCGATCTCCGCAAAGGATTGCCGAATTGCGAGACGTCCGGCCTGAAGGCGTGCAAACAACTCGAAAGCGGCGAGCTTCCTGATCAACCGGCGACCCATGACCCGCGCGTCAAGGCCGCCGTCATCATTGATCCCTACCCGGTATTCGTCTTCCCTGAAGAGAAGCTGAAGGGAATAACGGTGCCGGTCCAATTGTGGAGTTCTGACCCGGCGCAGAATGCCGACGGTCTATCCGGATGCTGCGCGGCAGCCATGAATCAGAGGCTTCCGGCAAAGCCAGACTACCATTTCGTGGAAAATGCCAAGCATTTTTCCTTCCTCGCGACCTGCACCCCAAAGGAAGCGCAGGAGCCCCCCGCAGTCTGCACCGATGCGCCGGGTTTCGATCGCGTTGACTTCCATCGACGACTTCACGCGGACGTTGTTGCATTCTTTCGCAAGCATCTCGCCGACAGCGCCAAGCCGTAACGCAGCCCACGGCCCGGCGTGTCACCGCACCCCGCTAAGAGCAGGACAAGCCGCTGCCAGGCTCGCGGCACAGCTTCGCGCGAACCTCGACAATATCAATCTTGCACTCCCTGGCTCTCCGCATGCGCGAGACGTAAGCAGCGTACGCGCTGTCTGCTGAAAGCAGATTGAGCTGCTTCTTGATGGCCGCGCTGCACAGGAGATCAGGGTTGCCGTCGAGATACCTTGCCTGGGCTCCGAGTTCTTGCCGGGTGAGCTCCGCGAACGGCCCCAGGCGCAATTGCGTTTCGATCGCCGTGATCTCCGCGTCGCTTGCCTGCGCCCGGGCAACACCATTCGTTTTACGTTCGAATCCGTTTGCGATCGCCGCTCCATGTGCCGACGCAAGATCCGCAAGCTCTTGCGCTGCGTCTGGAAACTCACCGCGCTGGAAACCCGCCAAAAGGTAGGACTTGCACGCCAATGGATTGCTCGCGAGCTTCAGAAAGGTCGCCAGCTCCGCCCGGTCAAGAGCATTGATGTGCTCGTCGTCGGCATAGGCTTCCATCTCGTTAGCCAGGATCATGTTGAGCGCACCATTGGCGGCGGGCCATCCGCCACCGTTGAACGCCTTTTCGGTCTCCCGAAGGAAGACATCCCTGAGGCTTCGATCGCTGCGGGCGATCGACGCAGCCAAGGGAAAACGCGCGATGTTCTGATCGAAATCGCGCGCAAACGCGCTTGGCCCGGCAAGGAGCGTATACACCAGGTTTCCGGCCAGCAGGGCGGCGGCTACGAGCAGCAATATGGATCGTCTGGTCATGCGAGCGTTATGGCGTGGGCTACTGCCGGGCATGATCTCACGCCGCGTCACCCCCATCCAACGCAACTACAGGCTGACCTTAATGATTCCTTTCGCAGCCATGGCAAGTTGCCCGCATGCCCGGCCATCTACCTTGCCAAATGCCTCATGAAAATCCGCACCACATAGCCCTGAAACCGCGGCGCCTCGTCGTAGAGATCCGACGCGATCCGCTCGATGGTCTCGCGCAGGGACAAGAACTGCGCCTGCCGCGCGCTGCTTTCGGTGCCCTGCATGCCCGCAAGTTCGTCCATCGCGGCGTCGCTGATCTGACACGGCACGACCTCGCCGTCGTTCAACATCGTGAAGCGAAAGGCCAGCCGTTCGAGATCATGGCCGATGATTTTGTCGCGCGTCAGCGGCATCCAATTGTCCCGTTCGCACCCCCGAACGGGACAATGCTGAAAATCTGACGCGTTGTCACCATCCGCGCCAGGAGGACATGGCAGTCATACGAAGCCCATCCAGCGCAGCGCCATGAGACGGCGTCTCTCCACCTTCAGTAGGCCAACGCCGTGCCGGTCGGCTTATCGAGCGCCGCAGCCAGCGAACGGTACTCCTCACAATCGGTCCCGCAGATGGATGCAATCCGGCCGAGGTGATAGAGCGCTTGCTCGCGGTTGCCCCGCTCGAGCTGCCAGAGCCCATAATACTGCCAGGTCAGCACGTGGTTCGGATCGGCCTTCAATGCGCGCTCGTACCAGACCTGCGACTGCTCGTAGTCGCCGAGCTTGCGATAGGAGTAGCCGATGAGGTTGGCGACGTTCGGATGATCGTCATGGTCAAGCGCCTTCAACTGCTCGATCGCGGCCGCGTAGTCGTTGCGCTCGTAGATCGTGTCATAGGCCACGCGGTAACCGGCCGCGAATGCGGGATCGTCGATGCTGGACTGGTTGTTTGGCTTCTTGCCCTTCTGGGTTGCCTTTGGGTTGGAGCGTCTCGGGTAGGCTGGCTGCGCTTTCTGGTCTGAATAGGCGCCCGCATAGGGATCCGTGGAACTGACGCTACCACCACCACCGCCGCCTCCGCCACCGCCCGCGGCCAACGCCGGCGAAGCGAACAGCGCGGCTCCAAACATTCCCAGCACGACGAATCTGATCATCGATCTGATCATTGCTGTCTCCTGTTTCTGCCAACGCGACCCCGGACGAGGTGATAACCCTGCTCTGGCAGCGATATTCCGGGATGCTTGCGTTCTCACGGAGACGTCAGTGTCGTGCGTGCGACAGTCTTGCTGCCCGATCCTGCCGGCAAGTCGGAGGGAACGCGCTACTGAAACGCCACTTCGGCGAAACTGCGGAGTTTTCGCGAATGCAGGCGCTCCGATTCCTGCTGCTTGAGCCGCTCCAGCGCCTTCAGGCCGATCTCGAGATGCTGGCCGACGCGGCGGCGGTAGAATTCGCTGGCCATGCCCGCGAGCTTGATCTCGCCGTGCAGCGGCTTGTCCGAGACGCACAGCAAGGTGCCGTAGGGGACGCGGAAGCGGTAGCCGTTGGCGGCGATGGCCGCCGATTCCATGTCGAGCGCGACGGCGCGCGATTGCGACAGCCGGCGAATGACCTCGGGCCCGCTGATCTCCCAGTTGCGGTTGTCGACGCTCGCCACCGTGCCCGTGCGCATCAGGCGCTTGAGCTCGAAGCCCTCGAGCCCGGTGACGTCCTCGACCGCCTCCTCGAGCGCGACCTGCATCTCGGCCAGTGCCGGGATCGGCACCCATAGCGGCAGCTCGTGGTCGAGCACGTGATCCTCGCGCACATAGCCATGGGCAAGCACGTAGTCGCCGAGCCGCTGCGTGTTGCGCAAACCCGCGCAATGGCCGAGCATCAGCCAGGCATGCGGCCGCAGCACCGCGACGTGGTCGGTGACGTTCCGCGCATTCGAGGGCCCGGTGCCGATGTTGATCAGGGTGATGCCGCGATAGCCGGGCGTGACCAGATGGAAGGCCGGCATCTGCGGCGCGCGCGCGGGTGCCATGCCCGTCGTTGCGCCGCCGGAGAGCGTGATGACGTTGCCGGGCGCGACGAAGGCATCGAGGCCGGCCTCGCCAGCCTGGAGCCGCTGCTGGCACAGCTGCGCGAAGGCGTCGACATAGAACTGATAGTTCGTGAAGATCACGAAATTCTGGAAATGCTCGGGATCGGTCCCGGTGTAGTGGTAGAGCCGGCGCAGCGAGTAGTCGACGCGGGCGGCGCGAAACAATGACAACGGCTCGGGCGCGCCGGGCTGGAGCTCGAAGGTGCCGTCGGCAATCGAATCGTCCATGGTGGCGAGGTCGGGCACGTCGAACGCATCGCGAAGCGATCGTGTCACCGGCGAGTTCTCGCTGGTGGTGATGGCCGCCTCGATGTTGATGTCGCGCCGGTAGGCGAAGTGAACCGGGATCGGCTCGCTGGACTCGCCGACCTCGACGGGCACGCCGTGGTTCTGGATCAACAATCCGATCTGCTCGGTGAGATAGGTCCGGAACAGATCCGGCCTGGTCACGCTGGTCTCATGAACGCCGGGCCGGGCGACGAAGCCGTAGGAGAGGCGCGAATCCAGCCGCGCATATGTCGCAGTGGTGACGCGGACGAAGGGATAGAAGGCCCGCACGCGCGTGGTGATCGCCTCGCCGTTGACGTAGGCCTCGAACCGGTCACGCAGGAATTTGGTGTTGCGCTCGTAGATCTGTTCGAGGCGGGCGACGGCGAGGCCAGCGTCGGAGAAGGATTCGGTGGCGATGGAAGGCGGGGTCTGCATGGTTCGACGCCGGGTTGCTGGGGCTTGAGTCGAACTATAGCAAAGATGGGGAAGCGTAGGGTGGGTTAGCGTAGCGTAACCCACCACTTCTGCTCCTGCGGAAACCAAAGAGGTGGGTTACGCTAGCGAGCTGCGCTCCGCGCAGCCGCAGGGCTAACCCACCCTACGAGATCGAGCGCGCGGCGCGGGATCCCGGATGCGCGCCAAGCGCGCTCCGGGATGACGCGCTTTCGCGCGTCACTTCTCGCGGAACGCCCGCATGAACTGGTCGTGCAGCGGCTTCATCAGGTAGGACAGCATGGTGCGGTCGCCGGTCTGGACGAAGGCTTCGACGGGCATGCCGGGGATCATCTTGACGTCGCCGAGGCGGGCGATCTCTTCCGCCGGCAGCGAGACGCGGATGGTGTAGTAGCTCTGGCCGGTGCGCTGGTCGGTGGTGACGTCGGGCGAGACGCGGCTGACGACGCCGGTGAGCTCCGGCGTGGTGCGCTGGTTGAAGGCGGAGAGGCGCAGCAGCGTCTTCTGGCCGATCTGGAGCTTGTCGATATCGACCGGATTGACCTTGGCCTCGACCTGGAGATCGTCGGCCTGCGGCACGATCAGCATGAGGGCGTCGCCGGCGGTGATGACGCCGCCGACCGTGTGCACCGTCGATTGCAGCACCATGCCGTCCTGCGGCGCGCGGATATCGACGCGGCGAAGCTGATCCTCGGCCGCGACCTTGCGCTCGATCATTTCGCCGATCTTGTCGTTGGTCTCGCGCAGATCCTTGGAGACCTCGCTGACCATGTCCTTGTCGACCTGGATGATCTGGAGCTCGGTCTCGGTGATCTTGCCCTTGGCCTGCGCCCGCGAGGCGATGTACTGCGCGCGCTCGCCATTGAGGCGGGCGCTGTCGCGCTCGAGCGTGGTCAGGCGCGAGATCTGCACCAGGTGCTTTTCATAGAGATCGCGGACACCGACGAGCTCCTGCTGCACCAGGGAGATTTCCCTGTCCTTGGCTCTCTCCTGCGCGGAGAGGCCCTCGATCTCCTCGTTGAGCTGCTGGATGCGCTCGCGAAGCTGCGCCTTCTGGCCGGCGCGCCCGTTGACGCGGACGTCGAACAGCTTGGTTTCGGCGGAGAGCAGTGTCTTGACGTCGGGATCGTTGCCGCGGTCGAGCAGCGATTGCGGGAACTCGATCCTGTCGATCCCGCGCTGCTCGGCCTGCAGTCGCGCTGCGCGCGCCTGCGCCGCGTCGAGATTCTTGGTCACGATGGCGAGGTTGGCCTTGGTGACGGTGTCGTCGAGCCGGATGACGATGTCGCCAGCCTTGACAACGTCGCCGTCGCGGGCGCGCAGCTCGCCGACCACGCCGCCGGTCGGATGCTGCACCTTCTTGACGTTGGATTCGACCACGATCTGGCCCGGCGCGATCAGCGCGCCGGAGATCAGCGCGGTGGAGGCCCAGCCGCCGAGACCGACGGCGAGGACAAGCACGATCGCAAGGCCGAGAATCAGGTGAAACCGGATGGACTCTCGCACGCTCCTTTTCGCGGCGGGCTTCCCGCCGCCAATCGCCATCGTGCTCATGGTTTGGCCACCCCGCCTTCGCTGACGATCTTGATCGGCGCCGGCGGCGCGACGCGGGGCTGGAGCACCTGGGCGAGCACCTGCTCCTTCGGCCCGAAGGCCTGCACACGGCCGTCGCGCAGCACCAGGATCTGGTCGACCGCCTCGACGCCGATCGGCCGGTGCGCCACCACGATGACGATGGCGCCGCGCTCGCGCGCCGAGCGGATGGCGCGGGTCAGCGCCTCGTCGCCTTCGGTATCGAGATTGGAATTGGGCTCGTCGAGCACGATCAGGAAGGGGTTGCCGTAGAGCGCGCGCGCCAGCGCCACGCGCTGCGCCTGCCCTGCGGAGAGCGAGGTGCCCTGCTCGCCGACCTGCGTGTTGTAGCCCTCGCGCATCTTGATGATCATCTCATGCACGCCGGCCTCTTTCGCCGCGGCGATGATGGCGTCGGAGGTCGCGTCGGGATCGAAGCGGCTGATGTTCTGCGCGATGCTGCCGCCGAACAATTCGACGTCCTGCGGCAGATAGCCGATGTGGCGGCCGAGCATGTCGGAGGCCCATTGATCGAGCGCCGCGCCGTCGAGCCGCACCTTGCCGCGCACCGGCTGCCAGACGCCGACCAGCGCGCGGATCAGCGACGATTTGCCGGAGCCGCTCGGCCCGATGACGCCGAGGCCATTGCCGGCTTCGAGTGCAAAGGTGACGTCCTGGACGATGAGGCGCTGATCGCCGGGCGGCACCATGGAGACGGCTTCGACCGAGAGCCGCCTGGTGGGCGCCTGCAACTGGGTCGGCGTCGCCAGCGCCGGCATCTGTTCGAGCAGGCGGCTGAGGCGGTGCCAGCTCTGGCGGGCGGCGACGAAGGATTTCCAGTGCGCGATCGCGAGATCGACCGGCGCCAGCGCACGGGCGGAGAGGATCGAGCCCGCGATGATGATGCCGGCGGTCGCCTCCTGGTGGATGACGAGATAGGCGCCGACCGCGAGCACGGCCGATTGCAGCATCATGCGCAGCACCTTGGCGACCGCGCCAAGCCCGCCGGCGACGTCGCTGGCGCGCTGATTGCCGGCGAGATATTTTTCGTTGGCCTCGCTCCAGCGCTGGTTCATCCGGCCGGCCATGCCCATCGACACCATCACCTCCGCATTGCGGCGGCTGGACTGGGCAAGATCGTTGCGCTGATTGGCAAGCCCCATCGCCTCGCGGGCCGGCTGGCGGGACATGAACTCGGTGACCAGCGTCAGTCCGACCAGGATGACGGCGCCGATCAGCGCGGTGACCCCGATCATGACATGGAAGGCGAAGCAGATGGCGAGATAGAGCGGCAGCCAGGGCAGGTCGAAGAACGCGCTCGGTCCCATGCCGCCGAGGAAGGAGCGAACATTGTCGAGGTCGCGCAGCGGCTGGAGACCCTCATTGCGGTTGCCGACCAGCAGCGGCAAACGCACGATGGTGTCGAACACGCGCTTGTTCAGGGCTTCGTCGAGCGCGGTGCCGACCCGGCCGAGGATCCGGCCGCGGATCATGTCGAGGACGCCCTGCGCCATGTAGAGGCCGCCGGCCAGGATGATCAGGCCGACCAGCGTCGGGATGCTGCGGCTCGGCAGCACCCGGTCATAGACCTCCAGCATGAAGATCGACCCGGTCAGATAGAGCAGGTTGATCATGCAGCTCATCAAGCCGACGCCGACAAACGCCGTGCGACAGGCACGCAGAGCGTCACCGAGCTCTGAACGGCGGAGGCCGGGAACGGCTGCCATCAGTCTGATCTCTTTCGGGTGGGGGCCAACACCCCTGATTTCAAAGGCAAATTCAGGGGTACTTGACCCGGATTAAGATCGCGTTTGCGCCAATTGTCCAACGCAGTCGAATAATCCAGGACCCCTTTGGCCCACATCTACCCCGACCGGCCTCGCACGCAAATCCGGAATCTCACAGGCTTACGGCTTTTTCTTGCAGACATCTTGCCCCTCCCCAGGCGGGGAGAGGCGGAAAGTTCCGATCGACTGGACCCGACCGCTAGAACCGGCCGCCGCCGCGCACCAGCCGTACCACCACGAGCAGGATGACCGCGCCGATGGTGGAATAGACGATCTCGGACACGAGCCCGGTGCCGATGCGAATGCCTAGTTTGGGAAACAGGAAGCTCGCGACCAGCGCGCCGGCGATGCCGACCACGATGTCACCGATGATGCCGAACCCGGTTCCGCGCACCAGCTTGCCGGCCAGCCAGCCGGCGACCAGGCCGACGAACAGGATGACGAGCAGGCCTTCGTTGGAAATGTACATAAGTGAGGTCCCTCTCCGTGAACGGCCCTATGGAACCGGAACCGGGATGAATGGGGTCTGAATGCTGTTCGCCGCGTCCTGGTGGCAAAAAAGTCGCAAACAACCCCATGCACAGTAGAACCGCGCTTGGCCGGGCGATGCCGGTGAAACGGGACAAGTCGGTGCTGGCGTGGAGGATTTTCGAAAGAGCGCGCATTCGAAGTGAGAGACGCACCGCTCTCTCATTCCCTCCCCCCCTTGCGGGGAGGGGCAGGGAGGGGGGTAGCCACGGGCGCAGGCGGCTCTTCACCTCTCCCCGCTTGCGGGGAG
>NZ_JBFULU010000059.1:0-40596 GCF_054049735.1 Bradyrhizobium sp. P5_C12
CGCCGCAGCGTCCAGTCGGTGCCGACCCAGACCGGATCGACGATGTTGGAGACGGGCCTTGCGGCACCCGCGGACGGCGCTGCGTCGCCGTCCGGCTGAAGGCCGATGTCTTCGGGCCGCTTGCGCAGCAACAGGTTGATCGGCGCCAGCACGACCAGGACGATCAGGCCCATCGCGGTGCAGGCGGTACGCCAGCCGGTCTGTTCGATCATGTGCTGCACCCAAGGCAGCAGCGTCACCGAGCCGATGCCAACGCCGGCGAAGGCGATGCCGATGGCAAAGCCGCGGCTGCGGATGAACCAGTTCGGCAGGAATAGCGACTGGCCGGAATAGCCGAGACAGACGCTGCCGGCGCCGACCATGACGCCGATGGTCAAATAGAGATGCCAGGGCGCGCTGGTGAGCGGCGCCAGCAGCAGCCCGCCGCCCATCAGCACGACGCCGAGCTCCATCACCGCGCGGGGCCCGGCGCGATCCATCAGCCGCCCGATCAGCGGGCTGACCACGCCCGACACCACGAAGCCAAAGGAGAATGCGCCGGCGGTGACGCCGCGCTCCCAGCCGAATTCGGAGATGATGGGAGGAAAGAACAGTGAGAAGGCGGTGCGCGCGTTGACGCCGATGGCCATCGTGACGAAGGTCACCGCGACCACGACCCAGCCGTAGAAGAACGGAAGCCGCATTTTGTGCATTTCATCCCTGGACGATCCTTGGGACCATCTCGGGATATCCGGGTCAAGCGCTTTCCGCGCATGCCGGCCGAGCGGCGAGATCAGGCGGCGTCGAGCCGCGAGCGTTCGGCGGGCGCGTCGAATAGAATCCGCTCGATCGGCTGCGGTCGGCCGAACAGATAGCCCTGCGCGAAGTTGACGCCGAGCGCCTTCAACCGCTCGAACTCCTCGCGGGTCTCGACCCCCTCGGCGGTGACCGACATGTCGAGGCCGCGCGCCAGCGTCACGATCGAGGAGATGATGGCGGAACTGCGCGGCTGATGGGTGAGGTTGCGGATGAACGACTTGTCGATCTTGATCTTGTCGAAGGGGAACGCGGTCAGATAGCTCAGCGACGAATAGCCGGTGCCGAAATCGTCGAGCGCGAGTTCGATGCCGATGCCCTTGAGCCGCTCGATGAAGGCGTGATTTTCGACGCCGCGCTCCAGCAGGACCGACTCAGTCACCTCGATCTCGAGCCGTTGCGGCGGCAGTCCGGAATCCCTGAGCGCCGCACGGATCACCTCGAACAGATCGGCTTCCTTGAACTGCACCGGGGACAGGTTGACGGCCACCCTGAGCCCCGACGGCCACGACGCCGCGTCGGCGCAGGCGCGCCGCAGCACGAATTCGCCGAGCGGCACGATCAGCCCGGTCTCCTCGGCCAGCGCAATGAACTGGTCCGGCGGGATCAGACCCCGGCCCGGATGCCGCCAGCGCACCAGCGCCTCGAAGCCGCGGCGCGCGCCGCTGTCGGCATCGACGAACGGCTGGTAGTGAACTTCGAGCTGGCAGCGCGCGATGGCGTCGCGCAGATCGCCCTCCAGCGTGTTGCGGGCCTCGAGCTCGGCCGACATCGCCTCGTCATAGATGGTGAAGCAATTGCGGCCGGCCGATTTCGAGCGGTAGAGCGCGAGGTCCGCCTTCTTCAGCAACTGCTCCTGGTCGCGGCCGTGATCCGGCGCGATCGCAATGCCGATACTGGTGCCGATCTCCACGCGATGCCCGGGCAACAGGAAAGGCTCGGCCACCAGCTTGGCGATCCGCGCCGCCAGCTCGGTCGGGCACACAAGCTGATCCTCGTAGCCTTCCTGGATGATCGCGAACTCATCGCCGCCGAGCCGCGCCAGCACGTCGTTCGCCCGCAACGCGGATTTCAGGCGCTGTGCCACCTGGCGCAGCAGCGCGTCGCCGGCGCCGTGACCGAGCGAATCGTTGACGTTCTTGAAGCGGTCGAGATCGAGCATCAGGATCGAGAACGTCGGACCGCTGTCCTCCAACTGATCGTTGAGCTCGTCGAGGCGGGCGAGGAAGAAGGCGCGGTTCGGCAGCCCGGTCAGGATGTCGGTCTGGGCAAGCTCGAGCACCCGCCGGTTCGCCAGCGACAGCCGCCGCGAATTGCGGCTTGCGAGCATGAGATAGGTCGCAAGCGACACGGTCAGGAGCATGCCGACGATCAGCACCGCGATGGCACGGTCGTAGCTGGTCGCAAGCGACCCGCCGGCCGTCGGCATCGCGCGCACCTGCCAGTCGGTGTCCCCGATCTTGAGATGGCCGGACCAGTGCAGGGCGCGCGCGACGTCGCGCATCGACTGCGGGGCCGTGGCGGCCGACGAATAATCCGGCAGCGCCTGCTCCAGGCTGACGATTTGCCCCGTGAAGGGCGGATAGACGTTCACGCTGACGGCGGGGCTCGCTCCGGTCGTCACGCGAATGGACTGCATCAGCAGCGGCAGGTCGAAGATGCCGACGACGAATCCCGCCAGGTTACGGCGCCGGTCGGCGAGTGCATCGCGCGAGGTGCCCTTGGCATAGACCGGCACCATGACCAGGACGTTCGGCAGCTGGCCGTTCTCCCGGGGACCGTAGAGCTCCGCCCGCAGCGACGCGATCCGGTCATTGTCCCGTGCCCGCTCGAGCGCGGCACGGCGGTCCGGAACGGTCGCGTAGTCCATGCCGTAGACGAGCGACGTCTTGGGCTGGGTCGAATAGAACACCGGAAAATATTCGTCGCTCTGCGGCGCGACGTCGAAGCCATCGCCCTGGAGCGACTTGATGCGATAGCCGGAGACGCCGTCCGCGATCGCGGCGGCCTCGTATTCGGCGCGCTCCTTGCGGTTGATCCGCGGCAACCAGGCGATGCGCAGCATGCCGGGATGGCGTTCGAACAGCCGTGCGCTGAAGGTCTCGAACTCGCTGCGGGTGATTTCCTCGTTGCTCGATTCGAACAGGGTGCGCAGCGCGACGAGCCTGCTGATGTACTCGTTCATGCCATGCTGCATGACGATGGCTTCCGTCTCGGCCGCGTTCTCGAACTCGATCTTGTTGACGCGGTCCTCCCATCGCCCCACCGCGGCGGCGCCGACCAGCGAGAACAGGAGTCCGACGCCGGCCGCGACCAGCGCGGGACGATACAGTCCGAACAGCGGCGCAAGCCGCCACCGTCCGGTCATACGTCTCCGATCCTGATCATTCTGATCGCGATCGCCCATCCTGAAACCACCGCCCCCTCTCCGCGACAGACCGAACCTCTGGTTGAGCCGCCGGAGTGACTATCGGAACAGGATCGCGGTTAAGAACTGCCCAACTTCGCAACCGGGCTGCTCCGCATTGTGCTGCTTAGTTAACGAAGTGCCGCGCGAATGGCGGCACTCTGACAGTAAGTTGCCGGTTTTCCCCGAAGTCCTACGGACCGTCGACGCGTCGCGGGTTAGCGAGCCGTTCAGCCCGCCCGACTATCATTTCCGACGTTCCTTCTGCATTCGGCAAGCGCTCATGAGACGATCTCGATCCGCGATACGCATCGTGCTGGCCTTCGCACTGCTGGCCACGGTTCCGTTCGCGGCCAGAGGCGAGGAGACCGGCGTCAGCGACGATGCAATCCTGTTCGGTCAGGCCGCCGCGCTCGAAGGTCCTTCCTCGGCGCTCGGACAGCGCATGCGGCAAGGCATCGTCGCGGCGTTCACCGAGATCAATGCGAAGGGCGGCGTCCACGGCCGCAAGCTGCAATTGATCAGCCGCGACGACGGCTACGATCCCGACCGTTCGGTGGCGCAGACGCTGCGGCTGATCGAGAACGACAAGGTGTTCGCGCTGATCGGCGCGGTGGGCACGCCGACCGCGATGGCGACCATCCCGATCACCAGCGCCCGGAACGTCCCCTTCATCGGCCCGTTCACCGGCGCCGAATTCCTGCGCGACCTCGAGCTCTCGAACGTCGTCAACATTCGCGCGAGTTACGGCGCGGAGGCCGAAGCGTGGATCAAGCACCTCACCGAGGATCGCCGGTTCACCCGCATCGGCATCTTCTACCAGGACGATTCCTTCGGCCGCGACGGTCTTGCGGGCGTGAAGACCGCGCTGGCCAGGCGCGGCCTCGAGCTTGCCGCCGAAGGCACCTTCGAGCGCAACACCCGCGCGGTCGGCTCGGCCTGGCGGATGCTCAGGCGCGCCGAGCCGGAGGCCATCGTCATGGTCGGGACCTACGGTCCCTGCGCCGAATTCATCAAGCTCGCGCACCGCAGCGGCTTCCATCCGACCTTCGTCAACGTCTCCTTCGTCGGCGCAAACGCGCTGGCCCGCGAACTCGGCCCCGAGGGCGAAGGCGTCATCGTCTCGCAGGTCGTGCCGTTTCCCTGGGATCGCTCGTTGAAGCTCGTCGCCGACTACCAGGCGGCGCAGCAGGCGTTCGACCCGACGCTTGCGCCCGACTTCGTGTCGCTCGAAGGCTATCTGTCCGGCCGCCTCGCGGCGGCGGCGCTGGACCAGGCCGGGCCGAACCCGACCCGGGCGGGGCTGCTGCGCGTGATCAACGACATCGGCCGCTTCGACATCAGCGGTAGCCTCGTCACCGTCGGCACGCACGCAATCGACACACCCCCGAAGGTGTTTTTGACGGTGATCCAGAAGGACGGGACGTTCAGGGCAGTCGACCGGCTGTAGGGGCGCACGGTCCCTACTGCAACCGCTTGGCTCCTAGCGATCGGACTTCTTGCCGTTTGACTGGCCGTAAGGCGGCTTGTTGTCGTCATCAAAGGTGAGGCTGGCGCAGGCGCTCAGCAGCACGCCGACCAGGACCGCCCACGCCGCAGTGGTCAGAAACTTCATCTCCTCAACCTCAGGGGCCCCATGAACCATTTCCCGACGGCACGGAACTTTGACGCCGCCGGCCGGGATGAGGTTCAAGGCAGAGTCGTCAGGGCCGCCCCGTCCAGCGCTCGGCGTTCACCGCGCCCTGCGGGATCTCGCCCTTCACGATCGCCTCGACCTGCCGCACGGTTTCCAACGACTGGTATTCGATCGCCTGCGGCGTCAGCCCGCCGACATGCGGCGTGGCAATCACGTTCGGGAGCCTTGCCAGTTCCGGCGTCGGCATCTGGTCGGGCGCGCGGCCGACATCCATCGCGGCACCCGCGATGCGGTTCTCCAATAGCGCGCGCGCCAGCGCCGCCTCGTCGACGAGATTGCCGCGCGACAGATTGATGAAGACGGCATGCTTCTGCATGCGTGCCAGCGCCGCCTCCCCGATCAGCTTCTCGGTCTGCTCGTTGGCAACCGCAAGGCAGATGACGTAGTCTGAGGCGGAGAGGAGCTCGTCGAGTGCGACCTGCCTGATCGCGCCGTCACTGACGGTTGCGAAGGGGTCGGAGACCAGCACCTCCATGCGCAGCCCCTTGGCGATTTCGGCGAGGTAGCGCCCGATGCTGCCATAGCCGATGATGCCGATCCGGCTGCCCGCGAGCTGGCGGCCCATTCGTGCTTCGGGCTTGCGCCCGGCCTGGTAATCAGCCGTCGCTCGCGATACGCCGCGCGACAGATCGACCATGAAGCCGAGCGCGAGCTCGGCCACCGCCTGCACGAAGCCGGGGCCGGCGCGGGTCACCAGCACGCCGGCCTGCGAGGCGGCCTCGACATCGACGTTGCGGATATCGACGGCGCAGCGGACGAAGGCGCGGAGGCGCGGCAGCTGCGCAAAGATCTCGCCGCGGCCTTCCGTCATGCGATCGGCGACGATGATGTCGGCATCTTTCGCCGCGCGCACGAGGCTGGATGAGCCCAGCGTATCATCGCTCTCGTGCAGGATCACCTCGGCGACCGCGCGCAGGCCGTTCAGGCTGCGATCGCCGTAGTAGTTCCGCCGCATCTCCGGCGTGTGAGCCAACAGCACCTTCACCGCAAGACCTTCACGACAAGACTCCTTCAATAGCCGAACGCGCGCGGCAGCGCGGTGGAGAGCGACGGCACGAACGCGATCACGAGCAGGCAGAGGAACAAGAGGCCGAGATAGCCCATGATCGGCTTCACCGTCTGCTCGATCGGCACGTTGCCGATCAGGCAGGCGCCATAGAGTCCGAGCCCAAGCGGCGGCGCGAACAGGCCGATGCCCATCGCGATCACCAGCACGACGCCGAAATGCAGGGGATCGACGCCGAGCTGCACGGCGACCGGCAGCAGCAGCGGCCCGAAGATGATCAGCGCAGCGGCGCCTTCCAGCACCGAGCCCATCACGATCAGCACGGCGATCGCGAGCAGGATGAACAGCCAGGTGCCGCTGGTCTTGGACAATCCGAGCATGAAATCGCCGACTGCATGCGGCACCTGCTGCAAGGTCAGCGTGAAGGCGAGCGACTGCGCGGCGGCGACGATGAAAAGCACCAGGCCCGCCCGCGTCGCCGCCTGGACGAAGCTGTGCGCGGCCGATTTGAAGCTGAGCTCGCGGAACACCAGGCTGCCGACGACGAGCGCATAGGCCACGGCGAAGGCCGAGATTTCCGTGGCCGTCGCAAAACCGCTCTTGAAGCCGAAGAAGATCATGAAGATCAGGCCGAACGAGGCGAGCGCGCCGCTCCACAGGCCGGACACCGGAATCTGCGGCTCCACCTCCTCGACCGCCGCCGGGCGCTTGCCGAAGATGATGGAGACCACGATTAGGACCAATGCCATCAGCGCCGACGGCAGCAGCCCGGCGATGAACAGGCCGCCGATCGACAGATTGGCGACGAAGCCGAGGATGATGAGATTGATGCAGGGCGGAATGGTCTCCGCCATCACCGCCGAGGCCGCAAGCAGCGCCACCGCGCTGCCGGGATTCTGCTTCGAGCGGCGCGCCGCCGGGATCAGCACGGAGCCGACGGCGGCGACATCGGCCATCTTCGAGCCCGAGATGCCCGAGAACAGCACCATCGAGGCCACCATCACCACGTTCAAGCCGCCGCGCATGCGCCCCACCGCGCGCTGCAACAGCTCGATCAGCCGCACCGACATGCCGTTGGCTTCCATGAGGTAGCCGACGAGGATGAAGAACGGGATCGCCAGCAGCACGAAATTGTCGATGCCGCGCGCCATCTGCTGCGCGAAGATGACGCCGGGCAGCGCGCCTTCGACCCAGATGAAGATCAGCGCGGCGAGCGCCAGCGCAAAGCCGATCGGCAGGCCGCCGAACAGCGTGACGAAGAAGCCGATCAGCATCAGCGTGCCCGCCGACGGCACCGACGACGGCGACAGATAATCCCAGGCGAGGTAGAGGCCGGTCGCGACGGCGACGGCTATGAGGCCCCTGACGATGTCGGGCAGCGGCCGGGCGCAGAGCTGATCGATCGCGAACACCGTCATGAACAGCGCACCGATGCCCATCGGATAGAAGGTGAGTTCCAGCGGCAATCCTGATCCGGTGGTCTGGCCCGCCGTCAGCGAGCCCAGCTTGATGGCGTGATAGGCGACGTAGCCCGAGATCAGCACGACCAGCAGCGCGCTGGCCGCATCGATCAGCACGCGCAGCCGTACCGGTGCCAGATCGCGGAAGAAGGACACGCCGACATTTTCGCCGCGCGCCAGCGCGCTCGCCGCGCCGAAGAAGGCCGAGCCGACCATCAATCCGCGCGCGACGTCGTCCGACCATTCGACCGGCGCGTTGAAGAGAAAGCGCAGCAGCACGGAGGCGCACACCACCACGAGGTCGGCCGCCAGCAGCACGGCCGCGATCCCATCGCTCACGCGAAGCAGAAGGGTGATGCTCCCCTGGCGGCCGCCCGAGAGGGATGCGGCACCTGTCATTACCGACATCAGGCTTGCGTCGCGCGGATGATGTCGATGACCGGCTTCGATTCCGGCCGCGCTTTCATGAAGTTTTCCGTCTGCGGCGCCACGCGCTTCTTGAACGCCTCGCGGTCGCATTCGGCCACCGTCACGCCCTTCTCGGTCAAGGCCGTCAGCGCCTCCTTCTCGACCGCAAGCCCATGAATGCGCGTGTCGGCCGCAGCCTTCTTCGCGGCATCGAGAAAGCCGTCGCGCAGCTTCGGATCCATGCGGTTGTAGGTCATGTCGCTGAAGTAGATCGCGAGCGGCGAGAAATTGTGCTGCGTCAGCGCATAGAATTTTGCCGTCTCGAAGAACTTGCTGGCGAGGATCGTCGGCGGGTCGTGCTCCAGCCCATCCAGCACGCCGGCCTGCAACGCCGTGTAGATTTCGCCGAACGCCAGCGGCGTTGCGGCGGCCCCCATCAGCCGCAGGCATTCCGTGATGACGGGATTTGGCAGCGTCCGGATCTTGAGGCCGGCGAGATCCTCCGGCGTCTTCACCGGCTTCTTTGCAAATACGCTGCGTGAGCCGAAATTATAGGCCCAGGCGATGATGCGGATGTTACCGCCCTTGAGCAGCGCGTCCTCGATCGGCTTGGCGGCGCCGGCGTCGAATGCCTTGGTCTGCTGCGGGAAACTCGAGAACAGGAAGCCGAGATCGAAGGTGCCGACCAGCGGCACCAGATTGGCCGAGATCGACGATCCCGACAGCATGAGATCGATGACGCCGAGCTTGACCGAATTGATGACGTCGATTTCCTGACCGAGCTGGTTGTCCGGGAAGAAGGCGACCTCGATCTGCTCGCCGAGCCCGTTCGCCTTCAGGTTCTTGACCAGATTGTCGTAGTAGACGCGGCCGTTGGCGTATTTCGGATCGTTCGGCAGCGAGGAGGAGCATTTCAGCTTCATCGTCGCGGCTTCGGCGCGGCCGATGATGGCGGGAGAGAGCACGAGGCCGGCGGTCACCGCCGTCGACGACTTGATGAATGCGCGACGGCTCACAGGCACGATCGTCATGGCTGTCTCTCCCCAAGTCATTTTTTTGCAGCCGCGATCGTTGTCACGGCGTGTTGGCGCGACTGTATGGCCAAAGCGACGGCGCAGGCAAGGGTTCGGCCGGCGATGCAACGAGGGGCGCAGGGCGCAGGCGTTCCGGTGGAGATCGCGGCGGAAGGCCTGTGTTTGCCGATGTTTTGGCGAAATGCCGTGGGAAGGCCCGGCCGCCGAAAGACCCGCTGGGCAAGATAGACGCGGATCGATCCAATTCAGGTATGGATCAATGCCGAACGCATATTGATTGATTTGGCGCGCGACAGAAACGCAGAAGCTGCGGGATCGCGCCCGCAGCTTCGGGTTTGGACGCCGATGCCGTGACCTCAGCGCGAATGCGCGGCGCTCAACGGCCCGCTCGCCGCCTCGACGTCACGCGACGGCCGCAGCGCGTAGGCGCCGTCGCCGAGCAGGGCCTGCGCCGCCAAGGCGATCGCCCAGAAGGCGGGGAATTCCCAGCCGCCCTTCGGGTTGGTGAAGAAGAAGCCGGCGGCGCCGTGCACCGTGAAGATGGCTCCGAGCAGGATCGGAATGCCGGCGAGCGCGGCATAGCGGGTCCAGACGCCGAGGATCAGGGCGATGCCGCTCAGCACTTCGACCGTGATGATGAGATAGGCGAGCTCGGGCGGGAAGCCGAGGCTGCCGAAGAATTTTGCCGTGCCGGCCGGGGTGAAAACGAACAGTTTCAGGCTGGCATGGGCCAGAAAGAGCGCACCCAGCGTCACGCGCAGCACCAGCGCGGCGTAGGGAGCGGTACGGGAATCGATCATAGCGGTCTCCTTTTGCTGGCCGAGCTATGATCTATTCTCAATCGAACGATAATCTGCTATTTTGGAAATATACCTCACACCATGGGAGTGAGATCGATGCTCGACCGCCTGACCAGCCTGGAAGTCTTCGCCAAGGTGGCGGCGATCGGCAGCCTGTCAGGTGCGGCCAGGGCGATGGGCCTGTCGCAGACCATGGTCACCAAGCATGTGGCGGCGCTGGAGGGGCGGCTCGGGATCAAGCTGTTCCATCGCACGACGAGACGGCTATCCATCACCGAGGCCGGACGCCTCTATCTTGAATCCTCCGAGCGCATCCTCGCCGACATGGAGACCGCCGACGCCGCGATCGCGCGCGAGCGCGTCGAGCCGCGCGGTCTGCTGCGGGTCAACGTGCCCGTCGTGTTCGGCACAAGGCAGATCGCGCCGCTCATCGCGGAATTCTCGGACCGCCATCCCGAGGTCACGATCGAGCTCGGCCTCAACGATCGCCTGGTCGATCTCGCCGACGAAGGCTGGGACCTCGCGATCCGCATCGGCAAGCTGCGCGATTCCAGCATGGTGGCGCGAAAGCTCGCGCCGAACCGCCTCGTGGTCTGCGCCGCACCGTCTTACCTGGCGAAACACGGCACGCCGCGCCGCGTGGCCGACCTCGCCGCGCATAATTGCTTCGGCTACACGCTTTCGCAGCAGGCGAGCGCGGCGGAATGGCTGTTCGGTGCGGACGGCGAGATCCGCGTCCAGGTCAGCGGCAATCTGCGCGCCAACAATGGCGATGCGCTGCGCGCCGCGACGCTGGCCGGCCTGGGGTTGGCGCGGCAGCCGACCTTCATCATCGCCGACGATCTGCGCGCCGGCACGCTCGTCGCGCTTCCGCTCGACCAGCCGGAGATCCAGACCTCCGCCGTGCATGCGGTCTACCTGCCCGACCGCCGTCCGCCGGCCAAGGTGCGGGCCTTCATCGACTTTCTCGCCGCGCGCTTTTCGCCCGAACCGCCCTGGGATCGTGGACTGCCGTGACGGCGTACGGCCTGGCGCGTCAGCTTCGACAGTCGCTCTGCCCCATTTTGACGCAGCGCGCAGCGTGATCCAGTGCACAGACAGGCTCGTGGCGGCGTCCTAGAAATGGTGCCATCATCGCGCGCATTGCCGATGGAGGTGACACCATGCGCCGTCCAGTCTTTCGCAATTTGCTTCTTGCCTCCGGCCTTCTGGCCCTCTCGCAATTGATGACGCCGACCGATGCCGCGGCCGAAGCGCGGCTTGCGCTGGTGATCGGCCAATCGGCCTATCGCACCGTGCCGGAGCTGCCCAACGCCGCCAACGACGCCAAAGGCATGACGGAACTGCTCGGCAATGCCGGCTTCAACGTCACGACGGCCTCCAATCTGGCGCAGAACGAGATGCGCCAGGCGATCTCGGATTTCGCCGGCAAGGTCAGCGCCAGCGGCGCCGACACCGTCGCGCTGGTGTTCTATGCCGGCCACGGCTTGCAGATCGACGGCGAGAACTATCTGGTGCCGGTCGATCTCGATCCCAAGCGCGAGGCCGACATTCCGCTCCAGGGCGTGCGGCTGAACGACCTGCTCAACACGCTCGGCGCGCTGCCGACACGGGCGCGCATCTTCATGCTCGATGCCTGCCGCAACAATCCCTTCCCCGCGCTCAGCGGCGCCGGCCACGGGCTTGCGATCGTCGACACCAAGGCCGGCGCGCCCGGCTCCTTCATCTCCTATTCGACCTCGCCCGGCGCGGAGGCCGAGGACGGCTCCGGCATCGACAGCCCCTACACCACCGCGGCGCTGACCGTCGCCAAGCAGCCCAATCTGCCGATCGAGGAAGTCTTCAAGCGCATCCGCATCGCGGTGGCGCAATCGACCGAGGGGCGGCAGATCCCGTGGGAAAGCTCGTCGCTGACGACCGACTTCAAGTTCTTCGGCGACAGCAGCGGCCAGCAAGCTTCTGTTCCCGGCTCAGGCTCGATGGCACTTGCCAGCGTCACGCGCAGCGTCGAGGACTGGCGCAAGGATCTCCAGGGCAAGGACGCCAAGGCCGCCTATGAGCTGGTGATTGCCGACGACACCGTGCCCGCCTATCAGGCCTATGTCGAGCTGTACACGCAGGCGTCCTTCACGCCGCGCCTGCGCATGGTTCTTGAGCGCCGGCGCCAGATGCTGGCGTGGGAGCGCGCCACCGCGATCAACACCCGCGCCTCGTTCGAAGCCTATCTGGCGAACTGGGACAACAGCGACCTGGCTGCAACCGCGCGCAGGCTGCTGCTCCGCGTGCAGAACCGCAATTACGTCTTGCCGGTCGTGGCCGCAGCGCCCCCTGCTCCGATCGCCGTCGCGATGGCTCCGACCTGCCCGTGCTCGGCCCCGTCGACGCCGGCAACCCCGGTCAACCCGGCGGTTGCGCCCATCATCAAGAAGCGCGTCGACGACACGCCGCCGAAGCGCAAGGTCGATGAGACCCCGCCGAAGCGCAAGGTCGTCGACGTGCCGCCCAAGCGCCGGCCGCCGCCTGACGAAGTGGTCTACGAGCGCGCCCCGCCGCCGGATCGCGGCCCGCCGCCCGGCGCCATCATGCAGGGCATCGGCATTGGTATCGGACTCGGCATGGGAATGGGTGGCGGCCGCGGCGGCGACTATCACAACGACCGCGGCCGGTACTGAGCTTCCGCCCGCGCTGAGAAGAGATGTCCGCAAGCCCATGGCTTGCGGAMATTCTTGTTGATGACGGAGAAGTCGCGCCAACCGCCACTCTCCGATCCGGAAATGCTGTAGTCTGATCGACCGATACAGGCTTTCCGGGGACCTCGATGCCGCATGACGCCCACGCCAAAGGATCGAAAGAGCGCGCATGGCCGCTGTTCCGGTCGCTCGCGTCCTATTCCCTGCCCGGCGATCTCTTGGCGGGGCTGACGTTGGCGGCGATCGCGGTCCCCGAACAGATGGCCACCGCGCGGCTCGGCGGCTTCGCGCCGCAGATCGGCTTCTTCGCCTTCATGGCGGGATCGCTCGGCTTTGCGATGCTCGGGGGCAACCGCTTCCTGTCCTGCGGCGCCGATTCCACGATCACGCCGATCTTCGCCGGCGGGCTTGCCGCGCTCGCCGTCGCCGGCTCGCCCGAATATCAGGGGCTCGCCATCGCGCTGGCGCTGATGGTTGGCGCGATGATGCTCGCCGGCGGCGCCTTCCGCCTCGGCGGCATCGCCAATCTGCTGTCGGTGCCGGTGATGGTCGGCTTCCTCGCCGGCATCTCCGTCCACATCATCGTATCGCAATTGCCGGGCGTGCTGGGACTTGGGTCGCCGAGCGGACCGACGCTCGATCGCATCGGCGTGCTCGCCGGCGAGCTCGGACGCAGCAATCCCTTCACGCTTGTCATCGGCTTCGGTGTGCTGGCCGTGGTCTTCATCTCCGAGCAGGTCAGCGCCAAGATTCCCGGCGCGCTGATCGGGCTCGTGGCCGCGACGCTCGCCGTGATCGGGCTCGGTCTCGAAAGCAAGGGCGTCAGCGTCGTCGGCGCGGTGCCGGGCACGCTGCCGCGGCCGACCTTGCCCGACCTTGCGCCGGAGCAATGGGTTCGCCTGGTGCCGCTCGCCTTCGTGGTCACCGTGGTCGTGATGGTGCAGACCGCGGCCACCACGCGGTCGTTCCCGTCCGATCCCGACAAGCCCGCCGATGTCGATCGCGATTTTCTCGGCGCCGGCGCCGGCAGCGTGCTGGCCGGCCTGTTCGGGGCGTTTCCGGTCAATGCCAGCCCGCCGCGGACCGGGATCGTCGCCGAGACCGGCGGACAATCGCAGCTCGCGGGCCTCGCCGCCGCGGCCATCGTGCTGGCGCTGCTCGCGTTCGGAACGGGGTTGCTGCGGCACGTTCCTGATGCGGCGCTCGGCGGCATTTTGCTGTTCGTGGCGCTGCGGATCATCCGCGTCAAGCAGATCGTCACGATCTATCGCCAGTCCTTCAGCGAGTTCCTGCTGATCGTCGCGACCGCCGCGCTGATCATCGTGCTGCCGATCCAGCAGGGCGCGTTCCTCGGCATCGTGCTGTCGCTGCTGCACGGCATCTGGAGCACGACGCGCGCGCGGCTGGTCGAGTTCGAGCGCGTGCCGGGCACCACGATCTGGTGGCCGGCGCATCCGCACATCACCGGCGAACGCATCGCCGGCGTCGCCGTGATCGGGCTTCAGGCGCCGCTGTCGTTCCTCAACGCGCCTGGCTTTCGCAGCGACGTGACCAAGGTGCTCGGCACGTCCACCCCGCAATTGCTGGTGCTGGAGGCGAGCGGCATGGTCGAGATCGACTTCACCGCCGCGCAGATCCTGCTCGAAATCTTCAAGGCATGCAGCGAACAGGGCGTGCTTGTGGCGCTGGCACGGCTGGAGTCGGTGCGTGCGCAGGACGCGTTCGAGCGCTTCAGACTGTTCGATGCGCTGCCCAGGGACCACGTCTTCCACAGCGTGGACGAGGCCGTGCGGAAACTGGCGAAAGCGGAATAGCTTTGGTTCACGCAGGCTGCGCCGCGAACTCGCTGTAACCTCTCCCGCTTGCGGGAGAGGTCGGCGCGGAGCGCCGGGTGAGGGCTTTCTCCTCTGGGGGTTCTCGATTGCGGAGACACCCTCTCCCCAGCCCTCCCCCGCAGGCGGGGGAGGGAGCGCACCTTCTTCGTGGCGACGATCAGTCTTTACTGCAACAGCGTCGGGTAATCCCGCTGCACCGCCTCGCGGATCCAGCTGGCGTGGATCGCGCGAAACAGGATCTGCGCGGTCTTGACGTCGTTGGCCTTCATGCAGAGGTCGACGATGCGACGGACGGCGTCGTCGCGCATCAGGCCGTCCGCGATCTTCATCGCGATTTCCATCGCGACTTTCGCCGCGCGTTCGTAACGCTCGCTTTCACGCTTGTCGTTGCGCAAGGAAGCCGCCGCACTGGCGGCCGCAGCCTCACAAATCGCGCGGATGCGCTCGGCGGCCTCGATGTCGCCGAGCGGCGCCGCGATCGCCTCGTCCCAGACGTCCCCCGCCTTCTTCCTTGCGAACCACTCCATCACCTCGCCACCCGTGGTCTTCCCGCCACCGCATTGTCGTGCTTCAGTTCCGCCCAGCATAAAGAACCGCCACGAGATCGGCGAGACGGTTTTTCCGCCAGACCTTGTTCCGCGCTCACGACGTCCGACGCGGCCCGATCGCCTCGAACTGCGCCTTCTGCTCGTCGCTCAACGTGCCATAGAAATCCTCAAGCGCGGCGCGCACCGATTTGACGCCGTCCAGCATCACATCGAGCCGCTTGTGAACCGCGGCCATGCGCGCCGGCGGCGTCATCACGTCGCTGGGCTGGCACGCTGCCTTGAGCGCATCCTTGACCCTGGCGCTGGTATCCTGAAGCACTTGCAGAGCAGCACGCTGGGTCTCGCTGGGACGGAGCCGCGCGTCGATCTCGGCGCCTGGCCAATCGAGCCCGACAGGCGCACCGCAATTCTGGACCAGCGATGCGTTGGCGTCGCTTGGGGCCGCGACCCGGCGCTGATCCTCGGCCAACGCATTGAAACGGGCCTTCTGCTCGTCGGTGAGCGCCCCATAGAATTTGTCGAGCGCCGGTTGCACCAGCTCGACGCCCTTCACCATCGCCTCGACGCGCTGCTGCATCGCCGCCAGACGACCGGGCGCCGTGGCCGCGACTTGCGTTGGACATGACGCGCGGATGATTCCTGCCGCCAGGATCGAGGCATTGCCGAGCTCGTCGAGGCTTGCGCCTTGCGCGTCCGTCGGCTGCACCGCGGCTGCGATCTGGTCGATCGGCACGCCGACGATTTCGCGGCGGTCGCTGCCGCAAAGCTGATCGAGCGCAACGCCTCGCGCTTGCCGTCGTCCCTGCGGACGTTGCGGCAGATAGGCCGAGAGACCATCATAGCCATAGGGCCCGAACATGCCGGCATAGATGTCCGGATAGCCGTAGCCCCAGAAGCCGAGACCATCGCCCCAGATCGTGTAGTCGTAGAGGTCGTTATAGGCGAATGGCCAGAACAGCGGTCCGACCCAGCCATAGCCGCCCCCCGCATGTTGCCACCATCCGCTGCTGGCGCCATGCCAGCCGGCAAGTGCGGCCGCAGCCGCGATCTGGGCCCGCGCCGCCGGATTGCTGATCAGCCGGCCGTTGCGGAACGCGCTGGAGTGGGCGTTGAGGGCATTACGGAAATTCGCCGGACGGACGCCGGCATTGCGGATCTGACCGAAGTTCGGACCACCCCGTCGAGCTCCGGTTGCGAACCGCATCCCGCCATGATGCCCACCGCCATGCGCGTGCCCGAAACCGTGACCGCCGAAATGGCCGCCGCCATGATGGCCACCTCCGTGATGGCCACCGCCACCATGACCGCCGCCGTGTCCGCCTCCGTGCCCACCGCCGTGTCCGCCGCCTCCGCCCTTTCCCAGAGCCGTGCCCGCCAGCATGCAGGCAAGCGCCATCACGGCAATTCCAATGACCGGTCGCAACATCGCATCCTCCCGCAGAGCCGCGCCATTGAGGCATCGGAAGCTGACGGAATTGGAACCGGCCTGGCTGCGGAAAGTTCCGCGACCGCAATGCAGCAGGCTGCGCTACGCCTCCGGCACGATCTTGCCGGGATTGAAGATGTTGAGCGGATCGAGCGCCGTCTTCAGCGCCCGCATCGCATCGAGCGCCTCGGGGCCGAGTTCCGCCTTGAGGTATTTCTGCTTGCCCTGGCCGATGCCGTGCTCGCCGGTGCAGGTGCCGTCCATCGCCTGCGCACGCTCGACCAGGCGATGCATGAACTCCTCGCCGCGCGCCATCTCGTCGGCATCATTGGTGTCGCAGACAAGCGAGCAGTGGAAATTACCGTCGCCGACATGGCCGACGATCGGCGACAGCAGGTTGAGGCGCTTGAGATCCTCCTCGGTCTCGCCGACGCATTCGGCCAGGCGCGAGATCGGCACGCAGACGTCGGTCGCGACCACGCCGATGCTGTCGCCGGGCCGCAGCGCCTTCACCGACCAATAGGCATCGTGCCGCGCCTGCCAGAGCTTGGTGCGATCCTCGGGCTTGGTGGTCCAGGAGAAGTCGCCGCCGCCGCAATCCTTTGCGATCTCGCCGAACGCCTTGGACTGCTCGCCGACCTCGATCTCGCTGCCGTGGAATTCCATCAGCAGCAGCGGCGTCTCGGGCAGCGTCAGCTTCGAATAGGCATTGCAGGCCCTCACCTGCGCGGCATTGAGCAGCTCGATGCGCGCCACGGGAATGCCGGTCTGGATCGCCAGGATCACGGCCTGACACGCCCCGTGCACGGTCTCGAACGACACCGCGCCGGCCGCGATCGTCTCCGGAATGCCGCGCAGGCGGATCGTGAGTTCGGAGATGATGCCGAGCGTGCCTTCAGCGCCGATGAACAGATGCGTCAGGTCGTAGCCGGCCGACGATTTCTTCGCGCGCGTGCCGGTCGTGATGATCTCGCCGTCGCCGCGCACCACTTTCAGCGCCAGCACGCTGTCGCGCATGGTGCCGTAGCGCACCGCGTTGGTGCCGGAGGCGCGGGTCGAGGCCATGCCGCCGAGCGAAGCGTCCGCGCCGGGGTCGATCGGGAAGAACAAGCCCTGGTCGCGCAGATGCTCGTTCAGCGCCTTGCGGGTGACGCCGGGCTGGATCACGCAGTCGAGGTCCTCGGCATGCACCGCGAGCACCTTGTTCATGTCGCGCAGGTCGATCGAGATGCCGCCCGCGGGCGCGTTGACCTGGCCCTCGAGCGAGGTGCCGGTGCCGAAGGCGATGACGGGCACGCGATTCCTGGCGCAGATCCGCACCACGTCCTGGATGTCGGCGGTTTCCTGCGCCATCACCACGCCATCGGGCGGCTGGTTGGGGATCCACGTCGTGGTGTGGCCGTGCTGCTCGCGGACGGCCTGCGAGGTGATGAGGCGGTTGCCGAAGCGTGCGGCAAGCTGCTCCAGTGCGCTCGCGAGGGCTTTCGGCTCCGGCCGCGGCGGATTATTGGTGATGGTCGTACCCACGGACATTCCTCCCGACAGACAAACCGTGGCAAAGGACATCTCACCGGTCAAGTCAAGCGACCGGACGCATAGCTTGGGAAGGAAACATGCCGGAGACTGCATCTGCGCCCAAGGGCGAGCAAAAGGCCGAGCCGTTCCGCGCCTCGATCATGCAGATCGAGCCGCAATGGATCGACTATAACGGCCATCTCAACATGGCCTATTACAACGTGATGTTCGACCGGGCGATCGACGAGTTCTGGCTCGAGCTCGGGATCGGTCCGGTCTACAAGAAAGAGCGCCACGGCTCGACCTTCACCGCCGAATGCCATGTGCGCTATCTGCGCGAAATCCACCTCGGCGATCCCGTGCGGATTTTGGTCTGGCTACTGGAAGCCGACGACAAGCGGCTGCACACGTTCGAGGAGATGAGGCACGCAACGGAAGGATGGTTGTCGGCGACTTCGGAGAACATGTCGCTGCACATGGACATGAATGCGCGGCGGGTTGCGCCGTTTCCGCCCGATATCCAGCCGCGCATCGCTGCGGTCGCCACGGCCCACAGCGCCTTAGCCCGGCCCGAGGGCATCGGCCGAAACGTGGCGATGCCCTCGCAGCGGTAGTGCTCTAACTCCTCATCCTGAGGAGCCCGCGAAGCGGGCGTCTCGAAGGATGCAAGGCCACAGTCGGGCCTCATGGTTCTCTAGGCGATGCGAAGCATCGTCCGGGAGACGCGCGTTCGCGCTCCTCACCATGAGGGACTTGCGGCGCTAGACCCTGGTGCGTCCGCGGACGAGGCCGACCACGGCCGAGACCAGGAACAGCACGATCGCGATGAAGAAGATGATCTTGGCGATTTCGATCGACGCGCCGGCGATGCCGCCAAAGCCCAGAATACCGGCGATCAGTGCGATGACCAGAAACGTCACAACCCAGCTAAGCATGGTCAAAACCTCTGTTTCGATGACTGTCTGCGATCGGCGCGGCTGGCGCGCCTCACTTGCGGAAACAATCACCGACGCGGAACGATGGTTCCTGCCCGCTGAAGCCAGAAATTCGCACGCCCGGCAGGAACAAATCGGTCGTCCGCGTACGTGGAAAACCCCTCCGCGCCGCCCCATATAGGCGGCAATCCCTGTTATGAAGGCTCCCTCCCGCGACGGCGCGGTGCCATCGTGGGCCAATGATTCGCATGACCGAGCCAAGCAAGATCACCTCCCAGAACGTCTCCGACCACCAGCCCGCGGCCGGCGGCATCGCCGCGCGCGCGCGCGCCTCGGTGGGGCCGAAATACCTGTCCGGGCTCAATCCCGAGCAGCGCGAGGCGGTGGAGACGCTGGACGGCCCGGTCCTGGTGCTGGCCGGCGCCGGCACCGGCAAGACGCGCGTGCTGACCACGCGCATCGCCCACATCCTGAGCCAGGGCCGTGCCCGTCCGGGCGAGATCCTGTCGGTGACCTTCACCAACAAGGCCGCCCGCGAGATGAAGCACCGGCTCGGCCAGATGCTCGGCCACGCGGTGGAAGGCATGCCGTGGCTCGGCACCTTCCACTCCATCGGCGGCCGCATCCTGCGCGCCCATGCCGAGTTGGCGCAGCTCAAGTCCAACTTCACCGTGCTCGACGTCGACGACCAGGTCCGGCTGCTCAAGCAGCTGCTCCAGGCCGACAACATCGACGACAAGCGCTGGCCGGCGCGCATGCTGGCCGGCCTGATCGACGGCTGGAAGAACCGCGGCCTGACGCCGTCGCAGGTCCCTGCCGGCGAAGCCGCCGTCTTCGCCAACGGCAAGGGCGGCAAGCTTTATGCGAGCTACCAGGAACGGCTGAAGATCCTGAACGCCGCCGATTTCGGCGATCTGCTGCTCGAAGACATCCGCATCTTCCGCGAGCACCCCGATATCCTGCGGCAGTACCAGCAGCGCTTCAAATACATCCTGGTCGACGAGTACCAAGACACCAACGTCGCGCAATACCTGTGGCTGCGGCTGCTGTCGCAGGCGCCGGCGGCCACCAAGGCAGTCATTCCGGGGCGGCTCGAAGAGCCGAACCCGGAATCCGGAGATGAGTCCGACGATCGAGATTCTCAGGTGCGCAATCGCGCACCGGAGTTCGATGCTGCGCATCGCCCCGGAATGACGGAGCATCCGGCGGTTGCCACGCCCCACGTCAAAAACATCTGCTGCGTCGGCGACGACGACCAGTCGATCTACGGCTGGCGCGGCGCCGAGGTCGACAACATCCTGCGCTTCGACCACGACTTTCCCGGCGCCAAGGTCATTCGCCTCGAGCGCAACTACCGCTCGACCGGCCACATCCTCGCCGCCGCCTCGCATCTGATCGCACACAATGAAGGCCGGCTCGGCAAGACGCTGCGCACCGAGGACGTCGAGGGCGAGAAGGTCACCGTGACCGGCGCGTGGGATTCGGAAGAGGAAGCCCGCGGCATCGGCGAGGAGATCGAGCAGCTCCAGCGGCTCGGCGAGAAGCTCAACGAGATCGCAATCCTGGTGCGCGCGTCGTTCCAGATGCGCGAATTCGAAGACCGGTTCGTCACCCTCGGCCTGCCCTATCGTGTCATCGGCGGCCCGCGCTTCTACGAGCGCGCCGAAATCCGCGACGCGCTGGCCTATCTGCGCGTCATCAACTCGCCGGCCGACGATCTCGCCTTCGAGCGCATCGTCAACACGCCCAAGCGCGGGCTTGGCGATGCCACCGTGCAGATGCTGCACGATCATGCCCGCAAGCGTCGCATTCCGCTGTTCGAGGCGGCGCGCGCGGTGGTCGAGACCGACGAATTGAAGCCGAAGGCGCGCGGAAGCTTGCGCGATCTCGTCGCCCAGTTCGACCGCTGGCGCGCCCAGCGCGAGGTCACCGCGCACACCGATCTCGCCCAGATCGTGCTCGACGAGAGCGGCTATACCGAGATGTGGCAGAAGGACCGCTCGGCCGACGCCGCGGGCCGGCTGGAGAACCTGAAAGAGCTGGTGCGCTCGATGGAGGAGTTCGAGAACCTGCAAGGGTTCCTCGAGCACATCTCGCTGGTGATGGACCGCGAGGGCGGCGCCGAGGACGACGCGGTGTCGCTGATGACGCTGCATTCGGCCAAGGGGCTCGAATTCGACAACGTGTTCCTGCCGGGTTGGGAGGAAGGCCTGTTCCCGAGCCAGCGCACGCTGGACGAGCAGGGCCGCGCGGGCCTCGAGGAAGAGCGCCGGCTCGGCCATGTCGGCCTGACCCGCGCCCGCCGCCGTGCAAAACTCTATTTTGCCACCAACCGGCGCATCCATGGCACCTGGTCGACCACGATCCCGTCGCGTTTCCTCGACGAATTGCCCGCCGCCAATGTCGAGATCACGGAATCCAAGGGCGGTTCGGGCTGGGGCGGCGCCGGTGGCTACGGCGCCTCGCGCTTCGACGACATGGAAGCCTTCGGCTCGAGCTATACGACCCCGGGCTGGCAGCGCGCCCAGGCCAATCGTTCACAGGCCAACCGCAACCGGGGCGGCGGACGCAATAGCGGCGGCGGCTTCGAGGAAGAGGCCTCGTCGTTTTCGACCGCTTCGTCCTCGCCCGATTTCGGCAGCTTCTCGTCGCGCCGCCGCGGGCCGATGACGATCGAGGGCGAGCTGGTGGCGAAATCGACCGGCACGACCTCGGAATTCACGCTGTCCGACCGCGTCTTCCACCAGAAATTCGGCTACGGCCGCGTCACCAAGATCGACGGCAACAAGCTCACCATCGCCTTCGACAAGGCCGGCGAGAAGAAGGTCGTGGACAGCTTTGTGCAGCGGGCGTGAGCCGGTCGCCTCTCGCCCAGTTAACGCCGCGTGTCATGATCTAGCTTTTTGGTCAGATGATTCTTTTGGGGACGTCATGCTGACCGCAAGCCGCGATATCATTCGTCGCCTGGAGCGAGAGGGATGGAAGCTGGTGCGCGTGACCGGCTCACACCACGTGTTCAAAAGTCCCATCTCGGGCGAAACGCTTGTCATTCCGCCCCCCAAGAAGGACTTGGGAAAGGGCCTTGGTCCGTGCCATCTATAAAGGAGCGGGTTGGAAGCCCGATTGAGGTCGACATGGCTCATTACATTGCCATTATCGAGGACGCTGGCCCGGACCATGCCGTTGGCGTGTGGTTTCCCGACCTGCCCGGCTGCATTTCCGGCGGCGACGATATCGACGAGGCCTTACATAACGCGCCCGAGGCTCTCGAGCTCTACGCGCAAGATCTGAATGGGGATGGCCGCCAGCTTCCCCCACCCAGGACGCTGACCGAGCTCAAGGCCGATCCAGACGTTGCCGACGACCTCAGGAACTACATGGTCGCCCTGATCGAACTACCGGCCCGCGCGCACGCCGCCGAGTGAGGACCGTTCGCCGCACCGATCGGGCTGTCGACAGTTCTCGCCCGAACAGCCCTTGACCACCGCGAACTTCCCCGTATCAGATGCGCTCATGGTCCGGGGCTCCATCACACTGATCTTGCTGGCATTGGGTATGCCGTCGCTTGCGGCGGCGGAGACCATGAGCTTTGGCGATTCGATCGGGCTGCTGGCGAAAAGTTGCGGTGCGGAAATCGTCGCCAATTGCCGCGGCGTCAATCCGGACTCGACCCGCCTGAAGGAGTGCCTGTCCCGCAACCGCGACGTGCTGTCGCCGCAGTGCCAGAGCGACTATCTCGGCGCCTTCGACGCCATCCAGAAGCGCGTCGCCGCGCGCGTCACGGTGGCGAACGCCTGCCAGCGCGAGATCGTCAAGGTCTGCGGCGGCTCGACCAAGGAGACCAGCAAGTCGGTCCCCTGCCTGGTCTCGACGCCCAAGGGCATCAGCAACAACTGCCTGAAGGCCGTTGACGACGCGGGATATCGATGATGCGCGCAACCGGGCTGACCACCGCCGGATTTGGCATCGCTCTTGGTATTGGTCTTGGTATTGGTCTTGGCCTTACCCTGCTCGCGGGCGCGGCAAGCGCGCAGACGGCGCCGCCGACCCGCGACGACATCGTCGGCAAGCTCAACCATTTCGAACAGGCCGCCGAGGTCGACTTGCCAGCGCTGAAGCAGCAGGTGATGGAGCGTGCCAAGGCCAGGATCAAGAACGATCCGGGACCGGTGAACCGGCCGCTGATCGCGCCCGACCTCGCCAATTTGCCGACCTTCACCGCGCAGATCCAGTTCGACGCCGACACGCCGATCATCCAGCCCACGTCCTACCAGGCCGTCGGCCGCATCGCGGACGCGCTGGTTCATGCCTCGCTGCTGCCCTACACGTTCCTGATCGTCGGCCATGTCGAATCCAATTCGAAGACGCGGGAAGCCAATGCGATCCTGAGCCAGCGCCGGGCCGACGCGATCCGTGACGTCCTGGTGAACACGTTCAAGATCTCGACCAAGCGGCTGCACCCGATCGGCCTCGGTGAGGAGCAGTTCCTCGACCGCGCCAAGCCGACCTCGCCCGTCAACGGCCAGTTGCAGATCCTGACCTATGCCAAGGTGCCGGAAGAGGCGCCCGCGCATCCGGCTGCGGCACCTGCGCCTGCGGCGAAAAAACCCGCCAAGAAGCACTGAGCGCGCGCGCCTCGGCGCCGGGCGGAACCCCTTGAAGTCCTGACGTTTTGTGACCTGTCTCACAGCGCAACAGCAGTGTTTCGCGCGACAAAAGCGCCGGTTTGTGCACCGCCCGGTCAGATGCTATAGGCTTTTTTCGTCCCTTCCCGACCCCATGCTGCGCGAGACCAAGATGGCTGGCTCTTTTCAACGCCAACTGGCCGATTACGTCGAATATCATCGCGATCCCTGGAACTGCGCCATGCACGTGGTCGGAATCCTCCTGCTCTTCATCGGCGCCGTGCTGCCGCTGACGCTCGTGCATTTCAATGTGTTCGGGATCGAGGTGAGCCTGGCGGTGATTCTGGCCCTGCCGGTGCTGGCCTACTGGCTGATGCTGGATGCCGGAATTGGGCTGGGCATCCTCGCGGCGATGATTGTGCTGCTTTCGGTCGCAACCGCGATCGGCAATCAGGTCTCGATTGCCATGATGTGGTCGATTTTTGCCGTGCTGATCGCCCTGGGCGTCGCGGCGCAGATCGTCGGCCATCGGGTGTTCGAGGAACGGCAGCCCTCGATGGTCGACCACCCCACCCATTTCCTGCTAGGACCGATGTTTGTCATGGCAAAATTATTCATTGCATTGGGCTTCCGTCGCGACCTTGCCGCGATTTTGGCGCCTCTTCCGACCAATTCCCTTTCAACCCGATAGCTTCAAGAGCGGAACAGCAAACTTTCTTCATGGCTCTCGTACTGGTTACCGGTGGCAGTGGCTTCATCGGACATCATCTCGTCGAAGCGCTCCGCGCCCGTGGGCAGCGGGTACGCATTCTCGATGTCCGTCCGCCGGCCGCGGCCAACGCGGACGTTGAATATGCCCATGGCTCGGTGCTGGATGGCGCCGCGGTCGATGCCGCGTTTGCCGGCGTCGATCAGGCCTACCATCTCGCCGGCCTGCCCGGGATGTGGGTCGCCAACAAGCAGGACTTTCACGACGTCAATTGCCGCGGCACCGAAATCGTGCTCGCGGCCGCGATGAAGCGCGGCGTGTCGCGCTTCCTGCACTGCTCGACGGAATCGATCCTGTTCCCCTATTCGGATCTCAACGGCGCCGCCGCCGAAGAGGCGCTCCAGCCGGCCGATGCGATGCCCGGCGCCTATACGCGATCGAAGTCGCTCGCCGAGCATCATGCGGCGAAGGCCGCTTCCGCCGGCTTCCCGCTCGTCATCGGCACGCCGACCATGCCGATCGGTGCTGCCGACCACAATCTGACACCGCCGACGGCGATGCTGTGGTACTTCCTCCAGAAGAAGGTGCAGCCGCACCTCAACTTCCTGGTCAATCTCGTCGACGTCCGCGACGTCGCCATGGGCCTCGTGCTGACGATGGAGCGCGGCCGCATCGGCCAGCGCTACATCCTCGGCGGCGATTGCGTCCGGCTCGGCCAGATCCTGCGGATGATGTCCGCGATGAGCGGCCGCCGCCAGTTCCCGGTCGTCGTGCCCGGCAAGATCGCCGAGCTCTCCGGCATCATGCTCGAATATGTCGCCGATCGCATCACGCGCCGGCCGCCCAACGGCACCGCCGAGGGCGTGCGCATCGCGCTTGCCGCGAGCGACCTTTCGATTGGCAAAGCCCGCAACGAGCTCGGCTATTCGCCGCGCCCGATCGAGCCGGTCTTGCGCGAAACCATCACCCATCTGCTCGCCCGCGGCGGCGAGCCCGTCTCCGGCGCCATCGAGCATCGCGCGCTCTCCTCGCGCGCCAGCTGAGCTGCCGCCCAACCCAAAGAACCTTTCCGCATGTCCTTCGATTTCAGCAAGCTTCTCTCTGTCGCCTGGGGTGGCTGGACCACGACCTGGCCGACGCAACTGCTCGCCCTGATCTGGCTGGCCTGGCTTGCAAGCTGGGTCGGCGCCTCGTTCTGGCAGGGCCGCACCCAGAAGCAGGTGATGACGCTGGAGTCGGGGCGCTATCGCCTGCCGATCCTGATCGGCGGCATCCTGTTCACGCCGTGGACGGCGGAAGTGCTGGGCGAGAAGCCGCTCTGGGTGTTCGGCAATGCCGGCGTCTATATCGTCGCCCTGATCGTGCTTGCCGGCATCTCGTTCACCTGGTGGGGACGGCTGCATCTCGGGAAGTTCTGGTCCAACACCATCACCCACAAGGAAGACCACCGCGTCATCGACACCGGCCCGTACGGCATCGTGCGCCATCCGATCTATACCGGCCTGATCGCCGGCATGCTCGCGACCGGCATCGCGGTCGGCACCGTGACCGCGATCCTCGGCGCGATCCTGATCTCGCTCGGCATGTGGCAGAAGGGGCGGATGGAAGAGGTGTTCCTGTCCAAGGAGCTCGGCGAAGACGCCTACGGCGCCTATTGCCGCCGCGTCCCCATGATCATCCCGTTTCTGCCGCCGCGGTGACGTAACAAGCGGCCACATCCTCCGATGTCGTCCTGGCGAATGCCAGGACCCATTACCCCAGGGAGGAGTTTGGCGACGACTCGTCGTTCGGTACTCCTACTACCCCAATCGATAGACCTCGCGGTATGGGTCCTGGCTTTCGCCAGGACGACGTTGAGGAGGCAGCGTGCGCGACTGCATCAGCGCCTGCATCCTTGCCATGCAAATTCGGCGTGCCGCCATCCGCGCCATAAACGGCCCGATCCGAGCCCGCACAGGTTGACCTTTTTACCGCCACCCAGTTGGATGCGCGCGCAATGAGGCACGACGACATCCATCGTTGACCTGGAGAGGTCGACGATCAGGCCTGGGCCCGCGCGGGGCCTGGAGCAATCCGGCGTTGGACTGTGCCGCAGGTTCGACAGGGGCTTCTCATGACCTTTTCCAGCATTTTTGCGCAGTTCGTTGCGCTCCTCGGCGGCATCGCTCTGCAATGGCGGAAGCTGACGGGCACCCAGCCCGCGCCCGCCTGGGGCCAGGCGCCCGCCATTCCCGAAGCCAAGCCGCAAGGCGCCATCCCGACCCTGAAGATGCCGACCGCGCGCGGCTGGAGCGAAGGGCAGAAGCCGACGGCCGCGCCCGGGCTCAAGGTCAACGCGTTCGCAATCGGGCTCGACCATCCGCGCTGGATCGACGTGCTGCCCAACGGCGACGTGCTGATCGCGGAATCGACGCAGGTCGCAGGTGCCCCGCGCAGCGTGTTTCACTACGCGATGCAGGCCACGATGCGGCGCGCCGCGGCGCTCGGCGTCTCCGCCAACCGCATCACGCTGCTCCGCGACAAGGACGGCGACGGCGTTGCCGAGCATCGCGGCGCCTTCATGGAGAATCTCAACCAGCCGTTCGGCATGGCGCTGGTCGGCGACACCTTCTATGTCGGCAACACCGACGGCGTGATGGCCTTTCCTTACGTCGCCAATGCCGACCACATCACCGCGCCGGGCAAGCGGCTCACCACCTTCAAGCCGAGCGGCCATTGGACGCGCAGCCTGCTGGCAAGCCCCGACGGCAAGAAGCTCTATGCCGGCGTCGGCTCGCTCAGCAACATCGCCGAGATGGGCATGGAGGTCGAGGAAGGCCGCGCCGCGGTCTACGAGCTCGACCTCGTCGCAGGCACGCACCGCATCTTCGGCGCCGGCCTGCGCAATCCGGTCGGCCTCGCCTGGGAGCCAACTACGGGCGTGCTGTGGACCGTCGTCAACGAGCGCGACGGGCTCGGTGACGAGACCCCGCCGGACTATCTGACCTCGGTGCGCGACGGCGGCTTCTACGGCTGGCCCTATTGCTACTGGGGCAAGACGGTGGACGATCGCGTGCCGCAGGATCCGGCGATGGTCGCCAAGGCGCTTCAACCCGACTATGCGCTCGGCGGCCACACCGCTTCGCTCGGCCTGTGCTGGGTGCCCGCGGGCACGCTGCCCGGTTTCCCCGACGGCATGGCGATTGGCCAGCACGGCTCGTGGAATCGCAGCACGCTCTCCGGCTACAAGCTGGTGTTCATCCCGTTCGAGAACGGCAAGCCTTCGGGCCCGGCGCGCGACATCCTGTCGGGCTTCCTGGCGCCGGACGAGAAGGAATCCTACGGCCGCCCGGTCGGCGTCGTGATCGGCCCCGACAAGAAGTCGCTGCTGATGGCCGACGACGTCGGCAACGTGATCTGGCGCGTGACGGGGGCGTAAGACGAAATATGTCGAGATAGGCGCCACGGGCTCCCTGCACCTCTCCCGCTTGCGGGAGAGGTCGGCGCGGAGCGCCGGGTGAGGGCTCTCACCTCTTGGGGGTTCTTCATTGTGGAGACACCCCCACCCCAGCCCTCCCCCGCAAGCGGGAGAGGGAGCGCACCGCCGTCTGGGCTAATCCAGTCTCAACCCATCACGTCCCGACGCAGAGCGTGGCGCGCTGCTTGCGCAGCAGCGCGATCACGGACAGTGCCGTGATCAGCCCGGTCTTGGGATTTTCGGACGGGATGTTCTCGATCGCCATCGAGAAGCGCGCGGAATCCGCCTCGACCTCGATGCGGTGAACGTTGCGCGTCACGGTCGGGTCGGCCCAGATCTGCACCTGGGTGCGGTCGGGTCCGACGCCGGCGAGCGACAGCGCGACCGCGACATTGAGATTGGCCGGAAAACCCTTGGCGGCCTCGCGCGCAGTGCCTTCGAACAGTTTCAGCGGCTCGCGCAGATTGTCGATATCGATATTGTGCTCGACGATGAACGGCGCGCCCTTCAGGCCGTCGATCGGCTTGCGCGTCACCATCTTCACCGAATGAATGGTGCCGATGGCCGCGGCGTTGACGGCATCGAGCCCGATCAGCGCGCCGGTCGGCACCATGATGCGGCCGCCATTGGCCCGCGCAAGATCGACGAGATCAAAATTGTCGAGCAATCCGCCAACGCTGACGACGACCGCGGCCTTGCCGCGCTTCACCGCGGGCTCGACGATCGCGCGCAGCTGGCTGCTCGGCGCGCATTCGACCACGATGTCGGCGGCCTCGCCGAGCTGGTCGATCGGCAGCACGGATGGCGGATGCCGCAGGCTATCGAGGAACGCCCGATGCTTCGCGGGATCGCGCACCGCCACGGCCGACAGCGTCAGTCCTTCGATGCCCTGATCGAGCGCGGTCGCGATCTTGGTGCCGATCGACCCCAGCCCTGCAATGGCAACCCGCAATTCGCTCGGCGCTTTCGTGTCGGTCATCGCATCACACCTTCTGTCCAGTCCATGTCATAGCTCCTCACGCCCCCCGCGCATAGCTGTTGAGGCGCGCCTCGAGCACCGACAGCATCGCGTCGCGGGCCGGGTCGCGCGAGCCGCGCAGCCATGCCGCGGCAAGAGGCAGCCGGCCGACGGGGCCGCTCTGCTTCGGCCGCAGCGATACGAAGCGCACGCCGGAGACCGCCATCCGCGTCGTCCAGCGCGGCACGATCGCGACCCCGAGCTTGGTTGCCACCAGATGGATGATGGTCTGCTTCTCGTCGGCGACCTGCACGATGCGCGGCGTCAGCCCGGCCTGCTCGAACAGTTTTATCGTGAGGTCATGGCTGTGCGGTCGCGAGCGGCGGTCCGGCACCAGCATCGGCTCGTCGGCGATCTGCGCCAGTGTGATCGACTTGCGTTCGGCGAGCGCGTGGCGCTGCGGGAATGCCACGATCGCGGTCTCATGGAGCAGATCGCGGAATTCGAGCCGCTTGTCCGCACTGTCCGGCGGGCGGACGAAGGCGAGATCGAGCGCGCCTGTCAGGATCTTTGGCAGCAGCCGGATCGTCTTGTCTTCGAGAAGCTGAACCGCGACCTCCGGATGCTTGTCGCGGAAGTCGCGCAAGAGTGGCGGCAACAGCCCAGCCGCCGCACTGTCGATGGCTCCGACCCGCAGCCGCCGCGCGGCACCCGCGCGCGAGCGGTTGCGCAAATTGCTCTCGACCGCCTCGACCCGGGCGAGGATGGCACGCGCATCGCGCAGCAGCGTCGCGCCGTCCTCGGTGAGCGCCACCGCGCGCGTCGTCCGTGCGAACAGCCGCGTGCCCAGGTCCTCCTCCAGCAGCCTGATCTGGCGGCCGAGCGCGGAGGGCAGCATCTGAAGCTGCTGTGCCGCGTGCCCGAAATGCAGCTGCTCGGCCGCCGCCACGAAGCATCGGAGCTGATGCAATTCCATTGAAGGTCCTCTCGTCTCGCCTAGGCAATCGCATGTTAGGATTTACACGAGGTCGTCATGCCCGGGCTTGTCCCGGGCATCCACGTTCGTTGTGCCGCAAGGAAGAGCGTGGATAGCCGGGACAAGCCCGGCCATGACGCTGTGGTGGCTTTAGTGCGTCCAACACTCATCTCTCTTGCGATGGCCGTGCGCTTCACCTTTCAAGGATTATATCATTTTTTTGTATAAACCAGCGCCAATTGAGTCCGCCTCGTAACCCCGCCTAGGCTCGCTGCCACACAACGAAAACCGGGAATCAGGGAGGCCGAGGTGGCGAGCGAGATTCAGACGCGCGTGCTGCGCAAGATCACGTGGCGGATCGTTCCCTTCATCATGCTGCTCTACTTCGTGGCCTTCATCGACCGCGTCAACATCGGCTTCGCCTCGCTGACGATGAACAAGGACATCGGCCTGTCGTCGACCGTCTACGGTTTCGGCGCCGGCATCTTCTTCTGGGGCTACTTCCTGTTCGAGGTGCCCTCCAATATCATCCTGCACAAGGTCGGCGCACGGATCTGGATCGCGCGGGTGATGATCACCTGGGGCATCGTCTCGGCCGCCATGGCCTTCGTGCAGGGCCCGACGTCGTTTTATGTGCTGCGCTTCCTGCTCGGCGTGGCCGAAGCCGGCTTCTTTCCCGGCATCATCCTCTATCTCTCCTACTGGTTCCCGGCGCGCCAGCGCGCCGCGGTGACCGCGCTGTTCATGGCGGCGGCGCCGCTCTCGACCGTGCTGGGCTCGCCGGTCTCCGGCGCGCTGCTGGAGATGGACGGCCTGCTCGGCTTCAAGGGCTGGCAATGGCTGTTCGTGCTCGAGGCGCTGCCGGCGGTGCTGCTCGGCTTCGTCGTGCTGGCATTCCTCACCGACCGCCCCGAGAAGGCAAAATGGCTCGCAGACGACGAGCGGCGCTGGCTGGTCGAGACCATGAATGCGGAGACCACCAGCAAGGCCGCAACCGCGAGCCACAGCGTCTGGCGCGGGCTGGCCGATCCGCGCGTGCTGGCGCTGTCGCTGATCTATTTCGGCACCTCGGCCGGCCTCTATACGCTCGGGGTCTGGGCGCCGCAGATCATCAAGCAGTTCGGCCTGTCCTCGCTCCAGGTCGGCTTCCTCAATGCGCTGCCGGCAACCGCCGCCGTCGTCGCCATGGTGCTGTGGGCGCGGCATTCGGACCGCACCGGCGAGCGCACCTGGCACGTCGTGCTGGCCTGCCTGCTCGCGGCCGCAGGCCTCGCCTATGCCGGCCTTGCCGCCGGCGTGGTCGCGGTGCTGGTCGCGCTCGCCCTCGTCAATATCGGCATCTCCTCGGCAAAGCCGCCGCTCTGGAGCATGCCGACGCTGTTCCTGTCCGGTCCTGCGGCAGCAGCCGGCATCGCCACCATCAACTCGATCGGCAATCTCGGCGGCTTCGTCGGGCCGGCCATGATCGGCTGGATCAAGGACCAGACCGGCAGCTTCGTCGGCGGGCTCTATTTCGTGAGCGGCCTGCTCGTTCTCTCCGCGGTCCTGACCCTGCTATTGTCGCGCGCGCAGACCGCACGCGTCGAACCCGTCACGCAATCCCACTGACATCCCAAACGGAGCATCTTCATGCGCACCCATTCGATCGCAGCCATTCCCGCCGATGGCATCGGCCCCGAGGTCATCTCAGCCGGGGTACGCGTGCTGGAGGCACTTGCAAAACGCAGCGGCGACCTCGCCTTCACCATCAAGACCTTCGACTGGGGCTCGGACTATTACAAGAAGCACGGCGTGATGATGCCGGCCGACGGCCTCACCGAGCTGAAGAAGTTCGACGCGATCTATTTCGGCGCGGTCGGCGCGCCCGACGTGCCCGATCACATCACGCTGTGGGGCCTGCGGCTGCCGATCTGCCAGGGCTTTGACCAATACGCCAATGTGCGGCCGACCAAGATCCTGCCCGGCGTCGCCTCGCCGCTGCGCAATGTCGGCGTCGGCGATCTCGACTGGGTGATCGTGCGCGAGAACTCGGAAGGCGAATATGCCGGCATGGGCGGCCGCGCCCACAAGGGCCTCCCCGAGGAGGTCGGCACCGAGGTCGCGGTGTTCACCCGCGTCGGCGTCACCCGGATCATGCGCTACGCGTTCCAGCTCGCGCAGTCGCGCCCGCGCAAATTCCTGACCGTCGTGACGAAGTCGAACGCGCAGCGCCATGGCATGGTGATGTGGGACGAGATCGCGGCCGAGGTCGCGACCGAATTCCCCGACGTCACCTGGGACAAGATGCTGGTCGATGCCATGACCGTGCGCATGACGCTGCATCCGAAGAGCCTCGACACCATCGTGGCGACCAATCTGCACGCCGACATCCTCTCCGACCTCGCCGGCGCGCTGGCGGGAAGCCTCGGGGTGGCGCCGACCGGCAACATCGATCCGCAGCGCCGCTTTCCCTCGATGTTCGAGCCGATCCACGGCTCGGCCTTCGACATCACCGGCAAGGGCATCGCCAACCCGGTCGCGACGTTCTGGACCGGTGCGCAGATGCTCGAGCATCTCGGCGAGAAGGACGCCGCGGTGCGGCTGATGAAGGCTGTCGAACGGGTCTGCGCGGCCGGCGTGCTGACGCCCGACGTCGGCGGCAAGGCGACGACGAAAGAGGTGACCGACGCCGTGATCGACGCCATCCACGGCTCGAACGTGTAGCAGGTGCTAAAGAGCAGGCGATCGGAGGGACATTCGGTGCCGGACCGGGAGGCTCGGCGCGAGGAGCGTCGAGCCCCTCGAAGTCACCAACAACGATGCGATGTCCAGTGGACCAGTCCTGCAGTTCACTGCACGCCACGGCGGGCGAACTCGTCGCCGACCTTGGCCTCGATGACCCTTGCTGCCGAGACGTCGCGGTCGCCGCCGGCTTTGTCACCCTGCCTGAGCTTGGCCAGTCCGCGCCCATAGAGCGCGCTGGCCAAGTTTGGCGCCACGCGCAACGCCGAATTGTAATCGTCAATGGCGGCGGCGAGTTGGCCCATCTTCAGATGGATCAGCGCACGTGAGTCGTATGTCGCGGCATCGTTCAATCCCGACCGAATCGCCCTGTCGCAGTCGTCGAGCCCGGCCTGCAGATCGCCGATGACCGCCCGGGTCCAGCAGCGTCCGCTCCATGCCAGCGTCATATCCGGATCGAGGCGGATAGCCTCGCCGAAATCCCGTGCGGCCCGATCATACTGGTTCAATTTCAGGTAGGCCTCCGCGCGGTTGGCGAAGGCGCTGCCATAACCGGGGTTGAGCTTGATGGCCTCATCGAAGGCCTTGATCGCGTCATCATATGCGCCCTTCTTCAGATAGGCCACGCCGCGATTATTCACCGGCTTGACGTAACCTGATGCGAGCTCGATCGCCCGATCGAAATCGCCGATCGCACGGTCGTAGTCCGCTGTCGCGACATAAGCGTTGCCGCGATTGTTGTAGGCCAGAGCCAGCGCGTCCGCTCTGATATCACCCGAATTGATCAGCGCCGTACAGCTGGTGATGCGGGCTTGCGCCGGGATGCGGTCCGCACCGTTGCACTGCTCGATACCGCCAAGACGGTTGCTTTTCTGCTGCGCCACCGCCGGCGAGCCGAGCAGCAGCAACACGAGCACAAGCGCTGCGCTATCGATGATGGCGGCCCTCATGGTCATGTCCGTGTCAGGCCTCGCTGAAGTTGACGGAACACCACCTCGGATGTTTCGCATGCCGCGACAGGGAGGGGAGACGATGCTCGCCCGAATACCGCTTCAGCATCCCCGGCAGATATTCAGCCTCGGACCGGCCTCCTGTTCGGGCTGCCGCGCCGCGGCCGTGACGCGCCTCTTGAGCAGCTTGCTCTTGCCCTCTTCGATGAGAGTCGAAAACTTGACCGTGCCGTCATCCGACACTTCGACGTGCGGCGTGGTCCCCCGGATTCCCATCGTTGCAACGGGCGTGTCGACCTTCATATCGCCGGTCTTCGCGACCTGGCCGGCGACAAAGGTGGCTGTCCCCCTGGTGAGATTGAAAAACGTCGAGTTGGACTTGCCATCGGGCTCGTACAGATACTCATCCAGAGTCATCCGCGCGTTGCTCGACAGATTGAACGACGAACCATCATTGAAGTTGATGCTGACCCGGCTGTCCGCTTCGGTTCGCACTACGTCGCGCAGATACACGACATCGCCGGCCTTGGCTGGAGCGGCTTGACCGGGAAGGTTCACCTGGACGAGGACCGCACCTGCGTGCTCGATCGTGACCGAACCCGTGACGGCCATGACCTTTCCGATCGGTTTCGGCGCCACATCCTGAAGGCCGGGCTTCAAGGGACTGACTTGAGCCTGCACCGGCTCGGCAAGAACACTCGCGCCTGCCAAAACGAAACCAGCCACCAAAGCTGCAATCCTGTGCCTGCACATGACCCGCCCTTTCCGAGAAGATCTTGCTCGCGTACCCGCTTGATTGGCCCTGGACGCCCGGCTAGGCCCGCACGTCGTGCATTGCGAGCATCTACGACCTGAATCGCGCCCGACCAACCCTCCAAAGGGGGTACCTCATTTTTGCCTTCGATGTCAGCTCCAAGCCGTTTGCCTCGCCACCGGAACTGCGCCACATTTCGCGCGGCTCAGTCGTCGGCTATTCCTGAGAGACAATCTACGTTCGCGTCCAGACGCGGTATCTCGCGCGAACTGTCATCGTCTTCTACACCCATAGAGTCTTGGCTACACCCATAGAGATCTTTTTTCATCAGACGTTTTCGGCGTGCAGGCCTGGGTTGCCAACGCCAATATCTGCCCCGGCGGCGTAGGCAAAATCGACAAGAAGACCGCGGCACCGCGCTGAGCCCGAGTTAATCGGCATGCGAGGCCAAAACAATGTTAGTCGCTCTGGGCGTTGCCCCCCGGGATGGGGCTGTTACGGCTCTGCCTCTCCAGATCATCGGCATGGTTCAGACAGCGCTTGGTTGCGCTGCTCTTAGGCGCGATGGCGGCGCGGCGACTCAGGTCAGCTCTGGGGACCTTGTCTGTCGTGGTGACGTAATCGAAACTGCCGCGGATGGGCAGGTCGCAATTCGGCTTCTCGACGACACCGTATTCAATATCTCCAGCCGAGCTTGCATTGAGCTGCGCGAATTTGCCTGCGAGTCCGACGGCGCGTCGCGTTCGACCGTCGTTGCGCTCAGCAGCGGACGCTTTGCTTTCGCGACCGGCCGGCTGGCCAACAGCGGTACCCTGACGGTCGACACGCCCATTGGAAGCGTTCGCAGCCGCTCCCATGCCAGTGGATACGGCATCCTGACGCTTGCGGCGCTGACTTTTTCCATGATGAAGGACGCCCTCGCCGCAGACCCGGACGCCACGTTTCTGGATGAGGACAAGATCACTTACAAGCACCTGCAGCACGGCGCCTTCGAACTCATCACCAAGGAGCCGGTGCCGCGACACATCATCGTCGAAGATCCAGGCGAGACAATCGTCCTGCACAGGATCGGCTCCTCGGTCAGCGTGAACCAGGTTACCAACAGTGCCGCGCGAATGGAGGAGTTGCAGGCGGCTCAACGCGACGTGCTCGCAAATCTTGCGCGGGGCCCAACAGGATCGAGCACGCCGCCTTTCGGCGATTCGCTTTCGCTGCAGCACATCAATTTCACGTCGGAAGACGCGACCGCGCCGTTGAAGCTGGCTCCGCCGCTGCCGCTGTTCGAGCTCCCCCTTATTGAGCGGCCGCCGCCGATACTGAGCGTGACGGCCGGGCCAGTCGAGATCGACACGATCAGGTTCGACGAGTTCACCGCGACAAGCGGTACCTTCACCGCCAGCAGCCCGTTCAATACGCCATTGACCTTCGGTCTCAGCGGCGGGACGGCCGGCAACACGGTCCTGAACGGCGTGACATACGATCTCGCGCAGACCGGTCCGTTTGGCACCCTTCATCTCAATAGCACGTCCGGCGCCTACATTTTTGYTCCGAACGGCGCTGCTATCAATGCCCTGTCGTCGCCGACGACCACGAGCTTCGTCATCACGGTCTCGGACGGCGGGCTCTCGACAAGCCAGGCCTTCACCATCACCATCAACGGCGTCAACGACACTGCCACGATCTCAGGCAACGCCAGCGGCACGGTGGTGGAAGCGGGCGGCGTCGCCAATGCGGCGCCCGGCACGCCGACCGCGACCGGCACGCTCACAGACACGGATGTCGACAACCCGCCCAACACGTTCACGGCGATCAGCTCGCCGGCCAGGAGCACGGGCGGCTACGGCAGTTTCACGATGACGGCCGGCGGCGTATGGACCTACACGCTCGACGACAGCAACAGCACAGTACAGGCCTTGCGCGCCGGCGATACCCTGACCGATACCCTGACGGTGACCAGCATCGACGGCACCCCGCAAGTCGTGACGGTCACGATCCTGGGCAGCAACGACGCCGCCGTCGTCTCCGGCACCGCGACCGGTTCAGTCGTCGAGGCGGGCGGCGCTTCGCCCGGCACGCCCGTCGCAACCGGCAGGCTTGTCGACGCGGATTTCGACAACCCGTCCAACACGTTCGTGGCGGTCGGCGCGCCGACGGCAAGCGCGCATGGCTATGGCAGCTTCACGATCACCGCGGCCGGCGAGTGGACCTATGCACTCGACAATGCCAACGCCGCGGTTCAGGCGCTCAACACCGGCGGCACGCTGACCGACAGCTTCACGGTGACCACGGCGGACGGCACGGCACAGGCGGTGACGATCACCATCAACGGCAGCAACGATGCGGCCGTCATTTCCGGAACGGCGACCGGATCGGTGATCGAGGCCGGAGGTAAGGCCAATGCGACGCCTGGCACGCCGACTGCGACCGGCACGTTGACCGATACCGATCCTGACAATGCGTCCAACACCTTCACCCCGGTGAGCACGCCAAGGACGAGCGCGGGCGGCTTCGGGACCTTCACGATGACGGCGCTGGGCACCTGGGCTTACACGCTCGACAACACCAACAGCACGGTGCAAGCCCTCAATGTCGGGGATGCCCGGACCGATCAGTTCACCGTGACGACCGTCGACGGCACGCCGCAGGTGGTGACAATCACGATCAAGGGCACGAATGACGCCGCCGTCATTTCCGGAGCCACGACGGGCTCGGTGCTCGAAGCCGGCGGCATCTCCTCTGGTATCCCGTTCGCGACCGGCGCGCTCGCCGATAGCGACGTCGACAATCCAGCCAACACCTTCACGGCCGTGACATCGCGCACTGCGAGCGACGGCGGCTACGGCGCCTTCACGATGACCGCGTCCGGCGTATGGACCTATACGCTCGACAACAACAACGGCGTGGTGGACGCACTCGATGTCGGCGATACGCTCACCGATCACTTCACGGTAACGACCATCGACGGCACCACCCAGGAGGTGACGATCTCCATCCACGGCGCCAGCGATGCCGACCCCAACGACTTCGACAATCTGGCAACAGGAGCCACCGTCGTATCCGATCCCCCGTTTGTCTACGGCACGCCTGGAGGCGACAGCATCGCCGGCGGCGGCAACGTTCCCCAAACGATCTACGGAGGCGCCGGTGAGGACACCCTCAACGGCACCGGCGTGAACGACACTATCTTTGGCGGATCGGGCAACGATGCGATCAAGGGCAACAACGGGGATGACCTCATCTACGGCGGCTCCGGACGGGACAATATCGACGGCAGCAACGGCAGCGACACCATCATCGGGGGGCTCGGTGCGGACAAGCTCACGGGCGGCAATGGCGATGATGTCTTCGCTTATCTGTCGGCGGCAGATTCCAGTGCAGGCCGGTTCGATACGATCACTGATTTCAGATCGGGAGCCGACAGGATCGATCTGACGGCCATCGGCGCGCTCGGATTCGTGATCCTGGCATTGACCGCGTCAAGCACGTCCGTGCCGGCTCACACCATCGCCTGGATCTACGACAGCTCAGCCAATGAAACCATCGTGTATGTCAATCCGACCGATCAAACTCTCCAGATCGGCGATTCCAGCCTGCTGGAAGTTCATCTCCAGGGTGTCGCGTCCATCGATTCATCGGATTTCGTCGTGGACCAAGCCGCGGCGCCGGCGCAGGCTGTGAGCGACACCATCGATCCAACCGTGGCAGTGCAAGGCGACACGGCCTCCGTTACGATCAGCACCTCGGAGGTCGCCGCCAGCACGACGGACAGTAGCAGCCCCCTCTCCTTCGACGGAGGCTCGACCGCTCAAACGGTGGATGTGAGCTATCGCCTCGATGCCGATCAAACTCGGAGCAGGTGGATCGACGAGACCACCTCTTCCACCCGGGACGAAACTACGACGCAAGCCACGAGCCCGGAGCCGGCCAGCGTTTCGCTATCGATGGACTCCTTCAAATTTATGTTCGAAGACACCGCGATCAACCACAGCACCCATTTGATCGGAATTGGCGCGGGCGGCACCGCGGAGGAAAGTCATCCCGTGTTGGATGTCTCTTTCATCGTGCCGGATGCGCTTCTTGCGACCGACCAACATTCCAGTCATGGCAAGGCCGCGGAGGCTCCCGGTCATGCGCGCGCTGCCGATAGCGGAAGTGGGCTTGATGCCGCCCCCCCGAAAGGCCTCGGGAACGGCGGCAGCGCTCATTCGAATCCTCCGCAAGCCAGCGAACACGGTCATGCTTCAGCTGAGGCGCACGACGGGCCTCATTCTCAACCGCATTCTGCGGCTGATGGCGCGCCCGGCTCACACGGAAACTCGCAGGCAGATCCGCACGGGCTGGGCGATTCCTTCAAATTCCTGAAGCCGGCGATCGAGAGATCGACCATCGCATTCGCGGACGATGTCCCATCGCCGCTCGATCATCACGACCACGCCACAAAAGCCGGCGGACATGGTGATGCCGCGCAAGACGCCGAGGTTTCGCCAATGCACCATGGCACTCACGATATCGGCGGTTCAGTCGAGCCCCATGTTGCGCACGATTTGATCGTGTGAGCTTGGTCGGGCGGCCTACCGCCGGTTCGGCGTCACCATCGCGGCCGCTGGCTCGGGCGGCGTCAGGTGGCGCGGCACGATGATGGACTGGCCGGGGGTGAGCGGTGCGTTCTCCGGCAGCGAGTTGCTCTGCGCGAGCGACCACAGCGGCACGCGATTGGCCGCGGCGATGCTTTCCATGGTGTCACCCCGGCGCACCGGAAGCCGCACGCCGCTATCCCACAATTCGACCAGCGTATCCCCGGGCACGCGGTAGCGCAGCGGCACGGCATCGACCTGGGCCTGAATCCGCGGCAACTGCGTCACCATGTCGATAATCTGGCGATGGATGTCGTCGGACTTCTCGATGTTGATGTGGGTGACCCGCGAGTTCTGCTTCAGGTCGTAGCTCGCATAGTGGCCGCGAAAGCCGGGCACCGCCACCACATCGCCGCCGCCGAGCACGGTGTCGGAAAGGAAGATGTTGATGAAGCGCTCGACATTGAGCGGCACGTCGCCGGTCGCATGCGCGGGATCGATGGTGATGACGAGGCTGATCGGGATGTTCTCCTTGGCTGCCATCTCGGAGATCACGACCGAGCACAGCCCGCCCATCGAATGCCCGATCAGCACGATCGGCGCCGGCGACTCCTTGTAGCTGGAGATGGCACGATCGCCGATCCATCGGCAGATGGTGAATTCGTAGACGTCGGCCGAAAATCCGGCCTGCGTCAGTTTCTCGCTGAGCCGGTCCATGCCGGTCGAGAAGATCGGCCCCATGGCGCCACGGAACAGGTAGATTTTCGGCGGCGGCAGCGGCTCGGCCGGTGGAGGCGGCGGAGCGGCGGTCGCGACCGCGGCGGGCTTCGTCTTGGCAGGTGACGCCGCGGCCATGCCGGGGCTCAAGGCGAGCAGCGCCACCGCTGCCAGCACGACCAGTCGCCTCAAATCAACCATCAGTCCCACCACGGAAGGCAGAGGCCTCCCCCAAGGCGCTTAGTGACCACCGATTGGGAGGAATTTGGGGCACGGAACCGGGCCGGTGACGCCCGTCGGCGGAGGCGTCCGTTCCGACCGCCCTCGTATCGAGGCATCACTTGAACGGAACCCATGGTCCGGCTTCGCAGGCCTCGGAAATCACCGAACTCTGGATCCCCTTGAAGTCGTCATTGTCGAAAAACACCGAATAAGCGGCTCCGTCCGCTGACGGGTCGCTCCGCCTCACGCAGACAAAGTACGATCCCGGCCCGTGGTCGGTACGACGGACGGCGGATGTCTCGAGTCCGCCGGTCAGCTTGGCTGCGGTCGCGCCTTTCCTGACGCCCTCCTTCACGGCCTGGGCGCTGGGCGGCTGTGCCGGACGATAGGTGTGGGGGATATCCGGGGTCGACGCGCACGCCGCCAGCAACAGCGTCAGGATAGCGGCCAAGACCTGCAGGGATCGGCGGCCAAGGGCGAGCCTTCGCGGCCGGTAATGCGTCCAAATCATTGCGTGAGCGTCGGCCCTGGATTCAGCTCGGGCGCTGGTGCCGGAGCCGGATTGTCCTTGGCACCGGAATCCGTCCAGGCGGGCGGCAGGCCGAGTCCCTGCCCCGCAAAGCCCGTGATTCCCGGAAACCGCCCGAACGCTTCGCACGCGACATATTTCGGCGCGCCGCCGAACCGCACGGGAATGCTTTCGATGGGAGGCAGCGCGGGCACACCGCCGAACGGAGATTCTCCGGTCACAACCAGCTTGGCGAAATCGGCGCCGAAATCGGCCGCGAGATCGTATGCATCGCCCTCGTTGGCGACCCGCGGAGAGTTCGAGAAGGAATTGGCGCTGCGCCCCCAGACCATGGCCGCCTTCTGAAATCCGGCGAAGTCGCGCGCCTCCGCCTCGACCGACAGGCTGCCGAGCCCGACCGGAAGCCTCGGTACCGGCACAGGCACGGCGGGAAGGGCTACGGTCTTGGCGATCGACAGGGCTTTCGAAGCGCCGGAGGCGGTCGGGCTGGTCGGCGTGGCATGAGTGACCGTCGCCTGCACCGTGAGATCCGCGTCGTCGTCCGTGGACACGATGCGGAAGCGTTCGCTCAAGCGCAGACACAGTTCGCGGCTGATGGCGTTCGCCACCAGACGCCGTTCCTTTTCATTCAAAGGGACATCGCTGCGTGCGGGAAAGACGGTCGATGCAATCCGGACCGTCTTCGCCGCCAGCACGTCCTTCTTGTTCACGCGTATCTGGGATTTCGTGATCAGCCCGTTGGCGTCCGACATCCGGTCGTAGCTCCTGAGCGTGCCGCCGCGTTCGAGCGGCGCGGTCGCGCATCCACCGCCCGCAAGCGTGACGCACATCAGGGCCGCCCATCTGACG
>NZ_JBFULU010000060.1:0-39696 GCF_054049735.1 Bradyrhizobium sp. P5_C12
GCCTCCGCGAGTCCGTCCATTACCGCGATTGTGGATGCAGCCCCTCACCCGATCGCTTCGCGATCGACCTCTCCCCACCTCTCCCCGCAAGCGGGGCGAGGTGATCAACCCCGCTTCACCGTCCGGACAAAACCCCAGGCGGCGATCGCGGCCATGAGCAGCGAGATCAGCACGTTGTAGCCGGCGAGCGAGAGGCCGAGGAAGCGCCACTGCACCTCGTCGCAGCGCACGACCTTGACGGTGTCGAGCCGCGACAACAGATCGCCGGCGCTGCCGAGATTAATGACGGGACCGGAGCAGTCGGTCGGCCCCTTCCAAAACCCCCATTCGACGCCGGAGTGATAGGTGCCGAGCCCGGCATTGGCGAGCGTCGCCAGCGCGAGGAGCGCAAGGCCGGCGAGCAGCAGCGGCCGCGGCGCGCCGCTTCTCGCCGCAAGCGCGGTGAGCGCGCCGAGCGGGATCGCCAGATAATAGGCGTAGCGCTGCTCCAGGCAGAGCGGACAGGGCAGGATCTCCAGCACGAGCTGGAAGAACCAGGCGCCCGCAATCGTCACTGCGGCGATCAGCGTGACCGCGAGCGAGGCGGTCAGCGCGGGGCCGGCGCCGGCCGGCCCGAACGCGGGTATTGCAGCACTCTGGGTCGTCACGGCAGCCTCGTTCGGATGGGGCGTCGCCCTAAGCCTCTAGCCCCGGCCCATCCGGCTGTCGAGAACGGCCGACATCACTTTGGCGCGGGTTGACCCCGCTTTGTCCATGGCTATAGTCCGCCGGCTTCGCGACGCCCGCTTTTGGGGGGCCGACCGAGGGCCCCTGTGGCGGAACTGGTAGACGCGCTCGACTCAAAATCGAGTTCCGCAAGGAGTGCTGGTTCGATTCCGGCCAGGGGCACCAAGCTTCGCTCGCTTCGCGAGCTACGCTTGGCACGGCCAGCCTCCGCTCTCGCGTAGCGAAGCGACGAGGCTTGCCCTGCGAAGCCTCTTGGCGAAGCAGGGCTGACATGGCCCCCTGCCCTAGCAATCGTCACATCTCCACTGTATAAGCCGGTAGCTTCTTCACTTAACCGAAGAGGCTCATATGAACGACCTGCACGCGTGGCTTTCCGAACAGCACCACGGTTTGCGGACCTTCCAGATCTTTCAGCAAAAGCTCGAGACGCTCGGCCGCGACGACCCCGGACAGCGCGGCCTGTGCCGCCTGCTGAGCAGCATGGTCGGCAGCTATGTCGAGACCTTCGACGAGGCCCCGCTGCCGGTCGAGGTCGCCGACGGCGCCTATCACCGCCTGCTGACGCTGGTCGCAAGCCTCGATCTCCACGCCGACGCCGACCGGCGGCTCGCCGACATCAACCGCGTGGCAACCTGCGAGCTCTGGCAGTGACGCCGCGAAGCGGCAGCGAGCGTCACCGGACCCGCGTGTAAGTCGTGGTCATCGTGTAGTTTTTGCGCGGACCCGACACCACGTGACGAACGACGAAGCGACCGTCGGCCAAGAAGGTGTAAGTCGACAGATAATTGTCGAGATTACAAAGATGGCGCGCGCTTCCGCTCAGCTCTCCTCCCGAAGGGGCAGACAGTGAAATCGCGTGAAACAGCCGCGGCGGATCCTCCTTGAAGAAGACCTCGAATCCGCTGTCGCTGTTGCTGAAGATGTAATCGCGCTCCGCCTGCAACTCGGTGCCGTTCAACAGCTTCAGATTTCCCTGTTCTCGATAGGCCAGCCGCCGCTCGTCCAAGGGCGCGAGGATCGCGACGCCCTGCATGGTCGCTTGACCTTCGATGACACGGTCGAACGACCAGGGGCCGATCAGTCTCCTCGTCACCTCCGCGGCGTCACCCCAGCCATCGATCATGGTTTCGTTCATATCCTTGGACCACCCCATTCAGCAACCGGTGCGGCCTCGGAGAGCCCGCGGCAGGGAGTTCGACTTCGCCGAGCCGATGCCTATATCCTACGGAGAACGGGTGTCGATGCAGCGAGCAATTTGATGACCAGGAGGCGCACGACAGAGCCGGACGCCGACGACCTCCCCCGCTATTTCGTCTGGGTCCGGGGCCTCGAAGGCCCCGAACCGCAGAAATGGACGGCGATGGATTTCGGCGTCGGTGACTGGAAGCGGCCGCTTGTGCTGGCCTATCTGGAGTTGCCGGAAGGCGAGCGGCATCTGCCATTGTCGGCGCTGGCGCGGCGATATCCGCCGCCGCGGGTGGATGTTTCGTAGGGTAGGCTCGCTCTCACTTGCCCCGCGCCGCGGTCGGCGTCAGGCCGAACCGCCGGCGAAAGCAGCGGTTGAAATATGAGAGGTCGTTGAAGCCGCAGGCAAAGGCGATGTCGCTGATACGGGTCTCGTCACGGGCGAGCAGGTCGGCAGCCTTGCGCAGGCGCAGCTCGGTGAGGCGGGTGGTGAAGCTGGCGCCGGCCTCGAACAGCAGCTCGTTGACGTAGCGTTCGGACAGGCCGGCGGCGGCCGCGAGTTTCTGCGCCGAAAAATCCGGCTCGTGGAAGCGTGCTTGCAGGATCGAGAGCACGGCCTTGAGCCGCACGGCGCGCAGGCCTCGGCGGCGCGCGGCGGCGGCGACATCGCTGCGGGCCCCTAAGCCAATTGCAGCCAGATCGAGCAGATGGCCGGCGATCGCCATGCCGGCCTCGTCGGCGGCAGCGGGTTGGCGCAGCAGAAGATCGCTGTAGTCCATCGCCAGCGACAACGCCCCGCCGGGCTCGAGTTCGCGGCCGACGAGATCGTCGACGCCGGGCACCATTGCCCGCAGCGTGTCGACCGGGAGATGCACGTTGGTGAAGCGCTTGTGGCTCGCGCCGTCGGCGGCGAAGAACGGCTCGTCCAGCTTCAACAGCACCATCGATCCCGGCTGCATGGTGAATTCGCGGCCACGATGGACCACCTGCGAAGAGCGATCGCCGGTATTGCGCGCGAGGCAAAAGCGGTCGTCACCGGTCTCGAGCACCTGGCGCTTTTCCCGCCGCACCGTGACGAAGCTGCCGTCGCAGCGGCCGAGCATGGTCGTGCCGACGTGGATCGAATTCATCGCTGCGCGGAACGGCACGTCGGAGGCCGGGTCGAGCTCGCCGGTGTTGGAGAAATGCTCGAACAGTTCGGCGAAACGGATGAAGCGCTGCCGGTCGGACAGATCCTGCGGCAGCATGTCGGTCGAGAGCGCTTTCCTGATGACGGACATCGAAAGAACTTCCGGAAAAGACTTTTGGGAAAAAGGTCGTGCAGGAAACCGGCGGCAGCCTGTCAGGCCGAAAATGAACGCCCGCTGAAGATCGGCGACCGCAAGCTATCAGCACGCCAACGTGAATCAAGCTGCGCCGGTCAGTCCAAGCCGCCGCACTTCCGGCGCCGGACAGTCCAAGACGGTCCACGCGGCCCAGCCATATTCAGGCGGCGGATGCGGGGCGCGGCTAGCGGTCGGTGTCCGGGCAACCGGGCGGCCCGAGCCTGACGCCCGCTGGAGGAGACAACGACATGGGAAGCTCTCTACCCCGCAGCCTCGTGCTCGGTGGCGTCATCGCGGCCAGCCTTTCGATCGGTTACGCGCTCGGCGCGCAGCCGCACATGGACGAGGCCATCGCGATCCTGCAATCGGCCCGCGCCGAGCTCGGCAAGGCCGAGCCGAACAAGGGCGGCCATCGCGAGAAGGCGATCGGCCTGATCGACCAGGCGATCGCCGAAGTGCGCGCCGGCATCGCGTTCGCGGCCGGGCATTGAAGCAACGGCATCAGGGAGCACACAACATGATGCGAACCGTCTTTAGCGCGGCCCTCGCGTTTGCCGCGATCACAGGCGTTGCCCAGGCGATGCCGCTCGCCTTGCCCGGCGCAAACATCAATGGCGATGTCATCGCGGTTGCCGGCGGCTGCGGCCCCGGCTGGCACCGCGGCCCATATGGCGGCTGCCTCAGGAACTACGCCAACCCCGCCGCGCATGCCTGCCCGCGCGGCTACCATGTCGGCCCCTATGGCGGCTGCCGCGGCAACGGCAGGTAACTGCCGGCCCAGACGGCCGTTTCGCAATAGCGGCCGCCTCGCAATAGGACTTAAAGCCCGGGCTTGCCCGGGTTTTCTTTTGCCAACTGTGGCGGAGTTCATAGACGGCCGGGGCAAGACGGCCCAATCGTTGTTGCTACCTCAGCGGGATTATGGGTGAGATACATCCATTATCATTTCACGATGAAATCACGGATTGAATTTAGAGGATGCCGCCTGAGCGGGGCTTAAAGCATCCCCCAGAATTTTTGGAGGAGTCCATGACGCACCAGGACGGGGCGCCGCAGGGCGGTCCTGCAAGGCCGGACCATACGCACGATGATCCAAGGGCCGCGGCGAATGCACCCGACGCACGGGCGCCGCGCAAGCTGGTGCTGTTCGCCGACGGCACGGGCAACGCGTTCACCAGCCAGGAATCCAGCGTCTGGCGTCTCTACGAGGCGCTCGACCATACCCAGCCCGACCAGATCGCCCACTACATCAAGGGCGTCGGCACCGCCGGCTGGGCGCCGCTCGCCGCGCTCGACGGCGCCACCGGCATCGGCGTGCCCGGCAACGTCCGCAAGCTCTACCGCTTCCTGTGCTGGAACTGGCGTCCCGGCGACGAGATCTACATCTTCGGCTTCAGCCGCGGCGCCTTCACCGCGCGCACGCTGGCGTCCATGATCGCAAGCCAGGGCCTGGTGCCGGCGGCGATCGGCGACACGCCGGTGTCGCATGGGGAAATGGAGCGCAACGTCATGGCCGCGTGGCGGGAATACCGCCGCCACACCGTGCCGTTGAAGAAGAGCCTGCCGACGATCTGGATCGCACGCTTCATCCGCGATGTCCTGCTCTATCTCTATCACTTGATTTGCAGGCACCGTTCCTACGCCGATGTCCGCGCGGCCATGAAGGGCCGCGAGGACATCGACATCGAATTCCTCGGGTTGTTCGATACGGTGGAGGCCTTCGGCGTCCCGATCGAGGAGCTGCGCGTCGCGATCGACTGGGCGATCTGGCCGATCTCGTTCCGCAATCACCGGCCCTCGCAAAAGGTCAAACACATCCGTCATGCGCTCGCGCTGGACGACGAGCGCACCACCTTCCATCCGCTGCGGATCGACCAGAGCCACCTGGCGCCCGACCAGACTGTCAAGGAGGTGTGGTTCGCCGGCGTCCATTCCGACATCGGCGGCGGCTATCCGGAGTCCACGCTGTCCTTCGTGCCGCTGGCCTGGATGGCCGATGAGCTCGGCGACAGGCTGCGCTTCCAGGACGGCGAGATCGAGCACTTCAAGGACTATCAATCAGCCATCGGACCGATGCACGATTCACGCGGCGGCGCCGCCGTGCTGTACCGCTACGGGCCGCGCCCGGTCCTCGCGGGCATCGTGAACGGCGGGTTGCCGGTCGTGCATTTCGCGGTCATCGAGCGCATGCTGTTCGGCTGCGACGATTACGCCCCGATCATGCTTCCGGCCGACTGCCTCGTGCTGCTGCCGGACGGAACGAAGCTGGCGCTGCGGCCGGATGGAGAGGACAAGGACCTCGCCGAGCAGCAGACGCGCGAGGTCATGAAAGCCGCCTATCTGGCAAAGGCCACGGGCCCGCGGCGCGAGAAGGAGGCCAGGGCATTCACCGCGATGAGCACGCCCGACGCCGCCATGTCGAGCCTCACGCGCGACACCGTGTGGTGGCGGCGCGTCGCCTATTTCTCGCTGCTGTTCATGGTCGGCGTGATCGCCGCCTGGCCGTGGATCGCGCACGCGCTGGTGCAGTGGTCCGAGGACCGTGCCCTGGAGGGCACCGGCACGCTGTCGGTCATCACCAACATCGACTGGGTGCTGGGCGCCGTGGTGGCGCCGCTCACCAATCTGCTGAGGGACGTATCGCCATCCTACGCGGCGCCCTGGCTCAACATCGCGACCTACTATCCGTTCCTGACCTCGATCGTCGCGATCATCACGCTGTGGGTCTGGAACAAGAACTCGCAGCTGCGCGACACCATCCAGGAACGCGCACGTCTCGCCTGGCATACGCCGCGCCGCAGGGCGAGCCAGAGCCACATCAGTGAGCCGGGCGTGTTGATGAGGTTCGGCCACTGGATGCGGATCAATGCCGGGCCCGCGCGCCTGGTCATCGCCAAAGGGCTGGTGCCGGCCATCTTCCTGCTCACGATCTTCGGCTCGGCGGCGCTCATTGCGTCGAGCAGCCTGTTCACCGGACGCCTCGCGCTTGGAAAGGTCTGCTCACCTCCCGCAATCAAGGATTCCGCCACGCTTCGGACCGGAACGCCAGTGCTCGATGAACCGATCGACGCAAGCGGACAGTTCGACACCCGGGATTTCTGCTGGTGGAGCGGGCTCGCCGTCGAGAAGGGCCGCAAATACCGCGTCTTCGTCGAGATCAAGGAGCCCTGGTTCGACCGCACCATCATGAGCGGCGTGAACGGATTCCAGACCTACCAGCCGCATCATTACTTGGCCCTGCCGGAGCGCCGCCTGTTCGGTGCGGACTGGTTCCAGCCCGTCGTTCGCGTCGGCAGCAAGGGCATCAACGACCTGCCGCTCAAGGCCGTCAACATGATGCCCGCCGACGAATTGCCGCGCCGGATGAGGCCGACCCTGCCTGCGGAGGACGATATCAGCAGAAGCAAGGACAGGTATCCGGTTCGGCTCGACGACACTGACGAGTTCAAGGGCAAGCTCGACAAGCTCGGCAACTTCCAGCCGATCCCGCAGGCCATGCTCGACGAGGCCCAACAGGTCTGGAAGAAGCAGGCGCTGGCCGGCCGCATCGTCGCGGAATTCGTGGCGCCCGACTCGGGCGAGTTGTTCTTCTACGTCAACGATGCCGTTCAGATATTCCCGCGGCTGCTCCCGGAATCGATGATCCCGTCCTGGCTCGACATCATCCAGGGGCCGCACGATCTGTACTACAGGAACAACAGCGGCACGGCGGCGATCAGGATCCAGCGCCTGCCGGCGCCGCCGATGCCGGCGGACAAGCCGACACCGCTGGCCAGCAAATAGCGGCAAGGCCGGCCGCGGCCGTGCTTCGCACGGTCGAGCGACACTCGCCCTCGGCCCGCTCCCAACGGAGTGGCAGAAGCCGCGCCCCCATGATTATGGGTGTCGCGGCGGCCGCGCTGCGGCTAAACTTGCTTGCGCCGCGGGGGACACGCGGTGCGGGACGATGATCATGACCGAACAGGGCGAGACGGGTGAGACCATCACCATCCTCCTCGTCGAGGACGACGCCCCGACCTGCTGGCGGCTCCAGGACGCGCTGGTCAAGGCCGGCTACGAGGTGCGCACGGCGGGCACGCTCGGCGAGGCCCGCAGCGCTCTTGGTGACGGCGCGCCGCGCGTGCTCCTGACCGATCTGCGGCTGCCCGACGGCCATGGCGTCGAACTGATCAGCGAGACCCGACGGCGCTTTCCCGACACCGAGATCATGGTGATCTCCGCGCTCGGGGACGAAGAGAGCGTGATCTCCGCGATCACCGTCGGCGCGACCGGCTATCTGCTCAAGGACGCCTTCCCGACCGACATCGCCACGACCGTGCGCGATCTGGTCGCCGGGCATTCGCCGATCTCGGCCTCGATCGCGCGCTTCATCGTGCGCAGAACGCAAGGTACCGCGCAAGTCACGGCCGAGCCGGCGCCCGGGCTCGTGCTCAACACCGCAAAACTCACCCCGCGCGAGATCGACATCCTCTGGGGCATCGCCAAGGGCTTCAGCTACGCCGAGATCGCGAGCCATCTCGGCCTGTCCAGGCAGACCGTGCCCGGCCACATCAAGAACATCTATCGCAAGCTCGAGGTGCACACCCGCGGCGAGGCGGTGTTCGAGGCGGTGCAGCAGGGCCTGATCAAGCTGTGAGCCAGGCCGTGAGCCATGTCGCGGCGAAGGCACCCACGCGCGCGCGGCGGCGGCTTCTCTCGCGCCTCGTGCCTTATCTGCTGCTCCAGGCGCTGATCGTGATCGCCACCATCCTCGGGCTGCGGCTGCTGCAGCCGAGCGATCCCGACGACTTTGCCGTGAGCGAATTTCTGTTGCGGGAGGACGGCGCGACGCGGCCGGTGACGCTGCCGCATTTCACGTCGTCGCGCTATTCGCTGGCCGACCCGCCGCTCTATTCGGGCACGTTCGTCTTCAAGCCGGATGCGGCAAACACGGCCTGGTCGGTGTTCCTGCCACGCTTCAGCAATGGCGTGGAGGTCGCGGTCAACGGCGTCGCGATCCTGGACTCCCGGCGCGATCCCACCGCCAACCGGCCCGACCGCAACACGCCGGAGATCACGGTGATCCCCTCGTCGCTGCTGCGCGACGGCAGCAACGACATCACCGTCCGGCTGCTGGTGTGGGGTCCGCTGCGCGGCTTCCTCGACACCGTCTATGTCGGGCCTGACGCGAGCCTGCGGGGAGCCTACGAGACGCGCACTCTGCTGTTCGTGACGCTGCCCGTGGTGTTCTCGGCCTGGCAGTCGCTGCTGGCGGTGATCCTCGCCATCATGTGGCTGATGCGGCGGCACGAGCCGGTCTATGGCGTGCTGGCGGCGGGAATGCTGGTCGGCGCGATGCAGGCCTTCGCGCCGGCGCCGCTGCCGCCCGCGCCCTATCCGCGGCTGGCCGCCATCCTGCTGGCGTCCGCGCCGATCGAGAGCGCGCTGGTGGTGACGTTCGCGGTGCTGTTCTTCGGCTGGCGCTGGCCGCGCTACGGGCTGCTGTTGTTCGTGCCGGGGCTCGTCATCCTGCTGGTCGGGCTCTTTGCAAGCCAGCCGATCCCGCGCATCACCTTCCTGTTCCTCGGGGTGCCGACCGTGGGCGTGTGCCTGATGCTGCTGGTCGTCATCCTGACGTGGGCGGTGATCAGGCGGCAGGACGCGGCGAGCTTTACCTTCGGCTGCGCCGTGACCATCGTGCTGACCTGCTGGTTTCACGACATGCTCTCGGCGTTCGAGTTCGTGTCGGACGATCGCACCTTCGTCACGCGGCTGTCCTATTCCGCGATGCTGGTGGCGATCGGCGCCGGACTGACCTGGCGCTTCGCCCGCGCGCTCAACGAGGTCGACAGTTTTGCCGGCCAGCTCGTCGCACGCGTGCGCGAGGCCGAGGAGCGGCTGAAGGCGAGCTTTGCCCGCGAGGAGGAACGCGCGCGGGCCGCGGCGCTCGCCAACGAGCGCACGCGGCTGATGCGCGACCTGCATGACGGCCTCGGCGGCCAGCTCGTCAGCATCGTCGCGCTGTCCGAGCGCGGACACGAGGGCGCGACCATCACGAATGCGGCGCGCGCCGCGCTGAAGGATCTCCGCCTCGTCATCGACTCCATGGACGACATCGGCGGCGACCTCATGCTGGCGCTCGGCTCCTGGCGCGAGCGCGCGGCGGCGCTATTGCGGCCGCACGACATCGCCCTCGACTGGCGCGTGGCGACGCCGCAAGGCCTGCCGTTGCATCCCGAGTTGCGGCCATGGCACGTCATCCAGATCGTGCGCATCCTCGACGAAGCCGTGACCAATGCGGCGAAGCACGCTGGCGCCCGCCACATCACGGTCACCATCGAGACGCTCGACGATGGCCAAGGGAACGGGCATGGGGACGGCCAAAGGAACGGCCAAGGGAACGGCCATGGGCCGTATGGCGTGATCAGCGTCGCGGACGACGGCCGTGGTTTTGCGCTGGCCGGCAACGGCGAAGCCGTGAGCGCGGGACAGACGGCGCGCGGCTTGCGCAACATGAAAAGCCGCGCCGCGCGCTGCGGAGCGACGCTCGATCTGAGCTCGGACATGTCGGGCACGCGTGTGCGGCTGCAATTGCCGCAGCGCTTTCCCGACAGCGACGCGGCCGCGGGCTGAAAAGCCCCCTCCCCGAACGTGTGGGGCGCACGGAGAGAGGGGTCGGGCCGGGATTTTGGCCTGCGGAGGACGGGGGGGGGGTCGCTCGCAAGGCATCCCTTCGCCCAAGCTCTTCCCTTCTTCTCCCTCTGCCCGCATCCGCCTTCGCCAAAGCTTCGGCGGACAAGAGCGGGGCGAGGTGAAGAGGGAGCAGGCTCAGCGCACGCCGACGCGATTGACCGGGCCGCCGCGATTCATCGGCGTGCCGGCGCGAACGCCAACGCCGGGCGCGCCGACGCCGGGGGTCACCACCGCCGCCGCGGCGACCGGCGCCGCCACCACCGCTGCGGTCGGCCGCACCACGCAGCCCTTGGGCACGCCGACCGTCTTGCAATAGACCACCGCATGCGCGGGGCTTGCGCCCAGCGACACCATGGCCGCGCCGGACAGCGCTGCAACCGCCAGCCCGACGCTCAACGCTCCTGCCTTTCGCAACATCTAGCTCTCCTGCTTCCCGTTCGGCTTCGCGATGCAACCATCGGTTCTCGCGGCCGACGTGCAGCCTCAATGGCAAAAGACGGCGCGTGGATACATGCCATGAAGATGGGGGTGCGGCCGGCGTCGCCGGACCCGACACCGCGCCCCGACGCCATGAACATGGCATGGACCGGCCGCCGGCCCGTGCGCGAAGTTCGCCGCCGCTTGATCTCAAGCCGGACAACGACGTTTCCCAACAGAGGTGATTTATGAAGATTTCGGTTCTTGCCGCGCTGCTGCTCGCCACGGCCATCCTGCCCGCGTCGGCGCAATCCGGCCCCACGCTCCAGGAGCAGATGGCCTGCCGCAGCGACGCCAGCAAATTCTGCGCCGAACATGTCGGCAAGCCGCCGCAGATGAACGCATGCCTGCGCGACAACAAGGCGAAGCTGTCGGACGCCTGCCGCAAGGTCGTGGAGTCGCACGGGGGGTGAGACGACCGTCATTCCGGGGCGCGCCCCCGAACTCGGGTATACCGAGTTCGACCTTCTTGAGATGTCCAAGTCGGCAACAGCCGACTTGGACGCGCGAGCCCGGAATCCATCTCGCCACATCTCTGCGGATAAATAGATTCCGGGCCTGCGTGCTGCGCACGAATCCCGGAATGACGAGAGCTGGTCCAAAGCACAAATCTTGCAGGCACTCTGCGTCACGACGCTGTGACTGCTGGAGTGCTCTGCAATGTACGACACGATCATCGTGGGGGCCGGCTCGGCCGGCTGTGTGCTGGCCAACCGGCTGTCGGCCGATCCGGGCCGCAAGGTGCTGGTGCTGGAGGCCGGCCGGGCTGCGCCGCTGGCCTCGGACATTCCGTCGGACTGGCCGACGATGTTCAACACGGCGGTCGACTGGGGCTATTACACCGAACCGCAGGCCGGCTGCCGCGGACGGCGGATCTTCTGGCCGCGCGGCAAGATGGTCGGCGGCTCCGGCGCGATGAACGCGATGATCTATATCCGCGGCCTGCCCTCCGACTACGACGGATGGGAGCAGGCGGGCTGCGCGGGATGGGCCTGGCGCGACGTGCTGCCAAAGTTCATCGGCTTCGAGAGCAACGCGCGCTTCACCGACGATCCCTTCCACGGCACGCGCGGCCCGCTGCATGTGGCCGACGTTCCCCATGTCGATCCGAACGAGCTGAAATGGCTGGAGGCAGCGCAGGCGGCGGGGCTGCCGCACAATCCCGACTTCAACGGCGCCACCCAGGAAGGCGCGGGCTTCTTCCAGTTCGTCATCAAGGACGGCGAGCGCTTCGGCACCGGCAAGGCTTATTTGCGTCCGGTGCTGACGCGCCCCAATCTCGCGCTGAAGACCGGCGTGCGCGTGACCCGCATCATCGTCGAACGCGGCCGCGCGATCGGCGTCGAATATCTCGAGAACGGGCAGCCGAAGAGCGCCTTTGCCACCAGCGAGGTGGTGCTCGCGTCCGGCGCCATCGGCTCGGCGCAGCAGCTTCTGCTCTCTGGCATAGGCCCGGCCGACGAATTGAAGGCGGCGGGCGTCGGCGTCGTGCACGACCTGCCCGGCGTCGGCAAGGATCTCCAGGATCACATCAACATCCCCATCACGTTCTACACCAGGGAGAAGATCGGCGTCGGCGCCTGGACGGAGCAGAGCCTGGCCGCGAGCCTCGGGGAATGGCAGGCGAGCCGCAGCGGCCCGCGCACCTCGCCCTGGGTCGCGGCCGGCGCGCATGTGAGAAGCCGTCCCGACGTCGAGCCCGATCTTCAGCTCTACGGCGCGATCAGCCCGCACCGCGACTATGTCCGCTTCCTGTCATCGAAACCCGGCATCACGCTGCACGCGACGCTGCAACGGCCGAACAGCCGCGGCCGGATCACGCTGCGCTCGGCCGATCCGATCGAACACCCCGCGATCGATCCCGGCTATTTCGTCTCGGATGCCGGCGGCGCTGACATCGCCACGATGATCGAGGGCGTGCGCATCAACCGCCGCATCGCCGCGCAATCGCCGCTGAAGGAGATGATCGAAGGCGAAATCACGCCGAGCGCGGAAGCGATCAGCGATGCCGAGATCGCCGACTATATCAGGGGCCATTGCACCACGCTCTATCACGCCGCCTCGACCTGCCGGATGGGCATGGACGATCTGGCCGTCGTCGATCCGCAACGGTTGCAGGTGCGCGGCATCGACGGCCTGCATGTCGCCGACGCCTCGGTGATCCCGATCATGATCTCCGGCAACATCCAGACGCCGACGATCCTGATCGCCGAATGTGCCGCGGCGGCGATCCTGGGCTGAAGGCTAGTCGTCGAACGGCCTCATCTGCGGGAATCCGCCGCGCCGACGGCCCGCGACATCGCGCGTATCGGAATCCTGGCGCACGTTGCGTGCGACATCATCCCAGTCAGTGCGATCACGCATGCCGCGCGGTTCGTGGGAGTCGTAGTGGCGGCGCGCGACCCAGCGCTCGTGGCGCTCGATCCGGCGCCGCTCGGACGCGGCGCGCTTCAGGTCGGAATCCCTCGCCTTGGCATAGGCGCTGTCGGGTGCGGATGACGGCTCTGTCGATGCCTGCTGCTCGGCAGGCCTGGCGATTGGCGCGGGCGATGCGGGTGCCGGCTCGACCGCGACGGCTTGCGAAGGCTGCGGCGCCGGCGGTTCGGCATTTGCCTGAGTGGTCTGCGTATCGGGCTTTGCTTCGTCCTGCGCCTGCGCGGGCGCGGCGATCATCGCGCCGAAGGCTTGCGAGCCGGTGACATATTGGATGCGTTCCAACGGCGCGTTCGTGGTCGTCGCGGCCACGGGCTCGGCGCGCCGTTCCATCTTGCTGCCGTCCGGCCCCTGCTTGGGCGCGGTCGGATGCATGATGTTGCCGGCGACGATGCCGCCACCGAGACCAACGGCGATGGCGGCGACGATCGAGCCGGCACCGACGAAATAAGCTGTCGAGACGCGCATTGGCCCACTCCCTGTCTGAAGCGGGCAACGCGTGAGGATTACCGGAGGTTCCCGATATCGGCGGTTCCCTGAAGCGCGATGAGAAGTCATCGCGATTCAGCTCATCGTTTGCGCATGATCTTTACGGAAAACCGCTGCTCACTTTTCCGGATCATGCGCGCGGGAACCCGCGGGTCAGATCTGCTGCGCGACCTTTTCCAGCCCGATGATGCGGGCGAGCTTGCGCACTTCTTCCTTCTGATCGTCCCGCAACTGGAACAGCAGCGGCATTGCGGCCGACTTCAACTGCTGGACCTCGTCGCAGTTCGGATCGATCGGCACGCCCGGCGCGTTCGGGTTGGAGAGCTTGTTTGCCGAGATCTTGCGAACGACATTGCGCAGCGCGGTCTCGACCGAGGGCCAGTAATATTCCTGCGACGACGACAGCTTCAGGCGATCCCTGATGCCCGCGATCTGGGCTTCGGACAGCAGCGAATAGTTCTTTTGCGGCTGCGGCTTGGCGGCCACTTTCGGCTTGGCGGCGGCTTCAGCGGCGGGAGCCTCGTTGACGCTCGCCCTTGGCAACGGGAAATCGGACGGCGTTGCGGCGGCAAAGGCCTGGCGCAGCGGCTCGGTCAAGACGGGCGCCTGCGCAAGCTTGTCGGCGGGCACTTGCACCGGCTCGATCGCGGCCGAGGCCAGCGCCAGCGTCGGAATCAGCCGGTCGGCCTTGGCGGCACGGTTGGTTGCGAGCGGCTTCGGCGGCGGCGGCTCCGTGATCATCTCCGCGCTGACGCTGGGCACGCTGTCGCGGCCGAGAATGGCGGTGGTGGCGGCGCCAAGGACGAGGAAGCAGGTCAGCACGACGATGGTGATGGTTTTGGACAAACGTCTCTCCGCGCCCAGCTTCAAGTCCACGTGATCACTGCCCGGAAACTGGGCGAGAATTAAGGCCTAAGCGTGCCATCGCGGCGGAATCGCTCGGACTACGGCGACACCGTCGGAAAAATTCAACGAAATCAAGCGGCTAGCGCCAGGTCGTAGGCATCCTGGATGTCGGCGACGATCTCGGAGGCTTCCCAGACCGCGCGCGGCTCGACCGATTGCAGCGTCACCGTCCAGTTGCCGCCCCGGCGGGTGCGCGGGACGCTGACGATGTCGAAGCGCACATTGCGGCACAGCGGATGGCGGGCCAGCGCATGGGCCACGCGGACGCGGATTTCGTCCAGCGAAGCTGCCGTTTTGGAGTTGAGAAAATCGAAGTCCATCGCCTGTCCCTCTCGGTCCTGATTGGCGGCCGTGAGGGGGATTCTTGGCGGGCGATGGTTAATCCGCCGTTAAGTGCGGCGGGGCGGAGGCATGCGGGATTAACTGCGGCGGTGTGCGTTTCGGGCTCACGCGGTCGCAGGCACGGCCGGCGCCGGCAGCCGCAACGGGCGGCGGAAGATTGCCCGCAGGCGAACAATGTTGGTCGCGGTGGTGGTTGTGCCAGAGCACCCGCGTCGCGCGAAAAGCCGGCGCATGTCAGCGGTTCCAGCCCGGGGTTCTACGGGGTCGTTGTGACTCCGAAACAACAACGCGCCACGGAGTGCACGGGCCCGTTGCCCGCGCAATTGCGGGCGAATCCACGAATCAACTAGACCGCTGATGGGGCTGGGAAGCGGAGTGTCAGATGAGAGTCGCTTCCTTGGAAAGTGCGTTGGCTGCGATCACGTTGATCACGGCTATTATAGTCCTGCTGTGGGAGATCAAGATCGTCTACGGCAGTTGAACTGGCAGGACGCTGGCGTCGAACAAGAGGCCTCCGGACAAGAAGAGGTTCGCGACCAGGGCATCCCTTCCGCGGCGGCGGAAGTCTGCCATTCAAGTAGCTCTTGCAAGTAGCTCCTGGAGTGACCGCGCTGTAAGCCGTCACGCTCACCGCTTCTCGATCACGAGACTCTGCACCGCCCGACCGAAATAGCCTTGCCTGTCCGCAAGCCGCGACATCGCGAGCCCGGTGCCGTCGGGCCCGATCCAGGATTCGCCGTCGAGCAGGATCCACTCGCCGACCGGCTGGCGCGACAAGCTCACGGTGAGGTCGGCGTTGATGTAGGTCCAGGCGCGGAAGTCGAGCGTCGAGGCAGTGCCGTTGGAGAAATCGGCAGCGACCACCGCGCGCATCGCCTGCGAGATCGTTTCGCCCTCGATCAGGGGATGGTCGACGCGAAACCAGACCGCACCGGCGCCGGCCTGGCCGAAGCGGCCGCGCGCGGCACGCATCGAGACGAAGCGCACGAACGGGCTGGTGGCGGCGTGCCCGTCCTCGACAAGGGAGTCCTCGGGAGCAGGCAAGTCGACCGGCAGTTGCTTGACGTCGTCGGGCAGCGTCAGCGCCTGGCGCTTGATCTTGAGCACGGTCGCGCCGACGACCTGGACGCCGTCGGCCAGAAGCTTCACTTCGCAAAGCTGGATCTTGCGGCCCTCGCGCAAGACCTCGGTGGCGATGGTGAGCGGCGCCACCGGCACCGGGCGCATCAGGTCAATGGTGACGCGGGCGATATCCATCGCGACCGGCGTCGGAATGCGTTCGGCCGCCCACGTCACCAGCGACGCCGGCGCGGAGCCGTGCTGCATGCGCCGGTCCCACGGACCCGCGGCATCCGGGCTGGTGACGACGCTGTTGCCGTCGACGCGGTAGATGGCGGTCATCGTTTCTCCGTGGTGCACATTCGGAGTTCAGCAAAAGGTGTCGTCCCGGCGAAGGCCGGGACCCATACCCACAGGGCGTAGTGTGGCGCGAGATAGGTAGCCACGAGTCTTCGCAGAATTACGTCCGGTGGCTATGGGTCCCGGCCTACGCCGGGACGACGCTGAGATATGGCGCGCCAAACGGACATCACAGCGGCGGATCGATCGCCTCGTCGTATTCCTTCTTGAAGCGCGCGATCAGCTCGGCTGCGGGCATGACCTTCTCCACGCTGCCGATGCCCTGCCCTGAGCCCCAGATCTCCTTCCAGGCCTTCGGCTTGGCGCGCTCGCCGGAGGCGTCGGTGCCGAAATTCATCTTGGAGGGATCCGACGTCGGCAGGTTTTCCGGATCCATGCCGGCGGCGAGGATCGACGGCTTCAGATAGTTGCCGTGCACGCCGGTGAAAAGATTGGAATAGACGATGTCGTCGGCCGTCGCGCCCGCGATCATCTCCTTGTACTTCTCGACCGCATTGGCTTCCTTGGTGGCGATGAAGGCGGAGCCGATATAGGCGAAGTCGGCGCCGAGTACGCGTGCGGCGCGGATCGCCTTGCCGTTGCCGATCGCACCCGACAGCGCGATCGGGCCGTCAAACCACTTTCGCGTTTCCGCGACGAAAGCCAGCGGCGAGATCGTGCCGGCATGGCCGCCGGCGCCGGCCGCGACCAGGATGAGGCCGTCGGCGCCCTTCTCGATCGCCTTGTGCGCGAATTTCTGGTTGATCACGTCGTGGAAGACGATGCCGCCCCAGCCGTGCACGGCCTGATTGAGCTCCTCGCGTGCGCCGAGCGAGGAGATGATCATCGGCACCTTGTACTTGGCGCAGAGCTGCATGTCGTGGTCGAGCCGGTTGTTCGACTTGTGCACGATCTGGTTGACCGCGAACGGCGCCGACGGCTTGTCGGGATGCGCGCGGTCATAGGCCGCGAGCTCTTCGGTGATCCGCGCCAGCCACTCGTCGAGCAGCTCCGGCGGACGCGCGTTCAGCGACGGAAACGAGCCGACCACCCCCGCCTTGCACTGCGCGATCACGAGATCGGGCACCGAGATGATGAAGAGCGGCGAGCCGATCACCGGGATCGACAGGCGCCCCTTGAACAAGGCAGGCATGGACATCGCGAAACGATCCTTTGTTGGCAGGCCAATCGAAAGCTTTGGAGCCATACCAACAAGGCAATCTTTCCACTGTCAAGTATTGCGTTTTGACGCCGGGGCGGATGCGGCTACCGCAATTCCAACGCGCGGAATTCCTCTTCCGTCATTCCGGGGCGACGCGCAGCGTCGAGCCCGGAATCCATCGGGCCTCAGCGTGAATGGCAAAATGGATTCCGGGTTCGCGCTTCGCGCGCCCCGGAATGACGGGAGGAGAGACCGAGTTTACGCAATCAGATCCGGATTGATCAGCCGCTCGAACGAGAACATCTCGTCCCACTTCTCCTGCGTGAGCAATTTCCGCTCGACCACAACGATCTGGTGCAGCGACTTGCCGCTCTTGTAGCCCTCGCGGGCGATCTCGGCGCATTGCTTGTAGCCGAGCAGCGGCTTCAGCACCGTGACGATACCAAGAGAATTCAGCACCATGTTGCGGGTGTGCTCTTCGTTGGCGGTGATGCCGACGACGCAGTTCTCGCGCAGGCTGTTGACCGCACGCTCCATGGTGCGGATCGAGAAGAACAGCGCGAATGAGATCACCGGCTCCATCACGTTGAGCTGGAGCTGGCCGGCAGAGGCCGCCAGCGTCACCGTGGTGTCGAGCCCGATGACCAGGAAGCTGGTCTGGTTGACGACCTCGGGGATGACCGGATTGACCTTGCCCGGCATGATCGAGGAGCCCGGCTGGAGCTGCGGCAGGTTGATCTCGTTGAAGCCGGCGCGCGGGCCGGAGGCGAGCAGGCGGATGTCGTTGCAGATTTTTGTCAGCTTGCTCGCGGTGCGCTTCAGCACGCCGGAGAGCTGCACATAGGCGCCGGTATCGGAGGTCGCCTCCACGAGGTCGCCGGCGAGGACAAAATCGACACCGGTGAGCGCGCTCAAATGCCGGACCGCGAGCTTGGGATAGCCGTGCGCCGCGGTGACGGAGGTGCCGATCGCGGTCGCGCCGAGATTGATCTCGCGCAGCAGCGCGCGGGCTTCCGAGATGCGGTCGACCTCCTCGCCGATCGTGGTGCCCCAGCCGCGGAATTCGGCCCCCAGCGACATCGGCACGGCGTCCTGCAAATGGGTGCGGCCCATCTTCAGCACGCGCTCGAACTCCCGGCCCTTGGCGAAGAACGCCTCCTGGAGCTGCCGCAGCGCGGTCATGTAGCTCTCGAGCCGCAGGATCAGCGCCAGCCGGAACGCGGTCGGATAGGTGTCGTTGGTCGACTGGCCGTAGTTCACGTGATCGTTGGGGCTGACATGCTGGTAATCGCCCTTCTTGAAGCCAAGCGATTCCAGCGCGAGATTGGCGATCACCTCGTTGGCATTCATGTTGGTGGAGGTGCCGGCGCCGCCCTGGATGAAGTCGGTGACGAACTGATCCATCATGTCGCCGGCGATGACGCGATCGCAGCCGAGGATGATCGCGTCGGCGACCTTGGCGTCGACCGCACCGAGGTCGCGATTGGCCATGGCGGCGGCCTTCTTGACGTAACCGAGCGCCTTCACGAAGTAAGGCTCCTGGTTCATCGGAATGCCGGTGATGTGGAAGTTCTCCTTCCCGCGGATGGTCTGGACGCCGTAGTAGATGTCGTCGGCGATCTCACGCTGTCCGAGGAAGTCCTGCTCCGTGCGGCTCATGGGCACTCCTTGTTGCTCGCGCGCAGGTCATCGCATCAGTTCTGGCACAGCGCGCTGGTGACGAACGTATCGGTGCGGCAGTCGTCGGGCTTGCGGGCCCGGCCCGGGATCAGCACCTTGGCCGAGCATTTTTCGGCGGAGTCGGCGTTCAGGCTCTTGCCTTCCCTGTAGCCCTTGCTCTGGCAGAGCTGGTCGGCGGCCTGCTTGCAGTCCGGTGCGCCGTTTTGCGAGGCCGGGCAAGCGACGCGGCCCGAGATCATGGTGGATGGCTTCGCCAGGCGCGACAGGTCGTTCATGGTCTCGCTCGGGCTTTTGATCGGCGGCAGGATCGAGGGCAGCTTGTCGAACAGCTTGCCCATTTCGTTGATCAGCCCGGGATTCTCCTCGCGCGCGGGCGGCGCCTGTGGAGCGGGTGTCGATGGCGACGGCGCGGCCTGCGGGCCCTGCTCCTGCAGGCCGAGCGCCGGCGGCGTGGATTGCGGCCATCCGGACCCGCCGGCGCCGAGCAAGAGCAACAGTGCTGCTGAAGTCAGCGTCCCCAGCCGCAGGGCCGGATTGCCGGATCGAACCATCATGACGGCAACCGTAGCCGAAGCCGGCGCGGAGGCAAAGCGAGCGTTACTGATAGAACATGATCTCCGTGCAAACGCGTTCCGCGTTTGTCGCGATGGATGCTAGATCAGCTTGATCGCGACCACGAAGCCGAGCACCAGCACCGCGGCGCCGATCGCCACCCACAATCCGAGATGCTTCTCGATCCTGACCCGGATCCAGTCGCCATAGCGGTTGAGCAGGATCGCCACGATAAAGAAACGTCCGCCGCGCGCCACGATCGAGCACAGGATGAACAGCCCGATATTGTAGCCGGCAAAGCCGGACGTGATGGTGACGAGCTTGTAGGGGATCGGCGTCAGGCCCTTGAGCAGGATGATCACCGCGCCCCATTCGGCATAGGAGGCGCGGAAGGCCTCGACCTTGTCGCCGAGGCCATAGACCTGGATCAGCCAATGGCCGACCGAGTCGAACAGCAGCGCGCCGATGGCGTAGCCCAGGAGACCGCCCACCACCGAGGTCGCGGTGCAGACCGCGGCGTAGAGCCAGGCGCGCTGCGGGCGCGCCAGTGACATCGGAATCAGCATCACGTCCGGAGGGACGGGAAAGAAGGAGCTTTCTGCGAAAGCCACGGCACCCATGATCCAGAGCGCGTAGGGCTTGTGGGCGGCGTCGATGCACCAGTCGTAGATACGTTTCAGCATGGCGCCGCGATGAAGCACCATGGGACGGATTTGTCCATCGCGAGTTTTGGGCGAATTGTGACGTTTTAAAAGCATGATCCGGCCCCGAAGGGCTGCGTTGGCGCAAACTGTGCCGCGGTTTTCCCTCGCGACAAACGCGGAACGCGTTCGCGCGGAGGTCATGCTCAGACAATCACCAGAAGCGCGATGACGATTTTTCCCGATCCCATCGCGCTTTAATGGCGCTTGCGCGCCACGCGCCCCTCGAGCGCGACAATTGGCCGCCGGGCGGCAACGCGCGGTGACGCGACTTTAGGCAGCTTCATCGGCGATTTCGGCAGTTTCTCGGCAATGCCGAGCATGTCTTCACGCCGTGCCATCTCGCGCCAGACATCCTCGGGGCGGACGCCGGCCGAGGCCCAGAGCACGGTGAGATTATAGAGCAGATCGGCGCTCTCCCGGATCACGGCCTCGCTATCGCCGTTGACCGCGTCGATCACGACTTCGATGGCCTCTTCGGCCAGCTTCTTCGCCATTTTGGAGGGGCCGCGCTGAAACAGCCGGGCCGTGCGCGATGTAGCCGGATCAAGGTCTCTGGCCGCGAGCACAGCCAGATATAGCCGCTCAAGCGAATCACTCATGGTACTCAAAACTACTCTAAACCAATGGCGAGCGCGTTAACGCCCGACGATAAAAGCAAATAACAGGCCGGCGCGGCAACCGCGGCGGCCTGTTGTGGTCAACCCTTGGTAGCCAAAGCTAGTAGCAGTTCGTGTAGTAGCCCTGGCCACAGAGCTCGGACGGAGCGGTGCCGCCGTAGCGCTGGTACTGATAGTTCGGACCCGGACCGTAATAGGGGCCGCCGCCGTAGTAGGTCGGGCCGCTGTAATAGACGGGACCGCCGCCATAATAGCCCGGACCGTAGTCATAGGCGTAGGCGTCGCGGGTTGCAGCGATCGCAAGCCCGGTGCCGATGATGCCGGCAAAGGCTGCGGCAGCCGCCGCGCCGCCGCCACCACCATGCCAGTGGCGGCCTCCCGCGTATGAGGCGGTCGGGGCCATTGCGGTCAGCGCCAGCACCGCAGCGGTAGCAAGGACGGCCTTGCGGCCGGCGAATTTCGCAAATCGGTCAAACATGTCTCGGACCCTCCTTGGGACCTCCAATGGTGCCTGTGGACAGGCTCATGTCTTTCAAACACCCGCGGCCCATGTTGGGTTCCTCAACCCCAACACAAGATGAACAGGGTTGCGTGATCATGACGCAACCGCCGCTCATCCGCCGTTCATGTTGGCGCGGACAGACTGGCCGCCTGCCGGCGCTGCGAGCGTCACGAAACCACAACAATGCGGGACCGGCGCGACTGATGTCTGGATTCAAGACGATCGCCTTGCGCTGCGTGCTGGCTCTTTCGATCTCGCTTGCCGCGCTGACAGCCCGCGCCGTCGATGCGGCGGAGACCGCTGCGCCCTCCGTTGCGATCCATTTCACCTTCGATCGCCCGGTCGACGCAAGCATGGCGCCGTTTTTCGTCGCCGCGAAGGACGGCAGCTACGCCGCCGAGCGTCTCAACGTGTCCTTCAACAATGCGGCCGGATCGCCGGAGGCACTCGCACGCGTCGCCAAAGGCGACAGCGAACTCGCGCTCGTCGACATCAACGAGCTGATCCGTTTTCGCGACAAGGCCGATGCAGCGCCGGTCAAGGCGGTGTTCGTGCTGTTCAACCGCGCGCCGTATGCGATCGTCGCACGCAGGAGCCGCGGCGTTCATCTCCTGCCCGATCTCGACGGCAAGACCGTCGGCGTTGCCGACGGCGATCTGTCGATGCGGCTGTGGCCGGCACTGGCGCAGCAGAACGGCATTAACCCCGAGCGTGTGAAATTCCACAAGATGAGCGCGGCGGTGCGCGAGCCGATCCTCTCCGCGGGACAGGTCGATGCGGTCGCCGGCTTCAGCTATCTCTCGGCGGTGAACCTGCGCGACCGCGGCGTGCCCGGAGGCGATCTCGTCGTGCTGCGCTATGCCGACTATGGCTGCGAGGCCTATGGCTTCGCCGTGGTGGCCAATCCCGCGTTCGCCGTGGCGAAGCCGGAGGCGGTGAAGGGATTTGTCCGCGCCCTGATCGCCGGCATCAACGCGACCCTCAAGGAGCCGCCGCGGGCGGCGGACGAGGCCGCAAGCCGCATCGACGATGGCGACCGCGATCTGGAGCTGGAACGCCTGCGCACGGTGCTGATCGACAACATCGTGACCGACGAGGCTCGCCGCAACGGCCTCGGCGGCGTCGATCCGGTCCGCCTGGAGCGCTCGATCGACCAGATCGCGCAGGATTTCAAATTCCGCAAGAAGCCGGTGGCGGGCGATATCTTCGACGACCGGTTCCTGCCGCCTGTCGAAAGCCGGCTGATCAAGTGAGCAAAACTGACAGCTTCCGCTGTATCTCGCGGGCGATCCCAGATTAGAATATGGGCTCACCTCGTTCTATCCGCCCGAGTTCCTCGCCCGCATGTCCATTTTCAGCCTCTACACCCGTGTTCTCGAGCTGCTCGGCAAGGAGGCGCGGCTGGGTTGGCTGCTGGCGTTTGCCAATCTCCTGCTTGCCGCCTCGCAATTCGCCGAGCCCGTGCTGTTCGGCCGGATCGTCGACGTGCTCTCCGGCAAGACGGTGGCCGGATCGAGTTCGGCCTGGCCGTACCTCATGGCCTGGGTCGCGTTCGGGCTGTTCACGATCGCCTGCAGCGCGCTTGTCGCGCTGCAAGCCGACCGACTCTCCCACCGCCAGCGCCAGGCGGTGCTGACCGACTATTTCGAGCACATTCTGCAACTGCCGCTGACCTTCCACTCCGGCACCCATTCCGGCCGACTGATGAAGGTGATGCTCAACGGCACCGACGCGCTGTGGCGGCTATGGCTCGGTTTCTTCCGCGAGCATTTTGCCGCGATCCTGTCGGTCGTGGTGCTGCTGCCGCTGTCGCTCTATCTGAACTGGCGGCTGGCGATCCTGCTGTTCGTGCTCTGCATCGTCTTCACCGCGCTCACGACCTTCGTGGTGCGAAGGACCTTCGGCATGCAGATGGCGGTGGAGGAGCACTACAGCGAACTCTCCGCGCGCGCCTCCGACGCGCTCGGCAATGTCGCGCTGGTGCAGAGCTTTGTGCGCGTCGAATCCGAGGTCAAGGGCTTGCGCTCCGTCGCCGACCAGCTGCTCGCGGCGCAGATGCCGGTGCTGTCGTGGTGGGCGCTGGTCACCGTCATCACGCGGGCTTCCACCACCATCACGGTGCTGGCGATCTTCACCTTCGGCATCGCGCTGCACGACCAGGGGCTCACCACCGTCGGCGAGATCGTGATGTTCGTGAGCTTTGCGACGCTTCTGATCCAGAAGCTCGAGCAGGTCGTGAGCTTCATCAACAACGTGTTCATGGAAGCGCCGCGCCTGCGCGAATTCTTCAACGTGCTCGATGCGGTGCCCGCGGTGCACGACCGGCCCGACGCCATCGATGCCGGCCGGCTCTCGGGCCTCGTCGAGTTCAACGATGTCACCTTCTCCTATGACGGCAAGCGGCCGGCGGTCGAGGACCTCTCCTTCACCGCGCTGCCGGGACAGACCATCGCGCTGGTCGGCGCGACCGGCGCCGGAAAATCCACCGCGATCGCGCTCCTGCACCGCGCCTTCGATCCGCAGTCCGGCTTCATCAGGATCGACGGCATGGACGTGCGCGGCGTGACGCTGACGTCGCTGCGGCGGAACATCGGCGTCGTGTTCCAGGAGGCGCTGCTGTTCAACCGCTCGATCGCGGAGAATCTGCGCGTCGGCAGGCCGGACGCGACGGAGGCGGAATTGCGCCTCGCGGCCGAGCGCGCCCAGGCGCTCGAATTCATCGAGCGCAGCGGCGGCTTCGAGACCAATGCGGGCGAGCGCGGCCGCATGCTGTCCGGCGGCGAGCGGCAGCGGCTGTCGATTGCGYGGGCGCTGTTGAAAGACCCGCCGATCCTGATCCTCGACGAGGCGACCAGCGCGCTCGATGCCGTCACCGAGGCCAAGCTGAATGCCGCTCTCGACGAAGTGATGAGGGGCCGCACCACTTTCGTGATCGCCCACCGCCTGTCCACCATCCGCAATGCCACGCGGATACTGGTGTTCGAGAATGGGCGCGTGATCGAAAGCGGAACTTTCGATGAACTCGTGGCCAAAGGCGGCCATTTTGCCGAGCTCGCCAAGGCGCAGTTCATGGTGCAGGAGCACGCACGGGCCAGCGTGACGGCGGCCGAGGCCGCTGCCTCGGCGGTCAAGTCCCGGTAGGACCGTCGAAATTCGGCCTATTTCATCGCTGAATACCGCTCTGAACCCCTGTTCTCGGCGAACGAGCCGGTATAGGTTTGCATCGCCGCAAGCGGCGGCGCCGAATTTCAAACCCGAAACTCAGATCACGAGGACCGCCCGGAACCGGCGGATCTCCCAGGACCGGAATCGGATAGTGCACGTCTTTCGCCCGCTGCTTCGCCACTCCCTGCTGAATCTTTTCGCCGCGGCCATCGCATTGGCTGCGCTGCTTGCGCCGCGCGCGGCAAGCGCCGAGGCGCTGCTGCTGATCGAAGCCGACAGCGGCAAGGTGTTGCAGGCGGATAACGCGACCATTCCCTGGTATCCCGCTTCCGTCACCAAGATCATGACCGCCTATGTGACGCTGAAGGCGGTCAAGGACGGCAGGCTCACGCTCGACACGCTGCTCACGGTGTCGCCGACGGCGGCCTCGCAGTCGCCCTCGAAAATGGGTTTCCGGCCGGGCACCCAGCTCACCGTCGACAACGCGCTGAAGATGATGATGGTCAAGTCGGCGAACGACATGGCCGTGGTGCTCGCCGAAGGCGTCGGCGGCTCGATCGACGGCTTCTCCGCGATGATGAACGACACCGCGAAGAAGCTCGGCATGACGCAGACGAGCTACGTCAATCCCAACGGCCTGCCTGCCGACGGCCAGATCACGTCAGCGCGGGATCTCGGAATTCTGGCACGCTCGTTCCTGCGCGACCTGCCGGAATACGAGTATTTCGTGCACATCCCGGCGATCCGCTTCGGCAAGCGCGTGACCGGGAATTTCAACAAGCTGATCGGCCGCTATCCCGGCGCCGACGGTTTCAAGACCGGCTTCATCTGCGCCTCCGGCTACAACCTCGTGGCGTCCGCCACGCGCAACGGCCGGCGGCTGATCGCGGTGGTGCTCGGCGCGAACTCCGGCACCGCGCGCGCGGTGAAGGCGGCGCAGCTCCTGGAGCGCGGCTTCAGCCAGGACAATCTGTCGTGGCTGCGTCCCTCGCTCGGCACCGTCGAAAACCTCGTGCCGGTCGACGCCTCGCCGCCGAACCTGCGCGAGGACATGTGCGGCGGCCACCGCAAGCGGCCGGCCAGCGACGACGACGACGCGCTGATCGCAACCAATGGCGGCACGGCCGGATCGGCCTCCGCCACCGGCGGCGAAGCCCAGGTGACCTTCTTCACCGCCGGGCTGCAGCCGCCCTTGATGAAGGCCTCCGAGCTGATGGCCTCGGCCGCGGCCTCCGCCGAGCCGGTGCTGGTCTATACCGGCCCGACCCGCACCGGCACCGCCCTGATCGCGGCGGTCGCCGCCGATGCCGACCAGCAGGTGACGGCAAAGCCGCGTGGCAAGAAGTCGCGCGTGGCCAAGAAGCCTGACGCGGCCGACAAGCCCAAGGATGCTGGCAAGGACGCGGGCAAGGACACGAGCAAGGATGCCAAGACGGCGGCGGCGAAGCCGGTTGCCAAGCCCGACACCAAGAGCGCGGTCAAGCCGGCTGGAACCAGGCATGCGGCGGCCAAGCCCGCGGAGAAGCCCGCTGCAAGCAGCGATCAGGCGGCGAAGCCCGCCAAGCCCAAGGCTGCGACCAAGCCCGCCGCCAAGCCGCCCAACAACAGTTAACGGCGCCTCGAGGCGCGACCGCGCCCGCCCTTCGCAACTGCGGCAGCGCGGTTTGCGACGATTCCAGTAGCCACTTCCCGGCCTTTGCCATAATCCTCGGCGGCTTGCCACCTGTTCCGGCAGGTTCGATACTGGCAGCAACGAGGCAAGCCCGAGACACAACGGGCTCTAAAAGAGAGGGGAGTTTCCATGGAGCGCATCTGGCTCAAGCAATATCCGCCCGGCGTGCCTGCTGACATCGAGCCGACCCAATATGCATCGCTGGTCGACCTGCTGGAGGAGAGCTTCGCCAAGTTCGCCGACCGCAAGGCGTTCATCTGCATGGACAAGTCGATCAGCTATCGCGACCTCGATCAGATGTCGCTGGCGCTGGCCGCTTACCTGCAAGGCCGAGGCCTGCAACGCGGCGCCCGCGTCGCGATCATGATGCCGAACGTGCTGCAATATCCGGTAGCGACCGCCGCCGTGCTGCGCGCCGGTTTTGCGGTCGTCAACGTCAACCCGCTCTACACCCCGCGCGAGCTCGAGCATCAGCTCAAGGATTCCGGCGCCGAAGCCGTCATCGTGCTGGAGAATTTCGCCCACACCGTCCAGCAGGTGATCGCCAAGACGGCCGTGAAGCACGTCATCGTCGCCAGCATGGGCGACCTGCTCGGCTTCAAGGGCGTGATCGTCAATCTCGTCGTCCGCCGCGTCAAGAAGATGGTGCCGGCCTGGTCGCTGCCGGGCGCGGTGCCCTTCAACGACGCGCTCTCGGCCGGCCGCGGCATGACGCTCAGCAAGCCGAAGCTGTCGCCCGGCGACGTTGCCTTCCTGCAATATACCGGCGGCACCACCGGCGTCTCCAAGGGCGCCACGCTGCTCCACCGCAACATCGTCGCCAACGTCCTGCAGAACGATGCCTGGCTCCAGCCGGCGCTGGCGCAGCCGCCGCAGATCGACCAGCTCCTGATCGTCTGCGCGCTGCCGCTCTATCACATCTTCGCGCTGACGGCCTGCTACCTGCTCGCGGTGCGCGCCGGCGGCTGCAATCTGCTGATCCCCAATCCGCGCGACATCGCCGGCTTCGTCAAGGAATTGGCGAAGTACCAGGTCAACAGCTTCCCGGCCGTCAACACGCTCTACAACGGGCTGATGCATCATCCCGACTTCAAGAAGCTCGACTTCTCCAAGCTGAAGATCTCCAACGGCGGCGGCATGGCCGTGCAGCGGCCCGTCGCCGAGCAATGGAAGGCGGTGACCGGCTGCTTCATCGCCGAAGGCTACGGCCTGTCTGAGACCTCGCCGACGCTGACCTGCAACCCGGCGACCACGACCGAGTTCTCCGGCTCGATCGGCATTCCCGTGCCCTCGACCTGGATCTCGATCCGCGACGACGACGGCAACGAGGTGCCGCTCGGCCAGCCCGGCGAGATCTGCGCCAAGGGCCCGCAGGTGATGTCGGGCTACTGGAACAGGCCCGAGGAGACCGCCAAGGTGATGACGGCCGACGGCTTCTTCCGCACCGGCGACATCGGCGTGATGGACGAGAAGGGCTACACCAAGATCGTTGACCGCAAGAAGGACATGATCCTGGTCTCCGGCTTCAACGTCTATCCGAACGAGATCGAGGAAGTGATCGCGAGCCATCCGGGCGTGCTCGAATGCGCCGTGATCGGCGTCCCCGACTCCAAGTCTGGCGAGGCGGTGAAGGCTTTCGTGGTGAAGAAGGATCCCAACCTCACCGCCGAGGATGTGATCAAGTTCTGTCACGAACAGCTCACCGGCTACAAGGTGCCCAAGCACATCGAATTCCGCACCGACCTGCCCAAGACCAATGTCGGCAAGATTTTGCGCCGGCAGTTGCGTGACGAGAAGAAGGCGGAGGCGGCCTAGGCACGTCTCAAGGCACGGCTTGGGTTCATGACTGACATCGGCGACATCAGCCCGGCCGGCATTCTCGCCTTCTGGCGCGAGGCCGGCCGCGACGCCTGGTACGAGCGCAACGACGCTTTCGATGCGGAGGTCAGGCGCCGCTTTCTCGCGCTCTGGCAGCAGGCGGCCGCCGGCCGGCTGGCGTCCTGGGAGGAAAGCGACGACGGGGCGCTGGCGCTCGTCATCGTGCTCGACCAGTTTCCGCGCAACATGTTCCGCGGCACGCCCGAGGCCTTTGCCAGCGACGCGCCGGCGCGCGATGTCGCCCGCCGCGCCATCGATCGGGGCGCCGATCGCAGGATCGACCCCGTCCTGCTCGAATTCCTCTATTTGCCCTTCATGCATTCCGAGCACCTGCCGGACCAGTTGCACTGCGTGGCGCTGTTTCAGGACACCGACAATGCCGAGAACCTGAAATACGCCCGGGAGCATGCCGACATCATCCGCCGGTTCGGCCGCTTCCCCCACCGCAACCGCCTCCTCGGCCGCGACACCACGCCGGACGAGCAGGCCTTTCTCGACAATGGCGGCTTTGCCGGCTGATGACATCACGGTGAAAGGCCGCGCGCCTCACCGCTTCTCCCGACGGCAATATTGTGCAGGCCCGCCGCACAGTCTAAAAAGCGGGACCGATTTTCAGGGAGACTGACGATGGCGATCCAGATTGGCGAGAAGCTGCCCGAGGCGAAATTCCGCGTGATGACGGCGGAAGGTCCGCAGGTGAAGACCACCGACGATATCTTCAAGGGCAAGAAGGTGGCGCTGTTCGCGGTGCCCGGCGCCTACACCGGCACCTGCCACAAGATGCATCTGCCGAGCATCTTCCTCAACGCCTACGCCATCAAGGACAAGGGCGTCGACACCATCGCCATCGTCTCCGTCAACGACGCCTTCGTCATGAACGCCTGGAAGCGCGACACCGACCAGCGCGACGAGGCCACCTTCCTCGCCGACGGCAATGCCGATTTCACCAAGGCGATCGGCATGGAGCTCGACGCCTCCGGCAACGGCCTCGGCATCCGCTCCAAGCGCTACTCGATGCTGGTCGAGGACGGCGTAGTGAAGAAGCTGAACCTCGAGGCGATGCCCGGCAAGGTCGAGGTCTCCGGCGGCGATACGCTGCTGGGGCAGCTGTAAGGCGGCCCGGCGCGCTGCCACACTCTCGGTGTCGTCCCGGCGAAGGCCGGGACCCATAACCACAGGGTGGAATTGTCGCGCGAGCTGGCAACCGCGAGTCTTCGCTAAACCCAATCCTGTGGTTATGGATCCCGGCCTTCGCCGGGATGACGGCGGAGAGTGGGCGCGATGCGCCCGCTACTCCGCCACCCGCTGCTGCAATCTTGCCTTCACGATGCCGTCGCGCGCGAGCTGATCGGCGCGTTCGTTCTCGGGGTGGCCGGCGTGGCCCTTGACCCAGTGCCAGCGCACCTCGTGCGCCTTCAGCGCAGCATCGAGGCGCTGCCATAGCTCGACATTCTTCACCGGCTTCTTGTCGGCGGTGCGCCAGCCGTTGCGCTTCCAGCCGTGGATCCAGCCGGTGATGCCCTGCCGCACATACTGGCTGTCGGTGTAGAGATCGACGGTGCACGGCTTCTTCAGCGCTTCGAGCGCGGAGATCGCCGCCATCAACTCCATCTGGTTGTTGGTGGTGTGACGCTCGCCGCCGTTCAGCTCCTTCTCCTTGTCGCCGAACTTCAGGATCGCGCCCCAGCCGCCGGGCCCGGGATTTCCCGAGCAGGCGCCGTCGGTATAGATCGTGACATTGGGACGCTCGCTCACGCGACCAGTCCTGACGGCAGCAGCCCGTAGTCGCGCACGCTGGAGACGCTCTGGTGGAAGCGCAGCTTGCGAAAATATTCCAGCGGATCCTTCGGCTTGACCAGCGCGCCCGGCGGCACGTTGAGCCAGTCGACCAGCCGCGTCAGCAGGAAGCGGATCGCCGCGCCGCGCGCCAGCAGGGGCAGCGCGGCCTCCTCGGCCTCGGTCAGCTTGCGCACGCGGCCATAGGCATTGAGGAAGGCGCGCGCCTTGGTGACGTTGAAGGAGTGATCCGCCTCGAAACACCAGGCGTTGAGGCAGATCGCGATGTCATAGGCCAGCATGTCGTTGCAGGCGAAGGTGAAGTCGATGATGCCCGAGAGCTGGTCGCCGAGGAAGAAGACGTTGTCGTTGAAGAGGTCGGCGTGGATCACGCCCTCGGGCAGATGCTTCGGCCAGACGCCGCTCTCGAGATGATCGAGCTCGGCTTCGAGGAACGCGCGCAGGCCCGGCTGCACCTCGTCGGCACGGTGTGACGCCGCATCGAACAGCGGCCGCCAGCCGGAGACCGAGAGCGCGTTGGCGCGCCTGATCGCGAAGTTGGCGCCGCCCAGATGCATCTTGGCCAGCGCCTCGCCGACGCCGGCGCAATGGCTCGCGTTCGGCTTGCGCGGCCAGACACCTTCGAGAAAGGTGATGATCGCAGCCGGCCGTCCCGACAGCTCGTGCAGCGCCTCGCCGTCCTTCGCCTTCACCGGCAGCGGGCAGTTGATGCCGTGCTCGGCGAGATGCGTCATCAGCGCGAGGAAGTACGGCAGGTCGTTCTTCGCCACGCGCTTCTCGTAGAGCGTGAGGATGAACGAGGCTCGGCCGTTTCCTTGGGTGGTGTGCAGCAGGAAGTTGGAATTCTCGACGCCCTCGGCGATGCCCTTGTAGGAGAGCAACTCGCCGAGATCGTATTGCTTCAGGAAATCCGCAAGCTCGTCGGCGGCAACGTCGGTGTAGACCGCCATAAAAGTCTACTCGGCGGCGGCTTCGGGGCGCACCTGGCGCGGCAACGGGAAGAACTCGTTCTCTTCCGCGGCCGAGACCGTCTCCACATGCAGCGTGAAGCGCTCGGCGAAAGCGTCCATGATCTCCTCGACGATCACTTCCGGTGCCGAGGCGCCCGCGGTGATGCCGAGGCTGGTGATGTTCTCGAACCGCTTCCAGTCGAGGTCGGCGGCGCGCTGCGCCAGCACCGCGATCGGGCAGCCCTCGCGCTCGGCGACCTCGCGCAGGCGCTGCGAGTTCGACGAATTCGGCGCACCGACCACGATCAGCGCGTCGACCACCGGCGCCACCTTCTTCACCGCGAGCTGGCGGTTGGTGGTGGCGTAGCAGATGTCTTCCTTGTGCGGACCGTTGATGTTCGGGAAGCGCTCCTTCAACAACGCCACGATCTCCGCGGTGTCGTCGATCGACAGCGTGGTCTGGGTCACGAAGGCGATGTTGTTCGGATCCTTCGGCGTGATGGTCTTGGCGTCCTCGGCGGTCTCGATCAGGGTCACGGCGCCGACCGGGAGCTGGCCGAGCGTGCCGACCACTTCGGGGTGATGGGAATGGCCGATCAGGAAGATCTCGCGGCCGCGCTTGAAATGGATCGCGGCCTCGCGGTGCACCTTGGTCACCAGCGGGCAGGTCGCGTCCAGCGAGAACAAATTGCGGGACTGGGCGTCGGCCGGAACCGATTTGGGCACGCCATGGGCCGAGAACACCACCGGCGCGGAGGTATTTTCCGGGATTTCGGCGAGCTCCTCGACGAAGATGGCGCCCTTCTTTTTCAACCCGTCGACGACGTATTTGTTGTGCACAATCTCATGGCGAACATAGACGGGGGCGCCGTACTTATCGAGCGCCCGTTCCACGGTGTCGATCGCCCGGACCACCCCGGCGCAGAAGCCGCGGGGAGAACAAAGCACGATCTTGAGGTCTGGTTTGGCTGACATTGAGCGATCTCGGGACCGAATCACCTCGCCAAATGGGCGGGAAGCGGTCGATGGGTGGAATAGGGCTTAGGTACGGGCTTACAGGGAATTGGGCCCCCTTTCGGGCGCTGTCAAGGCACTATCTATAGCAGAACCATTGCGTGGCTAGCCCCTCCGGGCTTATATAGCGCGAATTCCCAGTCATCGCTGATGACCACCGGCTTCGCCTCCAAAGGGGTGGGCGAAGCACAAAGGAGATTTGCCATGAGCAACGCACCTCTGATGCCCAAGGCGACCGCCGTCTGGCTGCTCGACAACACCGCGCTGACCTTCGACCAGGTCGCCGATTTCACCAAGATGCACCCCCTGGAGATCCGGGCGATCGCCGACGGCGACGCCGCCCAGGGCATTAAAGGCATGGACCCCATTTCCAACGGCCAGCTGACCCGCGAGGAGATCGAGAAGGCCGAGAAGAACCCGGATTTCCGGCTCCGCCTCCAGGAGAGCAAGGTGGTGCTGCCGCCCCAGCCCAAGCGCAAGGGCCCGCGTTACACCCCGGTCTCGCGCCGCCATGAGCGCCCGAGCGCCATCCTCTGGCTGCTGCGCAACCATGCCGAGCTGAAGGACGCCCAGATCATGCGCCTGGTCGGCACCACCAAGAGCACGATCGCCAGCGTCCGCGACCGCACCCACTGGAACACGTCGTCGCTGACCCCGATCGATCCCGTGACCCTCGGTCTCTGCTCGCAGATCGAGCTCGATTTCGAGGTGGCGCGCGCGGCCAAGGAAAAGCCGATCGACGCAGCCTATGGCGGCGCGACGCTGCTGCCGGCCTCCGAGACCACCAAGAAGGACGAGTTCGAGCCGGCCGAGAAATCCAGCGACGACCTCAACGTCGACGCCGTCTTCGCCAAGCTGAAGACGCTGGGCGGCAAGAAGCAGGACCAGGAGGAGGAGTAAGGCTCCGCTCTCTGTTCGCCTGTTGAATGCGATCTGAACGCGGCGGGGTGACCTGCCGCGTTTTTGTTGTGCCTCTCCGCTGTTGAGAGGCAGCGCGCTCGCGCCACACCCTCAGTGTCGTCCCGGCGAAGGCCGGGACCCATAACCACAGGGAGTAGTTTGGCGAAGCCTCGCAGTTCGGTACTTCTACCGTCCGCGACCGATGGATTCCGCGGTATGGGTCCCGGCCTTCGCCGGGACGACACGAGAGAAACAGCGCGCGCCTACGGCCGTTCCGGATGGTTCAGCATGTACTCGCCGAGATCGCGCTGGCGGCGGTCGGAGCGGGTGATCGCTGCGTTGCGCTGGACGTCGCGGTCCTTGCGGCAGGCCACGTATTCCGGCGAGCCCTGCGCATAGCCACGGCTCTGGCAGACCGCATCGTCGTCGTCACCGCCCATCGCCACCGGCGTCTGGTAGCGCGCCGAGCAGGCGGAGACAGCGATGGCGAGCAATGCGGCGGCGAGCAGGCGCGGCACGGTGGCGAGTTGCATCAAGGGTCCTTTGTTGGCCGCACTGTTTAGCCCGGAATGAGGAAAATGTAAGTCTAAGCGCCGTCATTCCGGGGCGGTCCGCAGGACCGAACCCGGAATCTCGAGATTCTCAGGTGCGCAATCGCGCACCGTAGCTCGATGCTTCGCATCGCCCCGGAATGACGACGGAAACCTCACACCCTCCCCTTCAGCGCCTCCCCGATCTCGTCCAGCACCTTGGGGTCCTCGATGGTCGCCGGCATGGTCCAGGACTCGCCGTCGGCGATCTTCTTGATGGTGCCGCGCAAGATCTTTCCGGAGCGCGTCTTGGGCAGGCGGCCGACGGTGATCGCGAGCTTGAAGGCGGCGACGGGGCCGAGCCTGTCGCGCACCAATGCGACGATCTCCTTCTCGATCTCGGCGGGTGCGCGCTTCACGCCGGCCTTGAGCACCAGGAAGCCGCAGGGCACCTCGCCCTTGATGGCATCCTTGACGCCGAGCACGGCGCATTCGGCGACATCCGGATGCGAGGCCAGGATCTCCTCCATGCCGCCGGTCGACAGCCGGTGGCCGGCGACGTTGATGATGTCGTCGGTGCGGCCCATGACGAAGACGTAGCCGTCCTCGTCCTTGTAGCCGGCGTCGGAGGTCTTGTAGTAGCCGGGGAATTCGGTGAGGTAGGCCTCCTTGAAGCGCGCATCCTGATTCCACAGCGTCGGCAGGCAGCCCGGCGGCATCGGCAGCTTGATGACGATCGAGCCCATCGTGTTGGGACCGACGGGCTTTGCCGCTTCGTCGACCACGTCGACCTGGTAGCCCGGCATCGGCACCGTCGGCGAGCCGTGCTTCACCGGCAGCATGCCCAAGCCCACCGGATTGCCGGCGATGCACCAGCCGGTCTCGGTCTGCCACCAATGGTCGATCACAGGCACCTTCAACTGCTGCTCCGCCCATTCCACCGTCGGCGGATCGGCGCGCTCGCCGGCGAGGAACAGCGTGCGGAATGTCGAGAGGTCGTATTGCCGGATGAACTTGCCGTCCGGATCCTCCTTCCGGATCGCCCGGAACGCGGTCGGCGCGGTGAACAGCGCCACCGCCTTGTGCTCGGCGATGACCCGCCAGAACGCGCCGGCGTCGGGCGTGCCGACCGGCTTGCCCTCATACATGATCGACGTCGCGCCATGCAGCAGCGGCCCGTAGACGATGTAGCTGTGGCCGACCACCCAGCCGATGTCGGAGCCGCACCACCAGACCTCGCCGGGCTTGACGCCGTAAAGGTTGAACATCGACCATTTCACCGCGACGAGATGGCCGCCATTGTCGCGCACGACGCCCTTCGGGATGCCCGTCGTGCCCGACGTATAGAGGATGTAGAGCGGATCGGTCGCGGCCACCGGCACGCAAGCGGCCTTCTTGCCGTCGTTCATCGCCTTGCGGCGCAGGCTGGCCCAGTCGTAATCGCGGCCGGGCGTCAGGTCACAGGTGAGCTGCGGACGTTGCAGCACGATGCAGGCCTTCGGCTTGCTGCCGGCAAGCCTGATCGCCTCGTCGAGCAGCGGCTTGTACTGCACGATGCGGCCGGGCTCGACGCCGCAACTCGCCGACAGGATCAGCTTCGGCTGCGCATCGTCGATGCGGGTGGCGAGCTCCTTGGCGGCAAAGCCGCCGAACACCACGGAGTGCACCGCGCCGATGCGCGCGCAGGCGAGCATCGCGACCACGGCCTCCGGCACCATCGGCATATAGAGGATGACGCGATCGCCCTTGGCGACGCCGAAATCCTGCATGATGGCGGCGAGCGCCTGCACCTCGCCCAGCAGTTCGCCATAGGTGAATTTGGTGACCGAGCCCGTCAGCGGCGAATCATGGATCAGCGCGACCTGGTCGGCGCGGCCGCGTTCGACGTGGCGGTCGAGCGCGTTGTAGCAGGTGTTGACGACGCCGCCGCTGAACCAGCGGCCGTAGACGCCCTGCGAGGGATCGAAGATCTTTTTCGGCGGCTCGATCCAGTCGATCTCCTTGGCCGCCTCGGCCCAAAAGCTTGCAGGATCGGCCAGCGAGCGCGCATGGACCTCGTGATAACGACTCGTTCCCCGGACATTCATGCAAGCGCTCCCGTTCCCTTTATTTGTCCGGCTTTGACCTGACGACAGGACAGAAGTCCCGCCATGACCAGGATCAAGGGCCAGCCTTGTTTGCGGGGTATTTTCCCGGGAACGGGCTGCGGTTCAAGCTGAAAAGGGTGGTGCCTTTCGGCGGAGGACGCTGCTGCCGCGCGGGCGGTGCGCTCCCTCGCCCCGCCTGCGGGGAGAGGGTTGGGGTGAGGGGGAGTCTCCGCGGGGACGGTGAGAGTTCGACCCGCGGGGACTCCCCCTCACCTGGAATCCGCGCTTCGCGCGCATTCCGGCCCCTCCCCGCAAGCGGGGAGAGGCGAAGAAACCAGCCTAGCTCTCCATCGCATTCAACCGCTGCAACCGCTCCTGCATGACCTTCCTCAGATCGTAGCCGGGACGGCCGAAGCTCGCGTTGCGGAGGCTGAGAAAATCGCGCTGGGTGCGGCGGAGCTCGCCGGCCGAGCGGGCGCGGGCGGATTTCAGCACGCGTTCATAGGTCTCGGCGATCTGGCGGTCGAGCACCCCTAACTGCGGGTCGGCGCAGATCACCTTCTCGACCTCGCGCTTCGCGGTCGCGCAATCGAACGACGGGCCGTTGCCGGTGCCCGCATTCAGCGGGCGCGGCGGCTCGGCGCCGAATTTCGCGATCTCCGCGATCATGGTGCGGCGGCCGGCGGAGGCGTTGTCATTGCCGGGATCGAGCCGCAGCGCGGTCTCATAGTCGGCCAGCGCCTTCTTGCGCTCGCCCATCTTCTTGTAGAGCACGGCGCGGTTGTTGTAGGTCTGCGCGAAATTCGGATCGAGCTTCAGCGCGGCCTCGTAGTCGCTGAGCGCCGCACCGAGCTCGCCCTTGAGCTGGTAGGAATCGCCGCGGTTGGTGAAAAAATTCGGCCGTGGCGCCAGTCGCAGCGCCTGGTCGTAGTCGGCGATCGCCTTGTCGTACTCGCCCATCGCGGCCAGCGACAGGCCGCGATTGTCGTAATATTCCGGCACCTTGGGATCGAGCCTGATCGCCTCGCCATCGTCGGCGACCGACTTGTCGAGCTGGCCGAGCTTCTTGTAGGCGGCGCCGCGATTGGTGTAGCTGCGCGGCCGGTTGGGGTCGAGCCGCAGCGCCTCGCTGAGATCGCGGACCGCCTTCTCGTTGTCGCCGCCGAGATAATAGGTCGCGCCGCGATCGGACCAGGCCTGGGCATAGTCCGGCTTCAACTTGATCGCCTGGTCGTAATCGGCCAGCGCGCGGTCGAGCCGGCGCTGATTGGTGTAGACGACGCCGCGCAGCTCATAGGCTTCGGCATCCTGCGGATCGAGCTCGATCGCCTTGCTGAGGTCGGCCGCGGCGCGGCCGAGATCGCCGCCGGCCTCGCGCAGCAGGTCGCCGCGCAGGCGCCAGGCACGTGCATTCTTGCCGTCGAGCGCGATGGCGCGGTCTATATCCCGGAGGGCTTGCGTGAGGCCGCCGGATGTCCGCGCATTGGCGTCGGCGCGCACCAGCAGCGCCGCGGCGCGGTCGGAATTCGGATTGGTGGCTTGATCGATGATGGCGCTGCACGCCGGGATCAGCTCGGCGGGCTCGGCCTTGCTGCCCATCACGCAATCGACGCCAGCCGAGGCCGGCGCGGCAAGGACAAGACTTATCGCCGCGCTGAGCAGCAAAGCGCGAAGCGAGGTTTTGGCAAACGGGAAGGTTTGCGCGGAAGGACGCGTACCGCACATGGCATAAGGCTCCGTGACGTCAGGTTTTCACCATTGTCGCGGGGAGCGAGGATCGGGTTCAAATCGGGCCTAGCGGGGGGCGCACCGGCGCCTGCTCTCCCTCGCCCCGCCTGCGGGGAGAGGGTGGGGTGAGGGGGAGTCTCCGCGGGGACGGCAGCAGTCGGACTCGCGGAGACTCCCGCTCACCCGGAATTTGCTCTCGCAAATTCCGGCCTCTCCCCGCATCCGCCTTCGCTAAAGCTTCGGCGGACAAGCGCGGGGAGAGGCGAAGACCGCCTCAATACCCATCCACCCCGTTGATCCGCTGCAAGCGCTCCTGCATCGCCTTCTTCAGATCATATCCCGGCCGGCCGAATTCGGCATTCCGGCGGGCGATGAAATCATCCTGCGCACGCTGAAGCGCCTTGGCCTCCCCGGCATTGCGGGCTTCGCGCAGCACGCGCGCGTTGGCGGCAAAAACCTCGCGGTCGAGATCGGCGAGCTCGCGGTTGGCGCAGATCGCCTTCTCCACCGCGCGGCGCGCGCTCCTGCAATTGAAGCTCGGCTTGCCGGCGACCGCCATCTGCGCCCCGATCCGCTCGAGCTCGCGCGCCATCGCCTTGTGATTGGCCTTGGCCTTCTCGTGGTTCGGATCGATCTTCAGCGCCGCGCCAAAGTCCTGCACGGCCCTGGGGCGGTCACCCTTCTTCAGCCAGAGCTCGCCGCGCGCGTTGAAGATGTCGGCGAGCGTGGGGTCGAGCTGCAATGCCCGGCTATCGTCGGCGATCGCGCGATCGACCTGGTCATGTCGCGCGAACAGCGCGCCGCGCGCGATCAGCGCCTTGATCAGGTCGGGCTTCGCCGTCTTCTCGTTGTCGATCACGGCGGTGCAGGCCGCGGCCGCCTTGTCCATGTCATCGGCCGCGCTCGCCGCGAGGCACGGCGCGACGTCGACCTGCGGGACCGCGACGGGCTCGCCGCCGGTCGCCGCATGGGCGGCACCGAGCGCGAGCACGCAGAGCAGCGCGGCACCAGGAAATTGCATCAGGACGGAAGAACGCATGGTTGTTGCAGTCGGGAGCTCTTGCTTTGTAGCCACACTATCCATCATACGGCCGGATTGATGCTAGCTTATGGCGTCGCTCAAATCTGGTTTCGGGGATCGTCGTGTCGACATTCGAATGGATCATCGCGCTGCTGCTCGGCGCCGTTGCATTATCGGCGCTGGCGCGGCGGATCAAGGTCCCCTACCCGACCTTTCTCGCCATCGGCGGCGCGCTGGTCGCCTTCGTGCCTAACAGCCCGTCCTGGACGCTCGAACCCGACCTGGCATTGGCGCTTTTTGTCGCACCGGTGCTGCTGGACGCCGCCTTCGACACCTCGCTGCGCGACCTCCGCAACAACTGGGTTCCAGTCTCGACCCTGGTCGTGGCGGCCGTCGGCATGACCACAGCCGGCGTCGCGCTGGTCGCGCATTGGTTGATGCCGGACATGCCGTGGGCGGCTGCGGTTGCGCTCGGTGCGATCGTGGCGCCGCCGGACGCCGCGGCTGCGGTCGCGATCCTGAGCCAAGTGAAATTGCCCTACCGCATGGTGAAGGTGCTGGAAGGCGAAAGCCTGCTCAATGATGCGACTGCGCTGCTGATCTATCGCATCGCGGTCGGCGCGGTCGCGATGGAGCATCTGAAATGGAGCGAGGTCGCGCCGACGATCGCGCTGGGGCTGGTCGGCAGCGTCCTCGCCGGACTTCTGGCGGCCCGCATCATCCCGCTGTTCCTGCAGCGGGTGACCGAGGTGCCGAGTGCGATCATCGTGCAGTTTGCCACCACCTTCATGGTCTGGATCGCCGCCGAGCATCTCGGCCTCTCCGGCATCCTCACCATCGTCGTCTACGCCATCACCATGGCGCGCACGGCGCCGGCCAGCATGCCGGCACGGCTGCGGGTGCCGTCCTATGCGGTGTGGGAGACGACGGTGTTCGTGCTCAACGTGCTCGCCTTCATGCTGATCGGCATGCAGATGCGGCCGATCTGGACGCGGCTCGATCAGGAGGTGCGCTGGGAATATTGCGTGGCGGCGGCCTGGATCCTGCTCACGGTGGTGCTGGTGCGGCTCGCCTGGGTGACGTTCTACCGCACGACGTTGCGCGTGCTGATCGCGCACGACATCTATCATCCGAAGGATCCGAAGCAGGTGGCTTCGCCCAAGGGCGGCCTCATCATCTCCTGGTGCGGCATGCGCGGCCTCGTCACGCTCGCCACCGCCTTTGCCTTGCCGGAAAACTTTCCCTATCGCGACTTCATCGTCTTCATCGCGTTCGCGGTCGTGCTGGGATCGCTGGTGATCCAGGGCCTGACGCTGCGGCCGCTCATCCTGGCGTTCGGCCTCAAGGACGACGATCCCGTCGGCGTCGAGGTCGCGCGCGCCCGCGCGGTCGCCTATCGCGCGGCGCTCGATGCGATCGAGGACGATCCGTCGGAAGAGGCGGAGATCCTGCGGCTCGAATATCGCGCCATCCTGATGCAGGCGGACGACGACCCGCACGGCGGCATCACCAACGGCGAATTGCCCGCCGACCCCCTGCGCCGCCGCGCCATCGAAGCCGCACGCAAATCGATCTTCGACCTCCGCGCCACCGAAGTGATCGGCGACGACGCGTTTCACCGGGTCGAGGGAGAGCTCGATCGCGCAGAATTGAGCGCGGGGGGATAATCTTCTCGTCCCGGCGAAGGCCGGGACCCATACCGCGGAATCCATCCGTTACGGATGGTGCCAGTCCCGAACGCCCAGTCTTCGCCAAACACACGCCTGTGGTTATGGGTCCCGGCC
>NZ_JBFULU010000061.1:0-38750 GCF_054049735.1 Bradyrhizobium sp. P5_C12
GCGCCGGGACCCATACCGCGAGGTCTATCGATTGTGCGCGGTCGGAGTACCGAACGTCGAATCTTCGCCAAGCTTCTCCCTGTGGTTATGGGTCCCGGCCTTCGCCGGGACGACGGTCGAGAATGTGTGAGCGCCTTCCTGTCTCATGGACAAGGCCGCCGGAAATTATCCGCCCCACGGAATCATCCTCATCCCCGCATGAGGCCCCGCCCTCACCGCACGTCCCTGCAATAGACTTTTCCCGACCCGGGCGGCATCCTGCCGCCATCAACCGATAACGGAGCCTGCGGGCCACGCAGGCGGGGAAACGGATCATGTTGCAGACACGGTTCACGAAACTCGTCGGCGTGGAGCACCCGATCGTGCAGGGCGGCATGCAGTGGGTCGGGCGGGCCGAGCTGGTCGCGGCGGTCGCCAATGCCGGCGCGCTCGGCTTCATCACGGCGTTGACCCAGCCGACACCGGAGGACCTGACCAGGGAGATCGCACGCTGCCGCGACCTCACCGACAAGCCGTTTGGCGTCAACCTGACCATCCTGCCCGCGATCAAGCCGCCGCCTTATGCCGAGTATCGCGCCGCCATCATCGAGAGCGGCGTCACGGTGGTCGAGACCGCCGGCAACAAGCCGCAGGAGCATGTCGACGAGTTCAGGAAGCACGGTATCAAGGTCGTGCACAAATGCACCAGCGTCCGCCACGCGCTCTCGGCCGAGCGCATGGGCGTCGACGCGATCTCGATCGACGGCTTCGAATGCGCCGGCCACCCGGGCGAGGACGACACCCCCGGCCTGATCCTGATCCCGGCCGCCGCCAACAAGGTCAAGATCCCGATGATCGCCTCAGGCGGCTTCGCCGACGCCCGCGGTCTCGTCGCCGCGCTGGCGCTGGGCGCCGACGGCATCAACATGGGCACGCGCTTCATGGCCACCAGGGAAAGCCCGATCCACCAGTCCATCAAGGAGAAGATCGTCGCCAATGACGAGCGCGAGACCGAGTTGATCTTCCGCACCATGCGCAACACCTCGCGCGTCGCCAAGAACGCGATCTCGACCAAGGTGGTCGCGATGGAGAAGGAAGGCGCGAAATTCGAGGACATCCGCGAGCTCGTCGCCGGCGCCCGCGGCAAGATGGTCTATGCCACCGGCAATTCCGACGAAGGTATCTGGTCGGCCGGCCAGGTGCAGGGCCTGATCCAGGACATCCCCTCCTGCGCCGAGCTCATCTCGCGCATCGTGCGCGAAGCGGAAGCCATCATCCGGGAGAGGCTCGAAGGCATGCTCGCGAGCCCGGCGGCGCAAGCTGCGGAGTAATCGCTGACGTGATTTGAACACGGCGTCCGCCAGGCCGAAGGTATCCTCGCCCCGCTTGCGGGGAGAGGCGAAGAACGGCATCGCTCTTCATCCACAATCTCAATTGAGTCCGAGGTAACGCATGAAAGCCTACGTCTACGGCCTTGACGGCGCTAAGATTTCCGACGTCGCTCAACCAAAGCCTAAAGGCACGCAGGTGCTGGTTCGCGTCCGGGCCTGCGGGCTGAACCGCGCCGACACCGGCATGCGCAAGGGCCATGCCCACGGCGCGGCCGGCGGCGCCGGCACCGTGCTCGGCATGGAATGGGCCGGCGAGGTCGCCGAGCTCGGGCCCGACGCGAAAGGCGTCAAGGTCGGCGACCGCATCATGGGCTCGGGCGGCGCGGCCTTCGCGGAATATACGCTGGCCGATCACGGCCGGCTGTTCCGCGCGCCCTCGAACATGAACTTCGAGGAGGCGGCCACCCTCCCCGTCGCGCTCGCGACCATGCACAATGCCGTCGTCACCGTCGGCGGTGTGCAGCCCGGGCAAGCCGTGCTGATCCAGGGCGCGAGCTCCGGCGTCGGCCTGATGGCGATGCAGATCGCCAAGCTCAAGGGCGCCAAACTCGTGATCGGTTCCTCGACCGATCCTTATCGCCGCGGCCGGCTGACGGAGTATGGCGCCGACCTCGCCGTCGACTCCTCCGATCCCAAATGGGTCGACGAGGTGCTGAAGGCGACCAACGGCGAAGGCGTCGACCTCATCGTCGACCAGGTCTCGGGCCCGGTCGCCAACCAGAACCTCGCCGCCACCAGGGTCAAGGGCCGCATCGTCAATGTCGGCCGGCTCGGCGGCACGCACGCCGACTTCAACTTCGACCTGCACGCGGCGCGCCGCATCGACTATGTCGGCGTCACCTTCCGCACCCGCACCATCGAGGAGGTCCGCGAGATTTTTGAGGAGGTTCGCAAGGATATCTGGAGTGCGGTGGAAGCGCGAAAACTGCAACTGCCGATCGACAAGGTGTTTGCGTTCGACGACATCGACAGGGCGTTCGAGCACATGGAGGCGAACAAGCACCTGGGGAAGATCGTGGTGACGTTGTGATCCCTGGCCGGGCGACGAGCGCCCGGTCCCGTAGGGTGGGCAAAGGCGCGCAGCGCCGTGCCCACCATTCTTCCACACTCGCTGACCCGTGGTGGGCACGCTTCGCTTTGCCCACCCTACGAGATTGAGCAAGCAGCATCAGCGAGCATTCAATTCGGAAGCATTCGCAATAGCTTCGCTCCTGCAACTCACTTGCGACTACAGCTGTGAACTGCCGCTTGATGTTCACCCATAGGCTGCTAAATCCCCGCCATGACCTCCCAGCACAACAAGACATCGGTCGCGGCGATCTCTATCTTCGCCAGCGGCGGCATGGCGGCGGCCAAGTTCGCGGTCGGGATCGCGATCGGCTCGCTCGCGCTGATCTCGGAGGCCCTGCACTCCTCGGTCGACCTGGTCGCGACCATCATCACCTGGGCGGTGGTGCGGGTGTCGGACAAGCCGGCGGACGACGAGCATCATTACGGCCACGGCAAGCTCGAGAGCATCTCCGCGCTCGGCGTCACCGCCCTGCTCTACGTACTCGCCGGCGGCATCCTGGTCGAATCCTACAGCCGCCTGCGCGAGGGAACCCCGCCGCCGACGATCTCGGCCGTGCCGTTCGTCGTGCTGGTGATCGACATCGCGGTCAATCTCTGGCGCGCCCGCGCACTGCACCGTGCGGCGCGGGAAACGCGCAGCCAGGCGCTCGCCGCGGACGCGCTGCATTTCGCCTCCGACGTGATGGGCTCGCTCGCCGTGATCGTCGGCCTGATCCTCGCCGCCCTCGGCTTCTGGTGGGGCGATGCGGCGGCGGCCGCCGCGGTCGCCGTGATGATCGCGCTGCTCGGGCTGCGCATGGCCGGCTCGACCGTGCAGACGCTGGTCGATCGTGCGCCGGAAGGCGCGCAGGAAAAGGCCACCGCCGCGATCCGCAGCGTGCCCGGCGTGATCGACGTCGAGCGATTGCGGGTGCGCATGGTCGGTGCGACCTATTTCATCGACGCCATCGCAAAAGTGCCGCGAACCTATCCGATCGACCGCGTCGAGGAGATCAAGCGCAATGCGCAGGCGGCCGTGACCAAGACATTCGGCGATGCCGACCTCACCTTCACCGCCGTCCCCGTCGCGCGCGACAACGAGACCGTGCGCGACCGCATCATGGTGATCGCGCACAATTCGGGCCTCGCCATCCACCACGTCACAGTGCACGATCTCGGCGCCAAGCTGATCGTCGGCATCGACCTCGAGGTCGATGGCGAGATGGCGCTCGATGCCGCCCACGACGTCGCCAACACGCTGGAGCGCAACATCCAGGAGGAGTTCGGCGCGGACGTGGAGATCGACGTCCATATCGAGCCGCTGGAACCGGAACTTCCGTTCGGCGTCGATGCAGCGCCGGAACGGGTCCAGACCATTGCCGCTGCGCTCACGGAATATGCCGGCCGCGGCGAGATCCACGACATCCATAATGTGCGCGTCCGCAACACCGACGCCGGCGAGGTCGTCAATTTCCACTGCCGCGCCGCACCGTCGATGAGCGTGATCAAGGTGCACGAGCAGGTCGACGCGATCGAGCGCGCACTGCGCCGCGCTTTCCCGAGTGTGAAGCGTGTGATCAGCCACGCCGAACCGCCGCGCGCGTGAGGCGGCGCGACGGAGTCCGGCGTTCTCGTTTCGGACTCATCGCGATACGTAATGTTGCGGGCGTCCAACGCGCAAACTCCGCGTTGGATAAGAATAAATTCGCATTAACGATTCGTTGACTCTCGACAGCCTGCGAAAACTGGATTCAAATCGGACATGATTCGGAAGCGATGTGGGGCTGCTTCCGAGCTCAAGTTGCAAGCTGGTTTTCAGGGGGCCGAAGGCATGTCGCGTGCAGACGCCGCGAACGCGTGCGTCCAATCCGATTCGATCAAAGGATTGGCGCAATCGATCGCGAAACCTGCCTATCATCGGCTTTTGATCGCGGAGCCGGCGCTGCGCCGCGCCGTGCCGACGCTCATTATCGCGTTCCTGATCACGATCTGCCTCGGCGCGTTCGTGCAGGTCGTCGATCAGACGCGCCAGAAGCGGCAGGTGATCCGGCACGACATCTCGGCGCTCGCCGACCTGCTCGCCGAACGTATCGACCGTCTCACCTCCTCGCGGCAGGAACGACTGAAGAACATCGAGAACCTGCCGACGCTGCTGCCCGACCTGATCCCGTCCTGGGGCACGGCTTCGGGCCGCCATGTCATCGTCACCTCGGCCGGCATCGACCGCCGCATCCTCGCCCGCATTCCGATCGACAGCGATCCGGCCGGCAACGACCGCCTGCTCGATGCGATCACCACGGCGCAATTGCTGGCGTCGCCGCCGCGTGACAGCAACGTCTCCGACATGACGCTGCCGAACGGCAACGCTGCGATGGTGACGTCAAGGCCGATCAAGTCGCTGCCGGGCCTCGTCACCGTGATCCAGGAGCGCAACGAGCCGATCTGGGGCTCGGATGCCGCGCTCTCGGTGACGCTGTCGGCGACCACCGGCTTCGTCGTCCTGATCCTCGGCTTCGCCTTCCACTGGCAGTCGACCCGCGCCCGCGAGGGCGACCTGATCAACGACGCGGTGCGCGGCCGCATCGACACCGCGCTCAACCGCGGCCGCTGCGGCCTGTGGGACTGGGATCTGTCGCGCGGCCGGATCTTCTGGTCGCAGTCGATGTTTTCGATGCTCGGCCTCGACGGCCGTAACGAGCTTCTCACCTTCGGCGAGGTCAATGCGCTGGTGAAGTCTGACGACATCGACCTGTTCGAGATCGCCGACCAGCTCATCTCGGAGAAGATCGACCATATCGACCAGACCTTCCGCATGCAGCATGTCGACGGCCACTGGATCTGGCTCCGCGTCCGCTGTGAAAAGACCAGCGGCGCGACCGACTCCAGCGTTCACCTGATCGGGATCGCGGTCGACATCACCGAGCAGAAGAGCCTCGCCGAGAGGACCGTGGAAGCCGATTTGCGGCTGCGCGACGCAATCGAGACCATTCCCGAAGCCTTCGTGCTGTGGGACGCGAGCGACCGCCTCGTGCTCTGCAATTCCCACTTCCAGCGCCTGCACAAGCTGCCCGACTCAGCCGTCATTCCCGGCACATCCTACGAGACCGTGCTCGAAGTCGGCCGCATGCCGGAGGTTCGCACCCGCCACAACGAGACGGCAAGCCAGGGCCCGGGCGCGCGTACCTTCGAGGCGCAGCTCGACGACGGCAGCTGGCTGCACATCAGCGAGCGCCGCACCAAGGACGGCGGCTACGTCTCGGTCGGCACCGACATCACGCGCATCAAGGAGCACGAGCAGAAACTCGTCGACAACGATCTGCGCCTGCGCGCCACAGTCATCGACCTGAAGCGCTCGCAGGCCGCCCTCGAACGCCAGGCGGGTGAGCTCGCCGATCTCGCCGAGAAATACCAGCGCGAGAAGACCCGCGCCGAGGAAGCCAACCAGACCAAGTCGAAATTCCTCGCCAATATGAGCCACGAGCTGCGCACGCCGCTGAACGCGATCATCGGCTTCTCCGAGATCATGGGCTCGGGCATGTTCGGCGAGCTCGGCTCGGAGAAGTACCAGGAATACTGCCACGACATCCTGACCAGCGGGCATTACCTGCTCGAGGTCATCAACGACATCCTCGACATGTCCAAGATCGAGGCCGGCCGTATGAAGCTCGACATGGAAGAGCTTGACCTCGCGCGGACACTCGCCGAATCCCTGCGCGTCGTCTCGGGCCGCGCGCAGGACAAGCACCTGACGCTCGATGCCGATATCGCAAAATCCATCTCCGTCGTCGCCGACCGCCGCGCGACCAAGCAGATCATCGTCAACCTGCTCTCGAACGCGGTGAAGTTCACGCCGGACGGCGGGCGCATCGTGGTGCGCAGCCGGCAGCTCGACGACAGGATCGTGCTGATGATCGCCGACACCGGCATCGGGATTGCGCCGCATTCGCTGGCGCGGCTGGGGCGCCCGTTCGAGCAGGTCGAGAGCCAGCTCACCAAGACCTATCACGGCTCGGGACTGGGGCTTGCGATCGCCCGTTCGCTGGCGCAACTGCACGGCGGCTCGATGCGGCTGCGCTCGAAGCTCGAGGTCGGCACCGTCGTGCGCGTGACGCTGCCGCGCGATGCGATCAAGGCGGCGTCCGGGATATCGGCCGCGGCCTAGCACACGGCGGGAAGTTCGCCTGCGGCCATCCTTCGAGACGCCCGCCTCCGGCGGGCCCTCAGGATGAGGGCCGAATACGCGGCAGCAGTTTCAACGAACACCGATACAACGGAGCCTCATCCTGAGGAGCCCGCGAAGCGGGCGTCTCGAAGGACGAGGCGCTTGCTCGGGCCTCCAGCTCTGGCCCCTACAGCTGCAGCGTCGGCGCCACCTCGCGCGCGACGTTGACCAGCGCCGCGATCAGCGGCGTCATCGGGTCGCGCTGCGGGATCACCATGCCGATGCTGTAGTTGACCTCGGGATCGACGATCGGGATCGAGCGGACGGTGTCGGAGAGGCCGAGCGTCTCGGCAAGCTTGGCCGGCATCACGCTCGCCCAGCGCCCCGTCTTCACATGCGTGAACAGCACGAGCAGCGAGTTCGACGTCAGTGTCGGCGTCGCCTCCGCGCCGACCGAGAGCAGCGCGCGGTCGATGATGCGGCGGTTCTGCATGTCCGGCGTCAGGAGGCACAGCGGCACCTGCCCGACCTCCTTCCAGGTCACGGTCTCGCGGTCGCCGAACATCGCGTCGGGCGCGGTCAGGAGCCGATAGCTTTCGTTGTAGAGCGGAATGGTGCGGACCTTGCCGATCGGCTCGTTCTCGATATAGGTCAGCCCGGCGTCGACCTCGAGATTTTCCAGGAGCCCCAGCACCTCCGAGGAGGTGGTGGACTGGATCCGGAAGCGAACATCGGGATGCTTGGCGCGGAACGGCGTCGTCAGCGACGCCACCATGCCGAGCACGGTCGGGATCGCCGCGATGCGGATCTCGCCTGAGAGCTTGTGCTTCAGCCCGTTGATCTCGTCCCGCATGGCCCGCGCATCGCCGACGATGCGCCGCGCCCAGTCCAGGGCCCGCTCGCCCTCGGGCGTAAACCCCTGGAAGCGGGAGCCGCGCTGGACCAGCATCACGCCGAGAATCTCCTCGAGCTGCTTCAGCCCGGTCGACATGGTCGGCTGGGTCACGCCGCAAACCTCCGCGGCCCGGCCGAAATGCCGCTCCTTCGCCAGCGCCAGCAGCAGTTCAAGCTTGTCGATCAACCGGACGTCCCCCCGAATTCTGTCGTGGCATGCAGGCTAGCACGCCCCCACCCCTTCCAACACGCAAAAACCGGGCGGCGGAACGCCCTCGATTGCAGTTTCATATCGGTCGATTGCCCTCGTCAATCGATCTGAATTCGCGATCGCAGCATGAGACAGCTTTATTGATCTTCGAACGATTCCAAATAGTTTGGCGCGCAGGGACGCTCAAATTGAGAACGAAGAATGACAGCGGCTTACGAACCTTGGGACGAAACGCGCGGCGCCGAAATCATCGCCGAACACGCCAAGCAGGAAGGCGCGACGCTGGTCGTCCTGCACGCGCTCCAGGAAGCGTTCGGTTACGTGCCGGAGGCAGCCGTTCCCATGGTGGCACAGGCGCTCAATCTGTCGCGCGCCGAGGTCCACGGCGTGTTCACATTCTACCATGATTTCCGGCACAAGCCGGCCGGCCGCCATGTGCTGAAACTCTGCCGGGCGGAGGCCTGCCAGGCTGCGGGCGGCGATGCGCTGGCTGCGCGCGCCGAGGCCAGGCTTGGCGTGTCGCTTGGCCATACCACGGCCGATGATCGCGTCACGCTGGAGCCGATCTACTGCCTCGGCCTGTGCGCGACCGCGCCGTCCGCGATGCTCGACGGCCGCCTCGTCGGCCGGCTCGATGAGAAGCGCCTCGATGCGCTGGTTGCGGAGGCGCAGCGATGAGCATGCGGCTATTCGTCTCTCGCGATGCAGGTGCGGTTGCCGTCGGCGCCGACGAGGTTGCGCTGGCGCTGCAACAGGCTGCGGCCAAGCGTGGCGTTGCGGTCGAGATCGTCAGGACCGGCTCGCGCGGCCTGTACTGGCTGGAGCCGCTGGTCGAGGTCGCGACGCCGCAGGGCCGGATCGCCTTCGGCCCGGTCACCGAGACCGATGTACCCTCGCTGCTCGATGCGCTCGCCAGCAACACCCCGCATCTGCTGCGGTTAGGGGCGACCGACGAAATCCCCTGGCTGAAGCGGCAGACCCGCCTCACCTTCGCGCGCTGCGGCGTGATCGATCCCCGCTCGCTCGACGATTACCGCGCCCATGGCGGCTACAGGGGCCTGGAGCGCGCGCTGTCGCTCGGCTCCGATGCGATCCTCACTGAGGTCACCGCGTCCGGCCTGCGCGGCCGCGGCGGCGCCGGCTTTCCGACCGGCATCAAGTGGAAGACGGTCGCGCTGGCGAAGGCCGATCGCAAGTTCATCGTCTGCAACGCCGACGAAGGCGACAGCGGCACCTTCGCGGACCGCATGATCATGGAAGGCGACCCCTTCCTCGTCATCGAGGGCATGACGACCGCCGGCATCACCGTCGGCGCGACCAAGGGCTACATCTACATCCGCAGCGAATATCCGCACGCGGTCGAAGCGATGAATGCCGCCATCCAAGCTGCGAAGCACGGCGGCTATCTCGGCGACAAGATCGGCGGCTCCACGCACAGCTTCGATCTGGAAGTGCGGGTCGGCGCCGGCGCTTATGTCTGCGGCGAGGAGACGTCGCTGCTGGAAAGCCTCGAAGGGCGCCGTGGCCTCGTGCGCGCCAAGCCGCCGCTGCCAGCGCWTCACGGCCTGTTCGGCAAGCCGACCGTCATCAACAACGTGCTGTCGTTCGCGGCCATCCCCTTCATCCTCGCCGAGGGCGCCAAGGCCTATGCGGATTTCGGCATGGGCCGCTCGCGCGGCACGATGCCGATCCAGCTCGCCGGCAATATCCGCCATGGCGGCCTGTTCGAGACCGCGTTCGGCGTGACGCTCGGCGAGCTGGTCGACGACATCGGCGGCGGCACGTCCACCGGCCGTCCGGTCCGCGCGGTGCAGGTCGGCGGCCCGCTTGGGGCCTACTTCCCCCGCGCGCTGTTCGACACGCCGTTCGACTACGAAGCCTTCGCCGCACGCGACGGCCTGATCGGCCATGGCGGCATCGTCGTGTTCGACGACAGCGTCGACATGCGCAGGCAGGCGCGCTTCGCGATGGAATTCTGCGCCATCGAATCCTGCGGCAAGTGCACGCCCTGCCGGATCGGCTCCACCCGCGGCGTCGAGACCATCGAGAAGATCATCCGCGGCGAGCGCGTCAGCGAAAATCTCGCGCTCGTCGAAGACCTCTGCAACACCATGAAATTCGGCTCGCTCTGCGCGCTCGGCGGCTTCACGCCCTACCCTGTGCTCAGCGCATTGAAGCACTTCCGGGAAGATTTCGTCCCGGCACCGACCACGCTTCAGGCCGCGGAATAAGGAGAACGACGATGTCTCTGATCGAAGAAATCGACTACGGCACGCCGCGCTCGAAATCGGCAACGATGGTGACGCTGACCATCGACGGCAACCAGGTCACGGTGCCCGAGGGCACCTCGATCATGCGCGCCGCGATGGACGCCGGCCACCAGATCCCGAAGCTCTGCGCGACCGACATGGTCGACGCCTTCGGCTCCTGCCGCCTCTGCGTCGTCGAGATCGAGGGCCGCGCCGGCACGCCGGCCTCCTGCACCACGCCGGTGATGCCCGGCCTCGTCGTGCATACCCAGAGCGAACGGCTGAAGAAGCTGCGCAAGGGCGTGATGGAGCTCTACATCTCCGACCATCCGCTCGACTGCCTCACCTGCGGCGCCAACGGCGATTGCGAATTGCAGGACATGGCCGGCGCCGTCGGTCTGCGCGACGTCCGCTACGGCTATGAGGGCGAGAACCACGTCTTCGCGAAATCCAACGGCGAGGTGAATGCCGCCTGGATGCCGAAGGACGAATCCAATCCGTACTTCACCTACGACCCCTCCAAGTGCATCGTCTGCTCGCGCTGTGTCCGCGCCTGCGAGGAGGTGCAAGGCACCTTCGCGCTGACCATCTCGGGGCGCGGCTTCGACAGCCGCGTCTCCCCCGGCATGAGCGAGAGCTTCCTCGGCTCCGAATGCGTCTCCTGCGGCGCCTGCGTGCAGGCCTGCCCGACCGCGACGCTGACCGAAAAGTCGGTGATCGAAATCGGCCAGCCCGAGCATTCGGTGGTCACCACCTGCGCCTATTGCGGCGTCGGCTGCGCCTTCAAGGCCGAGATGCGCGGCGAGGAAGTCGTGCGCATGGTGCCCTACAAGGATGGCAAGGCCAATCGCGGCCATTCCTGCGTCAAGGGCCGCTTCGCCTGGGGCTACACCAACCACAAGGAACGCATTCTCAAGCCGATGATCCGCGAACGGATCGAGGATCCCTGGCGCGAAGTCTCCTGGGACGAAGCGTTCTCGTTTGCCGCCACGAAGATGCGCGGCATCCAGGCGAAATACGGCCGCGACGCCATCGGCGGCATCACCTCGTCCCGCTGCACCAACGAGGAAACCTACCTGGTGCAGAAGCTGATCCGCGGCGGCTTCGGCAACAACAATGTCGATACCTGCGCCCGCGTCTGCCACTCGCCGACCGGCTATGGCCTCTCGCAGACGTTCGGCACCTCTGCCGGCACGCAGGATTTCGACTCGGTCGAGGACACCGATGTCGCCGTCATCATCGGCGCTAATCCGGCCTCGGCTCACCCCGTGTTCGCCTCACGCCTGAAAAAGCGGCTGCGCCAGGGTGCAAAACTGATCGTAATCGATCCGCGCCGCACCGAGATGGTGGAATCGCCGCATGTGAAAGCGCTGCACCTGCCGCTGATGCCCGGCACCAACGTTGCGGTCGTGACGGCACTGGCGCATGTCATCGTCACCGAGGGCCTCGCCAACGAAGCCTTCGTGCGGGAGCGCTGCGACTGGGCCGAGTTCGAGGAATGGGCCGCCTTCGTCGCTCAGCCCAAGAACAGCCCGGAAGCGACCGCGATCCTCACCGGCGTGGATCCAAAGGATCTGCGCGAAGCCGCCCGCATCTACGCCACCAGCGGCAACGGCGCGATCTATTACGGGCTCGGCGTCACCGAGCACAGCCAGGGCTCGACCACCGTGATCGCGATCGCCAATCTCGCGATGGCGACCGGCAATATCGGCCGTCCCGGCGTCGGCGTGAACCCGTTGCGCGGCCAGAACAACGTGCAGGGCTCCTGTGACATGGGCTCGTTCCCGCATGAGCTGCCCGGCTACCGCCACATCTCGGGCGACGCCGTGCGCGACCAGTTCGAGGCGCTGTGGAACGTCAAGCTCAATCCGGAGCCCGGCCTGCGCATTCCCAACATGTTCGACGCCGCGATCGAAGGCTCGTTCATGGGCATCTACGTGCAGGGCGAGGACATCCTGCAATCCGACCCGAACACCAAGCATGTGGTCGCGGCGCTGTCGGCGATGGAGTGCGTCATCGTCCACGACCTCTTCCTGAACGAGACCGCGAACTACGCCCACGTCTTCCTGCCCGGCTCGAGCTTCCTCGAGAAGGACGGCACCTTCACCAACGCCGAACGCCGCATCCAGCGCGTGCGCAAGGTGATGACGCCGAGGAACGGACTCGCCGACTGGGAAGTCACGATCGGGCTTGCCAAGGCCATGGGCTTCGACATGCACTACAATCACCCGTCCGAGATCATGGACGAGATCGCGGCGCTGACGCCGACCTTCGCCGGCGTCTCCTACGCCAGACTGGAGGAGCTCGGCTCGGTGCAATGGCCCTGCAACGAGAAAGCGCCGGAAGGCACGCCGGTGATGCATATCGATGGCTTTGTCCGCGGCAAGGGCAAGTTCGTCGTCACCGAATATGTCGCCACCGACGAGCGCACCGGCCCGCGCTATCCGCTGCTGCTGACCACGGGCCGCATCCTCAGCCAGTACAATGTCGGCGCGCAGACCCGGCGCACCGAGAACGTGGTCTGGCATGCCGAGGACCGGCTCGAGATCCACCCCCACGATGCCGAGCAGCGCGGCGTACGCGACGGTGACTGGGTTCGGCTCAAGAGCCGCGCCGGCGAGACCACGCTGCGTGCGGAGATCACCGACCGCGTCGCACCGGGCGTGGTCTACACCACCTTCCACCACCCGGACACGCAGGCCAACGTGATCACGACCGAATATTCGGACTGGGCGACCAACTGCCCCGAATACAAGGTCACCGCAGTGCAGATCTCGCCGTCGAACGGTCCGTCCGATTGGCAAAAGGCCTATGACGCGCAGGCGCGGCATTCCCGCCGCATCGCCCCCGCCGAAGCCGCGGAGTAAGCGCATGCACGTCCCGGTCCAGGCCATCGACCGCGAGATCTGGCGCGACGGCGCAGCCTCCGAAGGGACGCGGCTGATCCCCGAGGAAACGCCGCTCGCGCTGACCTACAACGGCGGCACCTATGCCGTCATGATGGGAACGCCGCAGAACCTGGAAGACTTCGCGGTCGGCTTCAGCTTGAGCGAAGGCATCGTCGGATCGGTGGACGACATCCAGTCGCTCGAGGTTGTCCGCCTCGATGACGGGATCGAGCTGCGCATGTGGCTTGCCCCGGAGGATGCCGGGCGCATCAGCGATCGCCGGCGTCACATTGCCGGCCCGACCGGCTGCGGTATCTGCGGCATCGATTCGATCGCGGAAGCCGTGCGGCCCGCGGCAGTCGTGCCGCAAGGGCAGTCCTTCACACCCGAACAGATCATGACGGCGATGCAGGGCATCGCATCGCTGCAATCCATCAACCTGCAGACCCGCGCCGTGCACGCCGCGGCGTTCTGGTCCCCGTCCCGCGGCATCGGCGCGCTTCGGGAGGATGTCGGCCGCCACAACGCGCTCGACAAGCTCGCGGGCGCCCTGGCGCGAAGCCGGACCAATGCGAGCGGCGGCATGGTGCTGCTGACCAGCCGTGTTTCGGTCGAGATGGTGCAGAAGACGGCCGCGATCGGAGCGCCGGTGCTGGTCGCGGTCTCCGCACCGACCGCACTCGCGGTGCGCACCGCGGAGGCCGCCGGCATCACGCTGATTGCGATCGCCCGCAGCGACGGGTTCGAAGTGTTTACGCATGGCAGCCGGGTGGTCGCCCGTCTCGCCACGGAGGTTGCCGATGTCGCCTGACCGCTTGATCTACATGGCCAACCAGATCGGCAAGTTCTTCGAGAGCCAGGGCCATGACAAGGCCGTGCCGGGCATCGCCGAGCACATCAAGAAATTCTGGGATCCCCGGATGAAGCGCGCGATCTTCGCTCATCTCGATGTCGGCGGTGCGGGACTGGCTCCCAACGTCCACGAAGCCCTCACCTCGCTGAAGCAGGCGACGTCCCTTCCAGCAGCGCCCTGAACACGCGCCGCACCTCGCCCTGCGTTTCCTTCACGCGCGCCTCGAGCGATGAGAAGTCCGGCGCATCGCCGGCACGCGCCATCACGCGCTGGAGATCGGTGCCGGCGGTTTCCGGCTTGAAGCCGTCGCTGACGCAGAGCCGCAGGATCTGCGTCAGGTCGTGATAGAGCCGCGCCGCAGCACGCAAGATCTCCGCCTCTGATTGCGGGAGCACGCCAAGCTTGGCGGCGTTGTCCAGCACCTGCATGGTACTGACGTCGAGAATTCCCGGCTTGTCGTGGGCGTGCACGAGCTGGAGATATTGCGCGATGAAGTCGATATCGACCATGCCGCCGGCGGCATATTTCAGATCCCAATGGTCGGTCTCGCCCTTCTCCTGCGCGATCGCGCGCCGCATGTCCGCGACATCGGTGGCGACGACCGCCGGGTCGCGGCGGCGGGTCAGGACTTCGCGGATCACGCCCGCGATCCGTTCGCGAAAATCGGGCGATGCCGATACCACGCGCGCACGCGTCAGCGCCATGTGCTCCCAAGTCCAGGCCTCGTTGGCCTGGTAGTCCGCGAAGGAAACAAGGCTCGATGCCACCGGGCCGGCGCGCCCGGAGGGACGCAGCCGCATGTCGATCTCATACAGCACGCCGTAATTGGTCCGGGTCGTGAAGGCGCTGATCAGGCGCTGGGTGAGGCGCGCGAAATAATGCGCGCCCTGCAGCGATTTCGGGCCATCGGAATCCGGATTGTCGCTGTCGAAATCATAGAGCAGGATCAGGTCGAGATCGGACGACGCCGTCATCTCGCGTCCGCCGAGCCGGCCCATCGCGATGATCGCAGTCTCCTGCCCCTGGATGCGGCCGTGCTGGGCGGCAAAACGCTCGGCGACGAGGCCGTGCACGGTGTGGACGATGCCCTCGGCGACGTCGGCGAACGCCGTGCTCGCCTGCTGCGCCGAGACGGTGCCGGAGAGGATGCGGGTGCCGATCAGGAACAGGCTCTCCTGGCCGAACAGGCGCAGGCGATCCAGAAACTCCTCGTAGGAGCCCGCGTCCTGCACCGTGGCCGCGAGCCGCGCCGACAATTCCTGCCGGTCCGGCATCGCGCCGAAGAAGCGCGGATCGATCAGGCCGTCCATCAGCTGCGGCTGCCGCGCCAGCATCTCGCCGAGCCGCGGCGCCGCGCCCAGAACCAGGGCCACCAGCGCGACGAGATCGCGGTTCTGGCCAAGCAGCGTGATCAGCCGCCCGCCGCGCTGCAGCGCCTGGAGGAAATGATCGAACGCCACCACCGCGCGGTCCGGCTCCTCGGCATGCGCGAGGCCCTCGATCAGGGCCGGCACGAATTCGACGAACGCGCTCCGCGTCTGGTCGTTGCGGAACACGCGGTAGTCGCCCGTGATCCAGTCGCGCACGGTCTGGGCGACGGCGGCGGGCGTCTTGAAGCCGAGCGTCACCAGGTGCTGGAGCAGGCGCGGATCGTCGAGACCGGCGCGGTAGTCGAGCGCCGGCAGCTTCGCGGTGCCGGTCGGATCGTCGCCCTCGAACAGCTTTTCGTAGTGCCCCTGCACGATCTCGAGCTGGCGCAACAGGTCGCGTGCAAAGGCCTCGCGGTTCTCATAGCCGAAGAACCAGGCGAAGCGCTCGATCGCCTCCTTGTCGTCGGGCAGCGCATGGGTCTGCTCGTCGGCGATCATCTGGAGACGGTGCTCGACCCGGCGCAGGAATTCATAGGCCCTGGTCAGCTCGTCGCGCGCCGCGACGGTGATCCAGTTGCTGGCGGCGAGCACATCGAGCGCGGCAAGCGTCGGCCGCACCCGCAAATCCGGATGACGGCCGCCGGCGATCAGCTGCTGGGTCTGCGCGAAAAACTCGATCTCGCGAATGCCGCCGCGCCCGACCTTGACGTTGTGGCCTTCGACCGCGACGTCACTCTGCCCGCGATAGGTCTGCATCTGCCGCTTCATGTCGTGAACGTCGGCAAGCGCGGCGAAATCGAGATGCTTGCGCCAGACGAACGGGGAGATTTCGGCGAGCAGCGCCTCGCCTGCCCTGGGATCGCCGGCGCAGGCGCGCGCCTTGATCATCGCGGCGCGTTCCCAGGTGCGCCCCTCGCGCTCGTAGTAATGCAGCGCGGCGTCGCGGGAGATCGCCACCTGCGTCGAGGACGGATCGGGCCGCAGGCGCAGATCGACGCGGAAGACGTAGCCGTCATGGGTGCGCTGCTGGAGAATGCGCGCCATCCCTTGCGTCACCCGGACGAAGAACGGCTGCGGCTCGATGTCGGGCGCGAGCGTCGTGTTGTCGGGATCGAAGAACACGATGAGATCGATGTCGCTGGAATAGTTCAGCTCGCCTGCGCCCATCTTGCCCATCGCGAGCACGATCAGGCCGCAGCCCTCTTCCGGAGCCTCGGGATTGGGCGGCGAGAGCTTTCCGCGTGCGGCTTCCTGCCGCAGCAGAAACTGGAGCGCCGCCTGCACCGAGGAAACGGCGACGTCGGTCAGCGCCGCCGTCACCCGCATCACCGGCCAGACGCCGCCGATGTCGCACAGCGCGATCAGGAGCGCCGCCTCCGCCTTCATGCGGCGAAGCAGCCGCATCACCTCGGCTTCGTCGATTGTGGCCAGCACCGCGCTTCTCGCCTCTGCGATCAGCGCATCGAGATGCGCGTCCGGATCGCATTGTAGAAGCCGGATCAGGCGCAGCGGATCGGCGCGCACCAGGTCGAACAGATAAGGCGAGAATTCCGCGATGCCGGCCAGGATATCCCGCGCGAAGGGACGGACCAGCAACGCTTCGAGACGGGCCGATTGTGCCGGCTCGAGTTCGGCCAGCCATTTTTCAAAATGTCGTTTGTCGGTTGTGGAAGCGGCAATATGGGGAGCCTCCGCAAAACGCGCGGCCAGGCTCTCACCATGCTTGTCCGCGTTTCCCGGCGCGGAGTGGTTCATGCCACCTTCTGTGGCACATCCTGCATCGGAGGAGCAACCCTGTCGCCCGCACCGGCGCGCGCCGGCAGCACCAGCGTGGCGACGAGACCGGGCTGGGCATCGCCCAGCCGCAATTCGCCGCCATGCAATGTCGCGACCGCCGAGGCGAGGCTGAGACCGAGGCCGGAGCCCGGCAGCGTGCGGCTGGCCTCGAGCCGCACGAATCGCTCGACGACATGCTTGCGGTCGCCCTCGGGGATGCCGGGGCCACGATCGGTCACACTGAGCAGCACCTGGTCGCCCTCGCGCTTCGCCTCGATCGTGATCTGCCGGCTGTCCATGCTGACCACGGTTCCACCCGTCTGCGCGACCGGCTGGCCGTATTTGATCGCGTTCTCGACCAGATTGGCGAGCGCCTGGCTGATCAATTCGCGGTTGGCGTGAACCGGCGTCGGCTCGGCCTTGACCTTCAAGGTCATGCCGTCGTCCTCGGCCAACGGCTCGTAGAGCTCGTGGATCCCGTTGGCGACGTCGGCGGCGTCGAAATCATCCATATTGCCGCGGGCCTGCCCGGACTCGGCGCGAGCGATCATCAGCAACGCGTTGAAGGTGCGGATCAGGCCGTCGGATTCCTCGATGGTCCGCTCCAGCGCCGCTCGGTAATCGGCCTCGCTGCCCGATTTCGCCAGCGCCTCCTCGGCGCGGTTGCGCAGACGCGTCAGTGGCGTCTTGAGGTCGTGGGCGATGTTGTCGGAGACTTCCTTCAAGCCCACCATCAGCGCCTCGATCCGCTCCAGCATGGCGTTGAGGTTTTCGGCGAGGCGATCGAGCTCGTCGCCGCTGCGCCCCACGGGCAGGCGCTCGCTGAGATCGCCGGTCATGATGCGGTGTGCCGTGCCGGACATCGCGTCGATGCGCGTCAGCACCCTGCGCGCGACGAAGACGCCACCACCGAGGCCGAGCACCACGACGATCAGGATCGACCATTGCGCCGCTTTCGCCACGATCCCGAACAGGCGGCGCCGCTCGTCGAGGTCGCGGCCGATCAGCAGCCGGAAGCCGTTTTCCAGTTCGGTGACGCGCACGAGCGCGCGGTGATCGCGCTCGTCGGCGTCCTCGATCCGCCGATAGGCCGTCTCGGTCCAGCCGCGCGTCGCCATCACACCCGGCGCCAGCGAGCCGACGTTGCCGGCAACCGCCTGCCCCGTCGGCGTGGTCACGAGATAGAGGTTGGCGCCCGGCCGCAGCGCCCGATACTCGATCGCGCGCACGAGGCCGACGAGGCCGCGGCGGCCGTAGATCTCGTTGATCTCCGAGGTCTCGGCATTCACCGTCTGCGTGATCTCCTCGGTGATCAGCCGCCGCGTATTCCAGGCGAAATAGCCGAGCAGCGACGCCGCGAAAATCGCAAACAGGAACAGGTAGACCAGCGTCAGCCGGAATGCCGTCGTGCGGACGAGTTTACCGAATGCCGTCACGGATCATGTACCTATTCTGAATGTCGCGCCTGCTATCGTGGGCTATCGTCACGCGTCGATTTCTCCAATTATTACAGGCAATTGCTCGCATCTAACATCGTCTGGCATCGCCTGAAATCGCCAGACGCGGGCCATCTGCGGCGAAAAAACGGTAAGTTTGCACGGTCTTCTCTTCCAAAGTATCCGTGACGGTCATACATTCCGCGGCTTTCGAACGGTCTGCCGGGCACGGGCCAATCCGCCGTGACGGCAAATGGTCAGCAGCGGGGAAGGCTAGAATGGCCCTTAATTCGAGCCAAGTTAAATCCAAGCAACCCGGCGCCCACGCCGACGGCGGCGGGCTCTACCTGGTCGTGCGCGAGAGCGGTGAGCGGGTGTGGCGCGTGCCCTTCTTGTGCTAGCTTTGGCGCGGGGGTACGCGCTGGCCAGCAAGTACCTCCCTTTGACTTAGCCTTAAATCCCGTCTCTTTTGGGTTTCCCTTGGAGGCGGGATTTTTTTCCGCAAGCAAGCAAGGGAAGCCACGAAGGCCGCCGCGCTCTAAGTGCTCAAGACCGCCAGCTTGGTGATTGTGTTTGCGAGAAATTGCGAAAGTGGCAGGGGAAACAACCATGTCAGCGCTCTCGTTAACGCCGCTAACGCTCTAACGAGAGGAGGCCAAAATGAAGCTTGCCACAATTCTGGTTATCGGTTCCCTCGCCGTGGCCTCAGCAGCAAGCGCCGATCAACCCGGATCTGACTGGATGCCGATGGAGCAAGTGAAGGCTAAGGTTATCGAGTCCGGCTATTCCCAGGTCACTAAGCTTGAAGCCGACGACGGCCAGTGGGAGGGCGAAGGCATCAAGAACGGACAGAAGATGGAATTTCATGCCGATCCCAAGACCGGCGTCATCGTGCGCGAAAAGCCAGACGACTAACCCTTGAGATCGTGCAAGGCGTTTTGCCAATTGTACTTGCCGACTGCGGGGACACAATTCACTTCGGAAACAACTTGTCCCGAATGTAACGCGAAGTCGGCGTCAGCCTGATTCCTCGTGGCTTGCACCAGACTGCCCTGTCGATCTCCTTCTTGTCGCCGATCTTCAGCGGGCCGGACGCGTTCTTTGCTAAGAAGATCGCGTCACTCATCGTGCGACCGGACCGACGATTCTTTGCCTTCACTTCTTTCCAGAGCTTCATAGGCCCCAGCTTGAGCTTCGGCAGTTCTTCCCTGATCTCTCGGCGGAGGCACTTCCTTTCACTCTCACCTGCACGCTTGCGACCGCCCGGAAACATCCAGAGCCTATCGCGTCGTCGTCTGACCAGGAGCACGCGTCCTTTCTTCGCGACAACAAGTTTTGAAGACTTCGCCATTTCTCTTCGAATCGATTTGGCAGATCGGGACCAGTTTAGACCGGCTGGTTCGACCTGCAATGGATGAGCGCCAGCCCGCCCTCCGTAGTATCACGGAGCAGCCCCAYAGGTCGTGACCACGTGTTCAGGTGCCGCTATCCTTACGCAACATGCTCGAAATCTTCGAGATCCTCCAAGAGCCGAAGTTCTGGGTCGCGATGGCCTTTGGACTGGCTCCGATCGTCATTGGCATCATCATCTTGTGGTCAAGCCGATGAAAGTCGCCAGCGACACCTTTCATTTCCCGTCCCGGCAGTGGGTAGATTTTCCCGGGTGGCCGTGCGGATGTCGGTTGTTGGCCCATCGCGTACATACTGTGCTGTCTGCGCTTGGTCCGCTTCTTGGGGCCAAGCAGACAATCACGCTGCCGCCCGATCTTCCTTCTCGGCCCGCGCATCGCGATCCGATCATCCAGTGGCGGTCTGTAGAGCCTTCGCCTCAGCTCACGGCGCGCGCATCCAGACATCGCGCCCGTTAAGGGACTGGTACCGGTCACTGTCACCATTTGCATATGGGTCGTCGCCATATGCGGCAGCGCATTCCGAGATCAGTTTAATACTTCGACACGCCCGGTTGGCGGGTCTCTTTCAGGAGAGGCCCAATGTTTAAGGGCTTTACTGTGGCAGTTGTGGCGCTGATTAGCACAGCGCAGCTTGATCAATACCTCCAACGGTCGGTACACCGACGCGGCCATGGATATGCTGCGGCAGATCAGGCGCGCGTTTGGATTTTGAGGAGCCCTTGGACAATTTGGGGCTGGTGATGAAGGGCATCTCCTGGGCTAATCTCGACGCGGAGGAGCAAYGCGCCATTGCAGTGTTGGGAGCCGGGCTTCTATCGAGCTGTGTGACCCCGTTGCTCTCCTGAAATTGAAGCGGCACGGGCTCATTGTAGGCTCCCATTTGACGGCCGCTGCGCACGAGTTGCGGAGAGGCTTTGTTTTAGACGAACTCGGGGCGCGCGTGATTGCGTGATGTAACCTTATTGGCGGACTCGGTTGAGCGCGGGGATGGCGGCTTGGTTGTTTGTGATGCTGTGGAGGTGCACACAAGAACACGATGCAAAGCATGAGGACGCGGCATAAGACAGGCCCGCGCGAGTGGGTTTGGCGAGCAAATTCAGGAAGTCTGGCGCGACCGAAGCTCTTCTTCGTATTTTAGCTTTTCCAGCAGCATGTCGGTCACGAGACGCCGCAATTGCGCGTTCTCAAGTTCTAACCGCTTGATCGTCTCTATGGTGCTGGCCTCACTGAGACCGGATGGCCGGCCGTCGGCCTCCCCGCGCCGGCCATCAAGTGGCACCGACGAACCGGGCAGCTTCTTCCAGCGATGGTAGGTCATGATGCTGACACCGAGCGCCTGCGATATCTCGCGCTGGGTCTTTCCCTTGGCCGCAAGTTCTTTGGCTTGCGCCAACTTGGCCGAAATCTCCTCCGAGGCATGCCTCTTGCCAACCATGATGGTCCTCTCCGGCCAGAATCTCGCTAGTCCGAAGTAAGCGCCAGTCGTGAACGTTTGATATCTGGCGCACGCTTGCGGGCCGGTAAGAAAACGGTAATCCGCTAGCCGATCTGGGAGCGAAGCGATTGATGTTTCTTGGCTTTATCTTATCCCGTCGCGGATCATGTATCCGGCGCCGCGGATCGTGTGCAGCAGCGGCCGCTCAAAACCCTTGTCGATCTTGGAACGCAACCGCGAAATGTGCACGTCGATCACGTTGGTCTGCGGATCGAAATGATAGTCCCAGACGTTCTCCAGCAGCATGGTGCGGGTCACCACCTGGCCGGCATGTTTCATCAGATATTCGAGCAGGCGGAATTCGCGCGGCTGGAGCGTCAGCTCGTCCTTGCCGCGGGCGACGCGATGGGAGAGCCGGTCGAGCTCGAGATCGCCGACCCGGTAGAGCGTGTCCTCGGCCGGACCGCCGCGGCGGCGCGACAGCACCTCGACCCGGGCCAGCAGCTCGGCGAAGGAATAGGGCTTTGGCAGATAGTCGTCGCCGCCGGCACGCAGGCCCTTGATGCGGTCGTCGACCTGCCCGAGCGCCGAAAGGATCAGCACCGGAGTCGAGTCGCCCTGGTCGCGCAGGGCGCCGATCAGGGACAGGCCGTCGCGCTTGGGCAGCATGCGGTCGACCACCAGAACGTCATAGTCGCCGTTCTCGGCCATGGCGAGGCCTTCCTCGCCGTCGCTGGCGTGGTCGGCAATATGTCCGACTTCGCGAAACGCCTTCACGAGATAGTCGGCGGATTCGCGGTCGTCTTCGATGATGAGGAGGCGCATCGTGCGTTCGGCGGCGGTCAAGGAGGTCAACCTTCTATGAACATGGCGCGCGGGGCAATCGCATGCAAGCCAAGCGAAAGAGACTTGGGGCGGGAAAAAGGCGGGCGGTGAAGCTGGGGGGACCTCACCGCCCTAGGCCTTCCGACGGAGGGGGGCGTAATTCCACCGGAAGGTAGACTGGGGAAGCGAACGTTACGCTGCTTCCCTGAAGGGCGCCGGCGGCGGGGGCGACTGATGCCGGCGACACCCTTCATCTCGTAAGCCTCCTGGGCCCTGGCCGGGCCTAGCCCTTGGCCAGGGGCACTGCGACAAAGCGCGACTGGCCGCCGCTCTTCACGCGCATCAGGACGCTGTTCTTGTTGTCGGTCCGCGCCGTGTTGATGGCGTCGCGGACGTCGCCGGCGGTGCTGACGCTCTTGCCGCCGACTTCGAGAATCACGTCGCCCTCCTTGAAGCCGCGTTCGGCCGCGGCGCTCTTCGGATCGACTTCGGTGACCACGACGCCGTCCTTGCCGGCGCCGGCCACGGAATTCGCGGGTGCGACCGTCATGCCGAGCTTCGGCACATCGGTGCCCTTGCTCGCGCCCTTGCCGCTGTCGTTATCGGTGTCGGCCTTGGCCTCGACCGTGTTCGGCAGCTGGCCGAGGGTGAGGTTCACGACCTTGTCCTGGCCCTTGTGCAGCACGTTGAGCTTCACGGTCGCGCCGGGCGCCAAGCCGCCAATGGTGCGAGCGAGCTCGCGGGCGTCCTTGACGGATTCGCCGTTGACCGACGTGATCACGTCGCCGGACTCGATGCCGGCCTTGGCGGCCGGACCGTTCGCCTGCGGCTCCGCAACCAGCGCGCCTTCGGCCTTCTTCATGCCGAGGCTGTCGGCGATGTCTGATGTCACCGGCTGAATCTGCACACCGATCCAGCCGCGGCTGACCGAGCCCTTGTCCTTGAGCTGCGCAACCACGCTCTTCACGGTGCTGGCGGGAATCGAGAACGCGATACCGACGCTGCCGCCGGAGGGCGAATAGATCGCGGTGTTGACGCCCATCACCTCGCCGTCGGTGTTGAAGGCCGGACCGCCGGAATTACCCTTGTTCACGGGCGCGTCGATCTGGATGAAATCGTCATACGGACCGTTGCCGATGTCGCGGCCGCTGGCCGAGACGATGCCCGCCGTCACGGTGCCGCCGAGGCCGAACGGGTTGCCGACCGCGAGCACCCAGTCGCCGATCCGCGGCTTGCCGTCGGCCAGCTTGGCGAACGGGAAGTTCGAGCTGCCCTCGACCTTGATCAGGGCCACGTCGGTGCGCTGGTCGGTGCCGATCACCTTGGCGGTATAGGTCTTGCCGTCGTCGGTCGTGACCTCGACCTTGTCGGCGCCGTCGACCACGTGGTTGTTGGTCACGGCGTAGCCGTCGGCCGAGATGAAGAAGCCGGAGCCCTGGCCCTGGACCACGCGGCCGCGGCCGCCCTTCTGGCCCGGGAACCCATCCGGACCGCCGAAGCGGCGGAAGAAGCGCTCCATCGGCGAGCCCGGCTGGAACGGCGAGGAATCGTCGCCGTCATCGTTGCTCGCAGTCTTTTCCTTGAGGTTGACCTTCACCGAGATCACCGAGGGCTTCACGCGCTCGACAATGTCGGCGAAACCGACGGGACGCTCGACCTTCCGGACCTCGTTGTTGACCTGCGCATGCGCCGGGCTGGAGAACAGGTCGGCAGGCGAGGTCGACGGACTGAAGCCATAGACCGCGGCACCGAGGCCGGCGACGACCGAGGCCATCAGCGCGATCTTGCGCGCGGAGAAAACCGACCGGCGGGGCTGCCGGTAGGACGGAAGATTCGAGAGATCGGGACGATCGGTCATGCAGAGGTTCTCCAGGGCCTTGAAATCCATTTGGTGCCGGATGGCAGCACCTTACGATCCTGAAGATGGGGGCTCCCGCCTTACCGCGCGCTGGCGGCGGGGTTAAACTTTTGTAATGAAGGGGCCGGCGGATGCGGCAGTTTATCGCAGGCTGAAAACTGTGATTCCACAGGAACTTAATAGGGTTCCGGCGCCGCGCGCCAGAGCCTGATTTCCGCCGCTTCAGCCCGCCCTGACGCCTGCGATGAACTCGTCGACTTCGCGCTTCAGGGTCTCGGCCTGCTGCGACAGGTCGACGGCGGAATCGCGCGCCTCGGCCGCCATGCGTCCGGTTTCCGCGGAGGTCGAGGTGATCTGGACGATATGATTGGAGACGTCGAGCGTGCCGCGCGCGGCATCCTGGACACTGCGCGTGATGTCCTGGGTGGCGGTGCGCTGCTGGGCGGTGTCGACCTCAATGCCTGACATGATCGACGAGATCTCCGACAGCGTCTTTGAGATAGCGTCAATCGCGCCACGCGTGTCGGCGGTGATCCCCTGGATGCTGGCGACATGCGAGGTGATCTCCTCGGTCGCCTTGCTGGTCTGGTGCGCGAGGCTTTTCACCTCGGAAGCGACCACCGCAAATCCCTTGCCGGCTTCCCCTGCCCGTGCCRCCTCGATCGTGGCATTGAGCGCCAACAGGTTGGTCTGCGAGGCGATGGCCTGCACCAGCTGCACGACTTCACCGATCTTGTCGGCGGCGCCCGACAATGTGTGGATGGTGTCGCGGCTCTTCTCTGCCTGGGTCGCCGCGCCCTCGGCGCGCTGGGTCGCATCCGTGACGCGGCGGCTGATCATTCCGATCGAGTTCGTCATCTCCTCGGCGGAGCCCGCGACCGTCTGGACGCTGGCGCTGGCCTGGCTCGCGGCGCTCGCCACCGCATTGGCCTTGCTGCTGGTGTCGTTGGCGGCCTGCGAGAGGGTCTCGGCGTTGCGCTTCAGATGCACGGCCGAGGACGCCACGCGGTCGACGACGCCGGCCACGAGCTCGTTGAAGCTCTTGATCCGGGCGTCGAGATATTTCGACCGCTCGGCCTGGTGCTGCGCTTCGTGGAGCTGCTGCGCCGTGAGGCGGCGCCGCTCCAGGCCGTTGGTCTTGAAAACCTCGAGCGCGCCGGCGAGCAGGCCGATCTCGTTGGTACCGCCAAGTCCCGGAACTGATGTCTCGAACTTCTGGGCGGCGACCTCGCGCATGGCATGCACGATCGCCGCCAGCGGGTTGAGGATGCCGTTGCGCACGGCAAACCAGGTGGTGAAGCAGATCGCGATGGCGACGACCGCGATCACGCCGCAGGCGATCAGGAACCAGGAGAACGCGGCCTGTGCCTGCTGGTAGATCTGCATCGCATGGTCGCGCGCGGGCCCGCTCAGCGCGGCGAAGTCCGACGACAGGCTGGTGATTTCGTTGTTGAGATAGAGCACCGCGACGAAGCCGGTGCCGCCGCCGATGCCCAGCAGGAACAGTAATGCAGCGACGACGGCGCCGACCAGGAAGCGGATCGTCAGGTTGCTGTTCGTGAACATTGCTGAGGACTCAAAGTCTGGAATCGAATTTCGCGACAAGCTTCCAGACAAAGGTCAACAGAGCATGAAACACGCTGCGCTGCGCAGCCTACGTATCATTACGTAGCTAGCGCGATTTGGCGTCGTCGGACATCAATGCGGCGAGCTGCGCTTCTTCATCGGGCGTGAGCGGCGGTGCTGGTACGTCTGCACCATTCCGGGCGCGACGCCGGATTTGCAGCCACAACGCCAGACCGCCGCCGGCCAGCAGCAGCGGCGCGAGCAACCACAACAGCAAGGTCTGCCGCTCGAAGCGCGGCTTCAGCAGCACGAACTCGCCGTAGCGCGCCACGAGGAAGTCGAGCACCTGCGAATTGCTGTCGCCGGCCGCGATCCGCTCGCGCACCAGCAGCCGCAGATCGCGCGCAAGCGGTGCGTCGGAATCGTCGATCGACTGGTTCTGGCAGACCATGCAGCGCAGCTCGCGCGACAATTCACGCGCGCGGGTTTCCTTCGCGGGGTCCGTCATGATCTCGTCGGGCTGCACGGCATAGGCCGCGGGCCAGGCCAGCAGCATCATCGCGACAATCGCCAGCACCATCCGACGCATCGGTTCACTCCGCCGGCTGGAGGCGTTGCTTGGCCCGCGCCGGTTTCGGCGCGCCGACCCGCAAGCGCCGGTCGGACAGCGAGAGCATGCCGCCGAACGCCATCAGCACCGGTCCCCACCAGATCAGCAGCACCAGCGGCTTGTGATAGATGCGCACGGCGATTGCGCCCTCGGCGGTGGCGTCGCCGAGCGAGACATAGAGCTGGCTTGCACCACGCGTCAGCAGCGCGGCCTCCGTGGTCGACGAGCCGCGGGTGGTGAAGCTGCGCTTGGACGGCGTCATGACGCTGAGCGTCTCGCCGTCACGGCTGACGTTGAACTCGGCGATCATCTCGCGGTAGTTGGGGCCCTGGCGCTGAAACAGCCCGTCCAGCTTCAGATCGTAGCCGGCGATGTGGGCGACGTCGTTCTGCTTCATCGTCGCGATGTATTCGCTGTTCCAGGTGGTCTCGCAGACGATCCCGATCAGCGCGACGCCGAGCCCTGCATGCGCGAACACCGAGCCCCAGGTCGAACGCGGCAGGCCGCGGGCGCGATGCAGCGTCGTTGCGAATGGCAGGCGAAACAAGCCGGTTCGTTCGGCCAGATCCGTCGCTGCACCGGCGATGACGAAGACGCCAAGCCCGATTGCCAATGGCGCCAGCGCACTGCCGCCACGCGTCCAGGCCCAGACGATGGCGATTACAACGAGGCTGGCAACGCCCGCCGCGAGCAGCCGCTGGGTGACGCCGAGCAGATCGCCCCGCTTCCACGCCAGCATCGGCCCGAACGGCACGGCGAGCAGCAGCAGTGTGAACAGGGGCACGAAGGTGAGGTTATAGAACGGCGCACCGACCGACATCTTGAAATCGGCAAGCACTTCCATCGCCAGCGGATAGAGCGTGCCGAACAGCACGACGGCGCAGGCCACGGTGAGCAGCAGATTGTTCAGCACCAGCGCGCCCTCGCGCGAGATCGGCGCGAACAGGCCGCCCTGCTTCAACGCGGTCGCGCGTCCAGCGAACAGCGACAGGCTGCCGCCGATGAACAGGCAGAGGATCAGGAGAATGAACACGCCGCGGGTCGGATCGGTGGCAAAGGCGTGCACCGAGGTGATGACGCCCGAACGCACCAGGAAGGTGCCGAGCAGCGACAGCGAGAAGGTCAGGATCGACAGCAGGATGGTCCAGACCTTCAGCGCATTGCGCTTCTCCATCACCAGCGCCGAGTGCAGCAGTGCGGTGCCGGCGAGCCACGGCATCAGTGAGGCGTTCTCGACCGGGTCCCAGAACCACCAGCCGCCCCAGCCGAGCTCGTAATAGGCCCAATAGGAGCCCATCGCGATGCCGAGCGTCAGGAATATCCAGGCGACCAGCGTCCACGGACGCACCCAGCGCGCCCAGGCCGCATCGATGCGACCCTCGAGCAGCGCCGCGATCGCGAAGGAGAACGAGATCGAGAAGCCGACATAGCCGAGATAGAGCATCGGCGGATGCACAGCGAGGCCGATGTCCTGAAGCACCGGGTTGAGATCGCGGCCCTCGATCGGCGGATTGGCGATACGTAGGAACGGGTTCGAGGTCACCAGGATGAAGAGATAGAAGGCGCTGGCGATCCAGGCCTGGACTGCGAGCACATGCGCGCGCAGCGACAGCGGCAGATTGTTGCCGAACGCCGCGACCAGCCCGCCGAACAGCGCCAGGATCGACACCCACAGCAGCATCGAGCCTTCATGGTTCCCCCACACGCCGGTGATCTTGTAGATCAGCGGCTTCATCGAATGGGAGTTCTCGTAGACGTTGGCGACGGAGAAATCCGAGTTCACGTGCAGTATCACGAGGGCCAAGAACGAGGCCCCGACGAACAAAAGCTGCGCCAGCGCGGCGGAGCGCGCCACGTTCATCAGGCCAACGTCGCGCAAGCGTGCACCGATCAGCGGCACGATCGACTGGATCAGCGCCAGCGCGAGCGCGAGCACCAGCGCGTAATGTCCGGATTCCGCGATCAACGCACTGCTCCCTGCGGGTTGCCCTGCGCGGTCGTCGCCGCAGGCTTTACGCTATCCGAAGCCTTGGCGCCGTAATCGTCCTTCCAATGCCCCTGCTTCTTCAGGGCATCGGCGACGTCCTTGGGCATGTAAGTCTCGTCGTGCTTGGCAAGCACGGTGTCGGCCTTGAACACGCCGTTGGCGTCGAGCGCGCCTTCGGCGACGACACCCTGCCCTTCGCGGAACAGGTCGGGCAAAATGCCCTTGTAGGCGACCGGCAGCTTGGCACCGCCGTCGGCGACTTCAAACGTCACCGCGAGATTGTCGCCGCGCTGGAGCGAGCCGGGCTGCACCAGGCCGCCGAGGCGAAACCGCTTGCCGGGCGCAACGTGCTTCTCGGCGACCATGGTCGGGGTCGAGAAGAACACGATGGAATCGCGAAGTGCGTTGAGCACCAGCGCGGCCGCGAGCGCGAGCACGGCGAGCGAGCCGCCGATAATGGTCATACGTCGCTGCTTGCGGGTCATGGCGTATCCGTTCTCGGCTCGTCTCGTCCCAAAATCGTCATCCGTCGAGCCCGAGCGTCTTGAGACCTTCGTTGAGCTGGCGCAGCCGCTCGGCGTCGTTGGCGACCGCCTGACGCGCGTCGGTCGAGGCGCCCCTCGCCTTGTCGCGCTCGCCCATCACGAGATAGGCGCGCACCAGGCGCAGCCAACCCTCGACGTCATCGCCGTTCTGCTTCAACCGCGTGGCCAGACGCTCGACCATGCCGCGCACCATGGCGCCGCGATCGCCCTCGCTCATGTCCTTGGACGCAGCGATCGTCTCGTCCGACAGCGCCGGCAGCCCGCCGCCGCCGGCCCTTGCGAGCGCGGATTGCACCAGAGGCCGCCACGGCGCATCCGCCGGCGCTTTGGCAAGCAGCGCGCGCCAGATCGTGGCCGCATCGTCCTTGCGGCCGTCCTGCTCGGCGGCGAGCCCGAGGAAGTAGTTCGCCTTGGGATCGTCGGCGTCCAGCGCACGCGCGCGCTCGAATTCGGCCTTGGCTTCCGCGGTCACCACGCCGCCGGCGGCAGCCGACAGCGCCTCGCCGAGGTTGGACCTGCGTTCCGCGCTCTCGCCGTTGTAGGTGAGCGAGTTACGGTAGGCGCGCGCCGCATCATCGAAGCGGCCGAGCCGCTCCAGCACCGGCGCGAGCACGTTCCAGCCGCGCCCATCGGTCGGATTCTTTTCCAGATGTTGCTCGACCTGCACGACAAGGGTCTCGAGCGACCGCGCCATGCCGGACCCTGACCCGCGCTCGCGCTGCGCCAGCGGAAAGTCCTGAAGCATGGGCGAACCGAGCGGCATGTAGACGCCGATCGCGACGAGCGGCAGGCCAACGAGCGCCAGCACGGCCGCGGCGCGGCGCCATTTGAGACTCGACTTCGACGCCGGCGCGGGCTCATGGCCGGCCGCGGCGAGCAGCCTGCGGCTGATCTCGACGCGTGCGGCCTCGGCTTCCGGTGCCGCGATCAGCCCTGCGCCGAGATCGCGCTCGAGCTCGGCCAACTGGTCCTTGTAAACCGCGACCTCGCTGCCCTGAATTTGAGTGTCTTGATCTTGAGCGTCTTGGGTCTCAGCGTCGCGGCCTTGCGCGCGCACGCCGCGGCCGAGCGGCCAGAGCACGGCGAAGATCGCCGCGACCGTCATCAGCGCGAACACGAACCATAGCGTCATCAGGCAAGCTTCCGGCGGCGCGCGAGCCGCGCCCACAGGTGGCTTTACACCACGGCTGGACGATGCGGCAATTGACAATTGTCAATTTGCCGCGACCCGATGCCGTCTCGAAATCGTGGAAATCCAACGGCTTAGTGTATCTCGAAGTCTACACTCTGGGCGGCGTCCTCGCCGTGCCCGTTGATGGCCTTCAGGAAGTACGTTCCCGGCCGGATCGCATCCGGCAATCTGATGCGCAACGCGCCAACGGGAACCGGCGACGCGATCGTCGTGGTCGTCTCCGGAAACTGCCGACCGCTTCCCTTTTCGACCAGCACCACCTTCGCCCTGACCATCAATCTCTGGTACTTCGCCACGATTACGCGGTTCTCGATTTCAACGAAGCTGATAAGTGGTTTCATGCGCCCACAGATAGAAATTCCCCGGACCGGCACGTCGACCGTAGGGCTCGCCACCGGCATCGTCAACCACAAATTGTGATCACGAAAATATGCGCTTGGATCAACTTGCGCGCGACGATTTGCGCTCGCCGGTCAGCGCGTTTTCCGCGGCGCGGCTCATCAGCGAGGCGTAATCGTCACCGAACAGCAACTGGCAGAAACGAATCGCGGCCTGCACCTGCTGCTGCCGATAGGTGCGGACCTTGTGATCGGCCGCGCGCAGCGACTGCACCAGCTGCTCGGTCGAGCGCTCCACATATTGCTGGAGGTCGGAATAGGTGCGCAGCGTCACCTCGTTGATCGCAAGCTCGCTGGCATAGTTGCGGCAGGTTGCGACGAAGTCGATCAGCGCCGCGGTCTCCTCCACCTCGGTGCTGTCGATCCGCGCCCCCGGCGGAATGTCCTTCTCGGGACGCTGGCGCAGGATACGGCGAACACGGCCGGGAACGCTGTCGATCTCGGACTGGAGCGCATTGGAGATGTCGGCCCGGATCGAGGTCAACTGCTTGCCCCAGGCGGAATCGTTGCGCAGATCGAGCTCGGTGCGCAGGCCGCGCACGCCGTCGTGCAGCGCCTTGAGATTGTCGGCGACGTTGTCGAAATAGCTGCGCTTGATGTCCATGCGCAGGATGGCGGCAACGCAGGACAAATCGTGCAGGGCGATGGTGACGGCGACGCCATAGGGCGTTGCCGCGACGCGGATCTCGTCGTCGGACGCCGCAATCTTGATGGCGAGGCGGATGATCTGCCACGGCGCGGTCATCCGCTGCACCACCATCGACAGCGCGAAGGGCAGCATCTGCGGCGTCTGCAGCGCCGGAATGTTGAGCGCGGCCATCACCGAGGCGATCTGGGAATCGCCGAAGGCGCGCAGGAAGCGCGGCAGCTTTTCGTTCAGGGTGGCGATGGCCTCGCGAACCGCAAGCACCGCCCCGGTCGAATACAGATCCTCGATCACGTTGGGCGGACCGACGCGGGCGAGCGCGCGCGACTTGTCGCCGCCGCCGGGCCCGGTCAGCGCGAAGATGGCGTCCGCGGCGACGGCCTGGAGCTTCTGCGCCAGGGCTTCGACCTGCCCCGCACTGTCCGCCACCGGCATGCGCGCCAGCGCGGCCTCGAATTCATTCACCTTGTCCGGGGCACCGTCGCGGCCGAGCCATTGCCAGATCGGCAATAGCGAGGACCGGCGGATCTGTCCGACCCGGATCGGCGCGCCGGCCTCGACCAGAAACGGTTCCAGCACCTGGAACAAGAGCCGCGACAGATCGTCGGTGCGCGGCGCGGGGGCCTCGTCGGCTTCCGTCTTGCGCACGATCTTGCGCAGCTGCTCGAGCACGAGGGTCGCCACCGCCGTGTCCTGGCCACGCTCCAGCGCACGCTCGAACTCCCGCATCAGCAGCGCCTGCGATTGCGGCGGGAGCTGCGCGAGATATTCCCTCAGCCGCTCGATCGATGTCTGGCTCATGCGCCCGGGTAATGCACGGTAAAGTGGCGGACATGGGATGCGTCCGGGCGCGATCATAGGGGCGCGCGCCTTAAGAAGCCGTTGAGGAAGTCGCGCCGAATGCCCCCGATTTCCTCCCGGGCGTCGCCCGCCAAGGCGAAAAGCCATGCCGGAACAAAGGATTATATTCCGGGGAGGCCCAGCTCGGCCCGCAGCCCTCCGATCGGCGCGCTGCCGAGCGAGAGGCTGCCGCCGTAGAGCGCGGCGAGGTCGACCACGATGGAAAGGCCGAGCCCGGAACCGGGCTTCGACTCGTCGAGCCGCTGCCCGCGCCGCGAGACCTGGGCCCGCTCGGTCTCCGACAGCCCGCGGCCGTCGTCATCGACGATGATCCGCAAGCGCGGACCTGCGCCCGCCTGGTGCGGCGCCTCCACCAGGACCTCGATGAAGACGTGCGAGGCGGCCCATTTGCAGGCATTGTCGACGAGGTTGCCGACCATCTCCTCCAGGTCCTGCCGCTCGCCCCGGAATTTTGCCGACGGATCGGCCTTGGCCTCGACGACGATACCGCGGTCGCGATGGATCTTCTCCATGGTCCGCCGCAGCGCCTCGATGGCGGGTGCAACCTCCGTCACGGTCGCGACCACCGAGACCCTCGCCGCGATACGGGCGCGCTCCAGGTGATGGGCGACCTGATCGCGCATCACGTCGGCCTGCTCCATGACCTTTGCGGCGAACGGGTCGGCGGCGTGCACGCCGGCCTCGTTGACGATGACCGAGAGCGGCGTCTTGATCGCATGCGCGAGATTGCCGACATGGGTGCGGGCCCGCTCGACGATCTCGCGATTGGCGTCGATCAGCGCGTTGGTCTCGCGCGCCAGAGGTGCGATCTCGACCGGGAATTCGCCCTCGAGCCGCTCCGCCCGGCCGGAGCGGATGTCGGCAATCGACTCCGAGATGCGCTTGAGCGGTGCGAGGCCGAAGCGGACCTGGAACACCGTGGTCAACAGCAGCACGATGCCGAGCGCGGTGAATGTGCCGCCGAGATAGTAGTCGAAGCTGCGCGTCTCGTCGAAAATCTCGGTATCGTCGCCAGCGACGCTGACGAGATATTTGCCGTCGCCGCCGAGATCGACCGGCCGCTCCACCATCCGCAGGTTCTGGCCCTCGGGCCCGTCGACATAAGCGAGCCGGATGCCGGCAGCTGTGAGCTCGGAGCCCTGCTCTTCCAGCTTCGGCAGCTTCTTGTCCCAGAGCGAGCGCGACGAGCGCACCTCCGGCTTTTCGGTGTCGGTCCGCGTGATCTGCCAGTACCAGCCGGACAGCGGCAATTCGAACAGGGGCTCGCCGAGCGACTGGAACTGGCGGTCCGGCGGCTCGTCGGGGGTGGCGACCTCGGCGATCAGTGTGCGCAGATAAAGGTTGAGCCGGCGGTCGAAGGCGCGCTCGGTGGCGTTCTTGTAGACCGATGACAGCACCACGCCGGTGATGGCCAGGATCACCACCAGCCACGCGGTCGCCGACAGGAACAGTCGGTTGGCAAGCGAGCTAGCGGCCATCGGAAGGATCCCGGAAAGCGCAGGATGTCGGGTCGTCGGAGGTCATGACCGGACCAAGGCCCCCTGTTCGGCCTCCCGTCAAGCCCGAGAAGGCCTCAAGCGCCCGGAGCGGGCGGCGGGGTCAGGAGATAGCCGAGGCCACGGACGGTCTGGATGATGTCGACGTCGAGCTTCTTGCGGATGCGGCCGACGAACACCTCAATCGTATTGGAGTCGCGGTCGAAATCCTGGTCGTAGAGGTGCTCGACCAGCTCGGTGCGCGAGACGACGCGCCCCGAATGGTGCATCAGGTAGGCCAGAAGCCGATATTCGTGCGAGGTCATCTTCACAGGATTGCCGGAGACGCTGACCCGGCCGGTCCTGGTGTCGAGCGTGACCGGGCCGCAGCTCAGCTCGCTCTGGGCATGGCCGGTCGAGCGGCGCAGCAGCGCGCGGATGCGCGCCAGCACCTCCTCCAGATGGAACGGTTTTGCGACGTAGTCGTCGGCCCCGGCGTCGAACCCCTGGACCTTGTCGCTCCAGCGGTCGCGTGCGGTCAGGATCAGGACCGGCATGGTGCGGCCGTTGCGGCGCCAGGCCTCCAGCACCGAGATGCCGTCCTTCTTCGGCAGGCCGATGTCGAGCACGACGGCGTCGTAGGGCTCGTTGTCGCCGAGATAATGCCCTTCCTCGCCGTCAAAGGCGCGGTCGACGACGTAGCCGGCGTCGGTCAGGGCCTTGGTGAGCTGGCGATTGAGATCGGGGTCGTCCTCAACAACGAGCAGGCGCACGCTTCTCTCCAAAGATAGGCTGCAGGACAGGCAGCATGATCGACCGCCACAGATGATCAATTCCGGCGTGAACTGAATATGAACGCAGGGAACCGCGGAATGTTACTTTTTGGTCATATACGCTCTGCCACGCACCGACGCGATTGCGCCCGCCAGGCCACCGGACGAGCCGGCGGCGTGGCGGGCGCAATGTGCCGCGTTATGCGGTGAGTCGGAAGGTCCAGACTTCGCCGTCAGGTCCGGAAGAACACGAACCAGACCACGGCGAGGATCAGGATCGCAAGCCCGGTCGAGATGGCAAGCAGCGCCGCCACCGACGGTCCCGGCTCGCCCTGGCGTGCCTCGGTCGCGGTTTCGACGATCTGACGGTGGTCTCGCGTGGTTGCCATGGTGACCTCAAATCGCTGGCTGTCGCGGCCGACCGCCGCGACTTCCTCGCGGCGATATCCGGTGGCAACGCCGCATCCGATGCGATGTTCCGACCATTTGGCGCAGGCCCGGACGGCACCCCCGCGCCCAACGGTTAACGCCGTTGCAAGATTCCGCCCGGCCGCTTGCTATGATTCGTTGTTCCCCGATGTTATCGTTACCCGTTGTCCCCGTTGCGTTTGGAGTAGCCCATGGCCCCCCGCGCCAATTGGAAGGGTTTTCTGCGTCTGTCGCTCGTGACCTGCCCGGTCGCGCTCTATCCGGCCACGTCGGATACCGAGAAGGTCTCGTTCAACCAGATCAACCGCAAGACGGGCCACCGGATCAAGTACCTCAAGGTCGACGCCGAGACCGGCGACGAGGTGACCTCCGAGGACATCGTCAAGGGCTACAAGGTCGACACCGACACCTATATCGAGGTCACCAAGGACGAGCTCGACGACATCGCGCTCGACTCGACCCACACCATCGATATCGACGAGTTCGTGCCGAAGACCGACATCGACAACCGCTACCTGATCCGCCCCTACTACCTCGTGCCGGACGGCAAGGTCGGCCACGACGCCTATGCCGTGATCCGCGAGACCATCCGCAGCATGGACAAGGTGGCGATCGGCCGCGTGGTGCTGACCAACCGCGAGCACATCATCGCGCTGGAGCCGCTCGAGAGCGGCCTGATGGGCACGCTGCTGCGCTACCCCTACGAGGTGCGCAGCGAAAAGGAATATTTCGACGACATCCAGGACGTGAAGCTGACGAAGGACATGCTCGACCTCGCCAAGCACATCGTCGAGAAGAAGTCCGGTGCGTTCGACCCCGAGCTGTTCGAGGATCACTACGAGACAGCGCTGATCGACCTCATCAACAAGAAGCGTTCCGGCACGCCGATCTCGGCCAAGGCCACGCCGAGGACCGGCGGCAACGTCATCAACCTGATGGACGCGCTGAAGAAGAGCATCGCGAACGAGAAGGACGCAGCGCCCGCGGCGAAGGTCGCCAAAGAGACCGTCAAGGGCAAGAAGCCGAAGAAGCGCGTCGAAGGCCAGCGCGAGATGCTGTTGCCGATCGCCGGCAAGGGCGGCAAGCAAGCCGCGACTGCCAAGGAAGCGCCCAGGGAAACTCCGAAGAAGGCCGACAAGCCGGTGCGCGCGCCGGCGCGGGCCAAGAAGGCCGGATAGCGGCAACGGCCCGGAGGCGAAGCGCGTCGTGAGATCGTCGATGGAGCGGCCGGCCTGACATGCCCTGGTCGGCGCCGTTCGACGATCCCATTCCCTTGCGCAACGGGCGCAAGCTGCTCACGCTTCAGCAGGCGGCCGACCACATCATGCAATTGCCGGAGGACGCGCAGCACGAGGCGCATTGGCAGACCGCCATCGAGACCTTGATCCAGGCGGCCGAGACCGGCGGAGGCTGGCTGCTGTTTGCCCGCATCGCGATGTTGCGGGCGCTGAACGCGGACGGACGGCGCGTATGAGAGCCAAGCTTGCTCTCGACATTGGTATCGTTGCCGACCCGTTGACGAACAGCCTCAACAATCGGTTAAGCGGCACCGTCGTTTCCGGCACGCCCTTCCATCGTGCTGCGCCAACGTATTCCTACGGGAGACAAAATTAACCGTCGATTGCCTTCGCGCGCAGCATGGTCCCGCCATCGATTGAGCCAAGGTTCGCGTGCCCGTGCAGCAGGAAGTCAGAAAGAACTACATCGGTATCGTGAACGATACGACCGATGACGAGCGGGTCGCCGACGCTGCGGCGCGGACACGGCCGCGCATGATGGGATATCTGGTCGGACGCCTCGCAGACGTGCTGAAACTGCAGCGCAAGGGCGCGCCGGGACGCAGCATCGCGCCCTGAGACACGGCAGCGCCCTGGGATGCCTTCACCCCTCGCCATCCCGGACGATGGTTGAGGGTTTTGCCGATTTAGGTCCATTTGGATTGACTATAGAAACGCTGGTTTAACGGGTGCCACGCTATGAGACAGCAGGCGAGGCTCGCCAAACCTGCACCTTTGACGCGCGCAAAAGCCTGATCAATCAATTTACCGCTCTGAAACGACGCGGGCATACATTGTACCGAATGAAGAGGAGTTGGCGATGAGTTTGCTCAGGTCTTTCCTTGCCGATGAAAATGGCGCCACCGCCATCGAGTACGGATTGATCGCCGCCGGTATCGCGCTCGCGATCGTTACGATCGTGAACAACACGGGCAGCGCGCTCCTCAACAACAAGTTCAACTCGATCAGCTCGTCGCTGAAGTAACGACGAGACCTGGCGCGCTCAAGATCTGGCGCCCAAGATCTGGCGCCGAGGGCCGAACGGCCGTGCCGCGAGGCCAGAACCCGGCGCACTTTCAATTCCCACCTCCCCAGCGGGCACGATTCCGCATTCCCGCGGTTTGTTTCGCCCGGGCTTTGCTGTCTTCTCCCACCCTCTTCGAAGAGAGGGCGCAGGGAAGGCCGGGCGCCGGCTGGCACCCGCAATCCCGTGTGCGGGTTTAATGCGCACGGGCGGACCACAGGTGACGCCGGAGACATCCCGGCCTTCCCTGCGCGGTTGGTTTTAACGGTGTCCTTCGTGCTCTCCCCGGGGAGCGATGCACTATTGCCCCCGTCGCCATGCAGCTGGCTGACGCGCGTGCCCGGTTGAGCCGCCACATCACCGCATGACTTGACGCACAGACCCCGGGCGTCAGGACCACACGACTTCTCCGTCCGCGCACATCCCCGTCCGCATCATCGACGGCTGGCGTGCGCTCGCCGTCGAAGCCGAACGGGGATGCTGTCAGCGCCGTGTCGTACCGCGCGTGCCGCTGCTCACGAAGGATCTCCGCCCTGCAGCCAACCCTGCGCGCCGACGCCGTCGCGTCCACCGCACCCCTGCCCGCGTCCCGTGACGGCCGCGAAACGCCCCTTGTGGCGGGCCGGGATGTCCAGGGTTGTACGGCAAACCAGAATTTCTGTAAATACGAATGTTTTGATGGCGAGCGATTGACCCAATGATGGTGTGTTTTGCCCGTCGGGCAACGCAATGGATCGTAGCCCGGATGGAGCGCAGCGAAATCCGGGGAGCGGCTCCCGCGGACACAGCTGTCCCGGATTACGCTTCGCTCCATCCGGGCTACGAGACTACTTTGCCGCGGGCTCATCACAGCTGGATATTCCACGGCATTGAGGGTAGATCAATTCGTCCGATACAACCGCGACAAATGCCAGAGCCGTCGTCGGCGCTGGAATGAGGCGAAATCGATGAGCAAGACGAAAACTCCACAGGACAAAAAGCAGCAGAGCTATGAACTCGACCGACGCAATACGTATGGCGAAAACCAGAAGAGCAGCCGAAAGAACATTCCACGCAGCAAACAGCTCTCTCATCAAGACGAGCGCCGCTCCGTGCGGCGGGTTTTACTCTCTGCGCAAGGGAGTATTGCAAGTGAAGTCGCAGACGAAGCGCAATCGCAGGTCCTGATCAAAGGTCGGGTGAAAAAACTGCAAGGATTTCGCAAGTCACCGGATAGCCCTTTGGGCGAGGTCATCAAGCGGCGTTTGCGTAAGCGAGCGGCAGAGGTGGAATGAACTGACTCGATCCAATCGCAAAGGTGGAGTTGGATGGGTTTCGCTTCGACTACCCACCCAACGAGCCGGCATATTTCAATACAGCGCGGCTCGGAGAGTCATGCTATCAATCGCCGAACCAAAGCTGTTTGAAGGACGCGGATGAAAAACACGACGCTCTTGGCGCTCAGCTGCATGGTTGTTGGCGTCTGGTCACAGGACAGCGCGAGAGGACAGACTTCCCCCGCGCCGCCGGTCTCGCTCGCTCCGCCCAAAGCATCGCCGCAAGCGGGCACCAAAAATTCTCCGGCGGCGTCTGACGGCGTGTCGTCGATACCGGCGACCGGTGGGCCTCCATCCTTGCCGAATCCTGCCGCCGATTACGATGGCTTTAGCGTCGGCACCGTCGAGGACAATGGCACGCCGGATCAGGCGACCCGACCAATGCGGTCACGCGCAGCAAAAGGCTCCAAGCCCAATCCGGATACAAAAGGCGTCGCGGCACAGGAAGCGATCGATCAGGAAGACGAGGCGTTGAAACGCAAGCTGACGATCTGCAAAAGCTGCAAGTAGAAGGCGACGGCACCGAAGCGCCGATGCAATGGACCGCGACGGTCGGCGGCCCGCCGCGGCAAGATCGCCTGTAATCTGCTTCACACGCAAACGCGCCGGGGCGCGCTAGGGTCTGTACTCAATAGGGATTCCATCTGAAATTAGTTTGTGATTCAAGCATCTCAGCGGAAGGGAGGCTTGAATGGCAAAGCAGGTCTACTGGCTCAGCGATGCGGAATGGCGGCGGGTTGAGCCGTTGTTGCCGCGAGGGCGCAAGGGAGCCCATCGGGTCGATGATCGACGCGTGATCAGCGGCATCGTGCACATGCTGAAATCTGGCTCGCGCTGGCGCGATTGCCCGGAAGTCTATGGC